>NZ_JARKIN010000001.1:1506250-1872500 GCF_029351045.1 Streptomyces sp. WMMB303 | reverse complement strand
TCCCTGGGCGCGCTTCGACGGGGCGCACTGGCCCGCCCAGATCGACACCCCGATGCTGCTGATCAACGACGAGAACGACCGGATGGTCCCGCTCCGGCAGGCGCACCGGCTGCTGGCCGCCCACGGCCCGCGGGCCGAGCTCGTCGTCACCCGCGGGCTCGGCCACCGCGCCGTCCTCGGCGCCCCCCGGGTCGTGGACGCGGCACTCGACTTCGTCCAGGGCTGAAGCGTCCGGCCGGGCAGCACGCTGCATCGCCTCGCGCCACCGCGCGGGGCCAGCCGTTCAACTCGGCCGGCACCCGCAGCGTCACCGGATCCGCCGCCGTCACCCGCTGGGGATCGGGGCCGCCTCCCCTGCCGACGGCGCTCAGCTGACAGGCTGTCAGCCCGCTGCTGCGGCAGCGTACGGCAGCGGCCCCCCGCCCGGAAGGGCGAGGGGCCACCGGCGCACGGCGGAGCCGGAGGGCTCAGCCGCGCTGGATGTTGGAGGTGTCCTGCAGGACGCCACGCCGGCCGTCCTGCGTCTGCGCGATCAGCGCCTGACCGCGCTGCTCCACCGCGAGGTACCAGGTGCCCGGCGCCAGTTCGGCGATCGGCTGCGGTGAACCGTCCTCCGGGAAGAGCGGGCGCGCCATCGGGACGGCGAACCAGAACGGCTGGAAGTTCGGGTCCGGGGCGCCTGCTGCGGCGCCCTGCTGGCCGCCGGGGGACTGGCCGGGGCCCGGCTGCCCGGGCTGGTGGCCCGGCTGGACGTCCTGCGGCTGACCCGGGTGCTGCCCGTAGGGCGGCTGGCCCTGACCGGGCTGCTGCCCGTAGGGGCCCGGCTGGCCGCCCGGGTAGCCGTAGCCGCCACCCTGCTGCGGGTACTGCTGGCCGTACGGCGCGGGGCCGCCGGTGTTCGCGGGCAGCAGCGGGGCCGCCAGCGCCGGGACGACCGGCGTGATCATCGCGATCACCGCGCCGATCAGCAGCGAGATCAGCGCCAGAATGGCGCCGGCCCCCATGTCGGCCTGGTCCGGTGCGACAGCCATCTTCCAGACTGAGGACCACAGCGCGACCAGCAGCAGCGTCACACCCGCCTGCGGGAGCGAGACCGCACCGAACTTGCGGCCCTCCGGCAGGAAACGACCACCGACCAGCAGACCGGTGCCGATGAGCCCCGCCAGGAAGATCGACGGGAGGGTGAGCTGGAGGATGTCCGTGTCCCAGGCGTTGGGCAACTCGGGGCAGGACGAGCCATCGCAGTCTGCGGAGAAGAAGTCGAGGAACGAAGCGATGAACAGCAGCACCGCTGCTCCTATCACCGCGCCGTCGCCTCGGGTGAGCGAGCGGATGTTCACGTGGGGTCCTTAGTCGATCTTGTCATGGTTGAGGTTCGCCGGGGGTGAGCACCCCATCGTACGGACGACACTACGGGTAGACCCCGGGGGTTCGCCTGTCGGTTCCACGTTTCCCTCACCCTTCAGGTGAGGAAAGCGGAGATTCCGTCCGCGATCCCCCGGGCCGCCTTTTCCCGCCACTTCCCGGAGGTGAGGAGTGCGGCGTCGGCCGGGTCCCGCATGTTGCCGCATTCGAGGAAGACTTTGGGAACAGTGCTGAGGTTGAGACCGCCCAGATCGCCCCGGGTGTCCAGTCCTTCGCCATTCCCGAGGTAGTTGGCGGGGCGTTCGCCGGTGGCCTCCCGGAAGGCGTCGCGCAGGTCGGTGCCGAGCCGCCGCGAGGGGCCCGCGATGGCCCGGGTGTCGGCGCCCCCCCGGTGCACGGATGCGGGAAGAATCACATGGAAACCGCGGCTGCCGCTGGGGGCGCCGTCCGCATGGAGGGAAACGGCGGCGTCCGCGTGCGCCCGGTTCCCCTTTTCCGCGCGCTCGTCGACGCACGGACCGTACGGCTCCTCGCCGTCATGGGTGAACTTCACGGTCGCTCCCCGTTTCCGCAGCTCTGTGCGGACGCGGTGCGCGAGAGCGAGAGTGAACTCGGCCTCGCTGTAACCGGAATTGGTCGCGGTGCCCGTGGTGTCGCATTCCTTCTTTCCCGTGCCGATGTCGACGGACCGGGAAATCTTGCCTGGCTGGTCGCGATTGTGAGGGTTGTGGCCGGGGTCGACGACGATCACCTTGCCGCGCAGCGGGGTCTTGCCGCCGTGCGGTCCGGAGTGTTGTCCGCCGTCCTCGTCGCGGCTGTCCGCACCACCGTGCTTGCTGCCGCTCCCGCCGGTTTCGCCGGTCTCCTTGCCGGAGCTCTTCCCGGCCGACGGGGAGCGGGAAGGCTTGCCGCTGCTGCCCGAGCCGCCGCCATGGCCGCCGGACATCCCGCACCCGGCCGCCCCTGCGCACACGGCCCCCGCGATCAGCAGGGCCGTCGTCCGCCGGGCTGACCGCCGCCTCACGAAGCGCATCCATTCGACACAGGCGTAGATGGTAGAGCCTGTCCTCCGCGTTCTTCGAGGCCGGTCCCGCCTCCTCACCTCCGCCGCAGGACGCGGAGCGACCCGGTGGCGGGGCCGGGGGTGTAGTCGCCCGAGGCCAGGGCTCGTTCGTGGAGGTGGTGCGGGGCCTGGCCGCCGTCGGCCGGGTCGGGGAAGACGTCGTGGATGACCAGCAGTCCGCCCGGTGCCAGATGCGGCGTCCAGCCCTCGTAGTCCGCGGTGGCGTGCTCCTCGGTGTGACCGCCGTCGACGAAGACGAGCCCGAGCGGCGTGCCCCACAGCGCGGCGGCCCGGGGCGAGCGGCCCACGAGCGCGACGACGTGCTCCTCCAGTCCTGCCGCGTGCAGCGTGCGGCGGAAGGCGGGCAGTGTGTCCATCCGGCCGACGACCGGATCGACGACCTCCGGATCGTGGTACTCCCACCCCGGCTGCTGCTCCTCACTGCCGCGGTGGTGGTCGACGGTGACCGCTGTCACGCCTGCCTGCCGTGCGGCGTCGGCCAGCAGCAGGGTCGAGCGGCCGCAGTACGTGCCGACCTCCAGCAGCGGCAGCCCGAGGGCGCCCGCCTCGGCCGCGGCCGCGTAGAGCGCGAGTCCTTCGTCCAGCGGCATGAACCCCTTCGCCGCCTCGAACGCGGCCAGGGTGCCGGCCTCGGGTACCTGAGGGTTCATCACGCGTTCCTCTGCTGTTGTCCGCTGTCGTCTGCTCTTGTCCGAGGCCGCCGATGTGCTCACTCGCGGCCGCTGTGCTCGCTCGCGCACGGTCGCGGTGCGCCCGCGCGCGGCGAGGGCGCACGCCCGGCGTGCGCGTTCGGTGCCATGCTGCCCTACCGCCGCCACCCCTCCGGGCGACAGGTAGCCTCGACGGACTGTCGATCCGGGAGTGCGGCGATGCCGGTCCCGGCACACAGGGGGGCACAGGGGGCTCAGGGGGAGTGGAATGACAGGAAGCGACAAGTCCGCGGGATCCGCCGCGCGTCGCCGAAGGGGCCTGGCGGTCCTGCTCGGGATCGCCGTACTGGCGGGCGCCGGTCTGGGGACCCGGGCCACCGAGACCTGGCCCTTCGACCGGCAGAGCTACTGCTGGGGCGCCTGGGAGGTGCGCGAGGGCGACCGGGTCCCCCATGTCCTGGACGAGCTGCCGGAGGACGAGGAGCGCAGCGGCGAGCAGTCGGCGCCGCCTCGGAAGGGGCGGCGCGCCACCTGTTCCGTGACCCTCCGGGACACCAGCGGCAGCGGGTACGACGAGCGGATCGAGGCCGAGGTCGCGACGGTGCCGCGCGGCTCGAAGGAGCGGCGCGACTGGCTGCGGACCTACCTGGACGCGGACTCGGCGCCGCTGCCGGACGGCCTGCCCGGCCTGGTCGGCAGGGCCCGCGCCGTCTTCGTCCTCCCCGAGAAGTGCGACAGCGCGGACGGGCTGCCCACCGCGGTGACCGTCGAGGGGGCCCGGACCTCCCCGTTGGCCGCGTCCATGGGAACCGAGGAGGAGGTCGCCGACCTGCTGCTGTCGCTGGCCGGCACGGCGGCCCACGCGTCGGGCTGCGCGCCGGAGGAGCCGTTCGAGGCCGTCTCGCCGCTCGCCCGGGCCGACGCCGACGACAGCCTCACCGCGCAGGGCGCCGAGCTGTGCCGGATTCCCGGACTCCGCTTCGACCTGGACAAGGACGACCACTACGACGCCGGAGTCGGTGCCGTCCGCGACGATCTGCAGACCTGCTCGGTGCTCGACACGGCGGACGTGCGCAACCCCGTCCGGGCGGCGCTGTTCGCGGCGGTCTCCCGGCCCCGGCTCACGGCCCTGTTCACCGGTCTGGCGGGCGACGGGCCCCCGGGCGAGGGCTGGCGCGGCACGGGCGAGGTCGGCGAGGAGCACGGGGTGCTGACCGCGACCTGCGCCGGTCGGCCCACCGTCTTCTTCCTGCAGTTGGACGCCTTCCTGGCGGCGCAGGCCGATCCCGATCCGCGCCGGGTGTTCGCGGCCGCCGCCAACTCCGTCGCCGACCGCCTCGGCTGCCCCGCGGTGGCACCCCGGTCATGAGCGGCGAACAGCACAGGGAGAGGGACCAGATGTCCGAGGAGAAGCAGGGCTCCGCGCGGGATGCCCGGTCCGGTCCGGAGCCGGCCGCCGATGCCGAGCGGCCCGCCCCGCAGCAGGATCCTGAGCCGGACGCCGCCCCGGCCGTGGAATCCGGGCCCGAGCCCGCCGCGGAGTCCGAACCCGAGTCCGAGCCCGCCGCGGAATCCGCCGCGGAATCGGGCGCCGAACCCGTCACCGAGCCGGCTCCCGAGCCCGCCGCGGCACCGCGTCCCGGGCCGCGGCCGTCGGGGCGGCTGCGGCGCCTGGTGCGGGGCAGGTCCGGCGCGGCCGTGATCGGTGCGGTCGTCGGCGCGCTGCTGGCCGCGGGGGGCCTGGCCTGGCAGGCCGGGGAACTGCCCTTCACCTCCCGGGACAGGTGCTGGGGCGCGCTCTCGTCGGACGCGGTCGACCGGCTGTTCTCGGACGGGGAGATCCGCACCCGGGAGCTGTCGCTCCGAAGCCTCGGCCGCGCGGGCGGGTACAGCGCCGAATGCCGGCTCCAGCGGTGGAAGGACGACGAGCTCAAGTGGGAGATATCGGCCCGCATCGAGCAGCTCGCGCAGTTCGACGGCCGGGGCGCCCGCGAGTGGACGCGCGAGTTCCTCTCCCCGGTCATGGTGCCGCTGGGCGGCGACCTTCCGGGCATGGTCTCCGCCGGACGGGCCTGGGTGGCGCTGCCCGAGTCCTGCGTGGGCGGGCGGCACGACGACCCGCCGACCGTCGTCTCGCTCTCCTCGGGCCGGCTCGGCTCCTCCGACGACGACGATCCGGCCGGGCGGCGCCGCTATCGGGCCGCGATGGCCGGCGCGGTGGTCGAGTTGGCCAACGGAGTGCTGGCGGAGAAGAAGTGCCGGGGCAGTTATCCGGCACCGGGAAAGCTGGCGCGGGTCGTGGAGCGGCAGCGGCCGGGCGCCCACTCGAAGGACCGGTTGTGCGGGCTGAAAGGTGTCCCCGCGCCGTCCTGGCTGACGGGCGAGGACGATTCCGCGCGGGCGATGCGGACCACCGGCGACACCTCGGGGCTCGCCCACTCGTGCGAGTACGGCCGGGACTTCGACCTGGACGGCGTCCGGCTCACCACGATCGAGGACCCGCGGCTGGCGTCCTTCGTCATCCCGCTGGGCTACAGCGGGACCCCGCGGTTCCGCGGCGACGGGTTCGGCAGCGTCTTCGGCGACATGAGCGTCTACGTCGCCACCTGCCAGACCGGCCCGGTGGCCTTCCTGGTGCAGCGACAGGAGTCGTTGCTCAGGAAGCACGACCCGACGGTCGAACTGCTGCCGGACTACGTCGCGGCCGAGGCGAAGCGGGTCGGATGCGGAACGGTGCGGGTGACGGGACCGGAGCCGCCGAAGTAGCCGCCCGACTTCCGCCCGAAAACGAGCGCGAGGGGCGGCATGGCAGGTGTCACACTACGCGCATGCCGCAGACCGCACAGCCCGCGAGCTCCCGCTCCATATCCGGCCCCGCAGCCGCCGAGGCGCCCCGCCTGTGGGCGGTCGTGCTGGCCGCCTGCGCGGGCCAGTTCCTCGTCGTGCTCGACGTCTCCGTCGTCAACGTCGCCCTCCCCTCCATGCGGGCCACCCTGGCCCTCTCGGAGACCGGGCTGCAATGGGTGGTCAACGCCTACACCCTCACCTTCTCCGGCCTGATGCTGCTCGGCGGCCGCGCTGCCGACCTCTTCGGCCGCAAGCGGGTGTTCCTGGCCGGGCTGGCGCTGTTCACCGCCGCGAGCCTGGCGGGCGGACTGGCCCAGGAGCCCTGGCAACTGCTGGCGGCCCGCGGCATCCAGGGCACCGGGGCCGCGATCCTGGCACCCGCAACCCTCACGCTGCTGACCACGTCCGTGCCGGAGGGCCCGGCCCGCACCAAGGCGGTCGCCACCTGGTCGGCGGTCGGCGCGGGCGGCGGCGCCGCGGGCGGCCTGGTGGGCGGAGTGCTCACCGATGCGCTGTCCTGGCGCTGGGTACTGCTGATCAACGTCCCGGTCGGCGTGCTGGTACTGGCGGCGGCGGCCTGGTGGCTGACCGAGAGCCGGGAGGACTCGGTGCGGCGCCTGGACGTGCCCGGGGCGCTGCTGGTGACCCTGGGACTGGGCGCGGTGGCCTACGGCATCGTGCGCACGGACAGCGTGGGCTGGGCGGCGGCCGGCTCGCTGGGGCCGCTGGGCGGTGGGCTGGTGCTGCTCGCGCTGTTCGTCGCCGTCGAGGCCCGCTCCCGGGAACCGCTGGTGCCGCTGCGGCTGTTCCGCAGCCGGGCCGTCTCCGCCGCGAATGCCGCCATCTTCATCAACGGCCTCGCGATGTTCGCCATGTGGTACTTCCTCTCCCTCTACACCCAGAACGTGCTGGACTACACGCCACTGCAGGCGGGCCTGGCGCTGATCCCGCACTCGATGACGATCGTCCTCGGCTCCAAGATCGCCCCGTTCCTGATGGCGCGGACGGGAGACCGGCTGCTGGCCGTCGCGGGTGCCGCCATGGCGGGAGCGGGCTATATGTGGCAGAGCACCATGGACGCGGACGGGGCCTACGCGACGACGATCCTGGCGCCCGGAGTGCTGATGGCCCTCGGCGCCGGGCTGGCCGCCACGCCCCTGGCGACCATCGCCACCGCGACCGACGACCCCGGCGAGGCGGGCCTGCTCTCCGGGCTGTTCGGCACCGGCCGCACGATGGGCGGCGCGCTCGGCCTGGCGGTGCTCTCCACTGTCGCCGCGGCTCGCACCGACGGGCGGCACGACCCCGCGTCGCTGGCCGCCGGATACGGCAGCGCCTTCCGGGCGGGCGCCGTACTGCTGGGCGCGTGCGTGCTGTTCATGCTCGTCGCGCTGCCCCGCACGGTGCGCGACCGGACCTCCGCGGCGGCCGGCCCGGCATCCGATCCGGCATCCGCCGAGGCGCCGTAGCCGGCGCTGCGGCCGGCGCGGCAACCGGGCCCTCGGCTGCGCGTCGTCGACTCCGAAAAGGGGGAGGGCCCACCGACTCCGTCGGCGGACCCTCCCGGAAGAGCGAGATCAGCAGTGCACCGGTGATCCGTGGCCGCTGCCGTTGGAGGGCAGGTTGCCGTCGTAGATCCAGCCGTAGTCGCTCAGGGTTCCGGTCTGCACGCGTACGTAAGTCCACGTGTTGCCGTACGAGTTGGTGACGTAGCAGTGGTAATCGATCATCGGGGCATCGTCCGTGTAGAGCCACCTCGTCGCACTGCAGTCGCCGTACGGTCCTTTCCGTACGGGGGCCGAGTACACTCCGCTCCGGAGGCCCTTGTACGAGGAGTGGTCCTTGTCGCCGGGCTTGGACCAGGAACAGTCGACAGCTGCCGATTTCAGTGCCGGCGCCGATGCCGGGGCAGCGGTAGCGCCCGGAGCGATTGCGACGGCGGTGGCGGACAGGAGCGCGGTGGATCCGAGCGCTATGCCCACTCTGGTGCGGTTCATTTGACTCCTTGTGCTGCTCAGTGGTGAATGTCTCCCCACATGCCGTTCCTATAGGACTCAGTTGCGAATATCAACGGAAGTGACGCGAGTGTGACATCGGTGGGCGGCATGCGAATGATGCCGTCACCGTCGTGACAGGTCTGTTGAATGCCGACTCGGATCCCTCCCCGAACCGGATTTCCCTCCCGGTGATGTGTCGCTGACGGTCCTGATCGCCGCACCCGGGATGGCGTGATCCGCCGGCCGCACGGCCCTCGATGCCCGCTGAAGCCGGTTCGCCTGATGGCCGTTCAACAGAGGGTGGTGATCGGTCTGTCGGTGTCACCGACCGCGACCCTCGAACTCCGTGGAATATCCACGTAGTTGTCGCTTTGAAGTGCGGCGCCCGGGAATATCGCAAAGTGGAGATTTCGGAAATCGCATTCGTGGAAAGGGTCGAAGGTGTGGTTTTACCAACTCACTGGTCGGATCGCCCGCAGGGAAACTCACCGCGCGCCCTGTGGAGTCCGCCAGATGGTCGACGCAACGGAAAATGCCACTCCGAGAGGGAGGAAGAGCCTCGGACACCATCTGCTGCCGGCCTTGGCCGGCCACGGCCCGGTCGGGTGCCGGGCCCGCGGGGGAGCCGGGCGGGGGCTGGTTCTCCTTCCGCACACACGGCAGGGCCCCGGCCACCATCGGTCGGAAGGTGGCCGGGGCCCCGCCAGGTGCCGTTGCGCCTGTGCGGCGCCGGCCGACGGCCTGCCGTCGGCTACTGTGCGGGCTCGGGACGGCGGTGCCGGCCCTGCGCCGGTACGGTCTGCTCCTCCTGTGCGGCGGCTTCCCCCCTGTGCTTCCCCCGGTGAGTCCCCTCGCCGGCCGTCTGCGTGGTGCTGGGCGTCTCGGTCTGGGTGTCCGACATCGTGATGTCACTCCGTCAATCTCTTGCTCTGCCGTCGTACCCGGCGGAGTTTATCGAGCCGGGGTGACGTCCTTCAGGGCGTTCCATCCGCTGGTCACGCCGTTCCGCTGGGCAGTGGAGCCTGTTGGAGCGGGACCGGTTTCCGCGCCGCGTCCTCCAGAGCCCCGAACGGTGCCGTACTGCCTGCGGAAACTCCTCTGCCCACCAGGGAACCCAGCAGTCCGGAGGGTGGCCCTCCGTGATCGTGATGTTGTAGAGACGTGACGTCGCCGACGGGCGGAGCCGTGGGCTCCGGCCGCTCGGGCGGCCGCGGTGCGGTGCGCGGCGGCTCTCCGTCCGGCGCGACGGGCGCCCCCGTCGAGCTCCGGTCCGCCGGGGCCGGTGGCGCTGCCGGTGCGGGTGGGGGAGGGGGCGCTGGTGCTGGTGCGGCTCGGGGGACTTCCGGGTCGGGCAGCGGGGCCCGCATCCGGGCCAGTCCGCACGGAGTGTGCACCGTCGAGCAGGGGACGCGCAGTTCGCCGCCGGCCGTCCACAGCCCGTGGCCCGCCAGCCACCCGGCCGGGCTCGCCAGGTGCCGCACCTCGCGCAGGCCGGGCCGCCACACGGCGAGCCAGGTGCCCTGCGGCCCGTCCACCCGCAGCGCCACGGCGCACCGCTCGGGCAGCAGCGTCTGCCCCGGCTGGACGGCGATCGGCGTCAGCCGGGTGCCTCTGGGGTGCAGCGCCTCGGGGAACCGGACCGGGCGGTGGCTGCCCAGCACCCCCCAGCCCAGCCGCGGCTCGCCGGGGGCGTCCGAGCGGACGAGCAGCAGGCCGCTGTCCGGATCGGCGAGCAGCAGCCGGTCGTCGCTTCCCTCGGCGATCTCCAGCAGCGGGGAGGTCTCGCCGTCCGCGCCGAGGTCCACCGCGACGGTCCTGGTGGGGCCGCCGCCGTCCGGTCCGGCGGTGTCGAGCGCGAGCATCCGGCCCTCCCGGTCCAGCCACGCGCCGCCCGACCAGCGGCCGTGCAGCCGGGCGAGCCGCGTGGGCGGCCGGGCCGAGCCGTCGGTCACCAGCCACACGCCGGTGGCGCTGCCGTCCGGCTCCCGGGCCAGCGCATAGGCCCGCGTCCCGCACGGTGCCGGGGGCAGCAGCCGCAGCGCATCCGTCTCCACGGTGCCCAGCCGCCGCTCGCCGGTCTCCCGGCCCGAGGGGTAGAGCAGCGCCAGCGAGCAACGTCCCTGCGTCCGGCGGGCGATCAGCACCCGCCCGTCCGACAGCGGCAGCACGCCGCTGTCCGCGTCCTCCGGCTGCGCCACGGGGAGCGGCACCGCGTACGGCTCCGGTCCGTCGAGAGTCCAGCGCTCCGGATACCAGAGCTCCGTCCCGGCGTGCGCGGTGAGCCGGGCGGCGTAGGAGCCGTCCGCCGCGACCGTGAAGCTCTCGTTCATGACCCTGGCGGCACTCACCGTCATCTTGCGGTCACCTCCGGTCACGAAGCTAGGCCCCGGATTCGGGCGCGGACAGCGGGAGCTGAGCCGCTTCACGCGTACGAGTGACCGAATTCGTGTTCGTCCGCGGGTGGTCCAGGAGTGTCGCGCCGCCCGCTCCGAGGCCGGTGCCGGGTGCGTGCGGGTATGCCCACCGGGCCGGGAGCGCCGTCGCCGCGGACAGGTAGCCTTGCCCCCGTGCCAGCACAGCCCACACTCTCCGAAGTCATCGCCGCGCTCGACACCCTGTGGCCGCGCGACCGCGCCGAGCAGTGGGACGCCGTCGGCACCGTCTGCGGCGACGTCTCCGACCCGCAAGCACGTGTCAGCCGGGTCCTGTTCGCCGTCGACCCCGTGCAGCAGGTCGCCGACGAGGCCGTCGCCAAGGGTGCCGAGCTGCTGGTCACCCACCATCCGCTCTATCTGCGGGGCACCACCACCGTCGCGGCCGACACCTTCAAGGGCCGCGTCGTACACACCCTGATCCGCAACGGCGTGGCCCTGCACGTCGCGCACACCAACGCCGACACCGCCGACCCCGGCGTCTCCGACGCGCTCGCCGGGGCGCTCGGGCTGCGCGTGTTGCGGCCGCTGGTGCCCGACCCCACCGACCCCGCCGGCCGGCGCGGGCTGGGCCGGATCTGCGAACTGGAGCGCCCGCTGCCGCTCGGCGACGTCCTGGAGCGGGCCGCCGCCGCGCTGCCCGTCACCGCGCAGGGCCTCCGGGCCGCGGGCGACCCCGCCATGCCGGTGGCGACGATCGCCGTGTGCGGCGGCTCCGGCGACAGCCTCTTCGAGACGGTGCGCGCCGCGGGCGTCGACGCCTATCTCACCGCCGACCTGCGCCACCACCCCGCCTCCGAGGCCCGGGAACACTCCCCGCTCGCCCTGCTGGACGCCGCGCACTTCGCCACCGAGTGGCCCTGGTGCGAGCAGGCGGCCGCGCAGCTCGACGCCGTCGCCGAGCGGGAGGGCTGGGACCTGCGCACCGAGGTCTCGCGTACCGTCACCGACCCGTGGACCGCGCACGCGCCCTCGCTGCCGCAGGAGTCACCGCTCTCCCGCCCGGCCACGGCCCAGCAGACCGCATCGACCGACCACGACCTCACTCCGGGAGCCCCCAACTGAACGCCGCGCCCGCCGATCAGATCCGCCTGCTCGACGTCCAGGCACTCGATACGCGCCTGACGCAGCTCGCGCACAAGCGCAAGACCCTGCCCGAGCACGAGGAGATCCAGCGGCTGGACGCCGACCTCGCCCAGCTCCGCGACCTGCTCGTGGCCGCGCAGACCGAGGAGAGCGACACCACCCGCGAGCAGACCAAGGCGGAGCAGGACGTCGACCAGGTCCGTCAGCGCGCGGTCCGCGACCAGCAGCGCCTCGATTCGGGAGCGGTGACCAACCCCAAGGACCTGGCCAACCTGCAGAGCGAGATCGCCTCGCTCGCCAAGCGCCAGAGCGACCTGGAGGACGTCGTCCTGGAGGTCATGGAGCGCCGCGAGTCCGCCGCCGAGCGCTCCGCCGAACTGGGCGAGCGGGTCGAGTCCGTCGGCGCCAGGGTCCAGGACGCCACCGCGCGCCGGGACGCCGCGCTGGAGGAGATCGACGCCGAGCTGACGCGGGTCCGCAAGGAGCGCGAGACGGTCGCCGGCGCCGTCCCCGGCGAACTGCTCAAGCTCTACGACAAGATCCGGGAGCGCGAGGGCGGGGTCGGCGCCGCCAAGCTCTACCAGCGCCGCTGCGAGGGCTGTCGGCTGGAGCTGAACATCACCGAGCTGAACGAGGTGCGCGAGGCGCCCGCCGACGCGGTCGTGCGCTGCGAGAACTGCCGCCGCATCCTGGTGCGCACCCCGGAGTCGGGGCTGTGAGCCCGGTGGCCTGCGGAGGTCCGCGATGAGCGGGGGCCAGGCGCGCCGCACCTTCGTCGTCGAGGCCGACGGCGGCTCGCGCGGCAATCCCGGCCCGGCCGGATACGGTGCCGTGGTCAAGGACGCGGCCTCGGGCGGGACCCTCCGCGAGACCGCCGAGTTCATCGGCAGGGCCACCAACAACGTCGCCGAGTACCGAGGCCTGGTCGCCGGGCTGCGCGCCGCGCGCGAACTCGACGCCGACGCCGCGGTGCTGGTGCGGATGGACTCCAAGCTCGTCGTCGAGCAGATGTCGGGCCGCTGGAAGATCAAGCACCCGGACATGCGGCCCCTCGCAGCGGAGGCCGCCGCGGTCTTCCCGCCGGACGCGGTCAGCTACGAGTGGATCCCGCGCGAGAAGAACAAGCACGCGGACCGGCTCGCCAACGAGGCGATGGACGCCGGGAAGCGGGGCGGGCGCTGGCAGCCGGACGTCTCCCGGGCGGAGCTCGACACCGGGCCCGGCGCGCACCCGAGCGGGTCCGGCGCCGGCCAGGACGGGTCCGGTACGGGCCGCACCGGTTCCGGCGGGAGCACGGGAAGCGCGGCGAGGGCGCCCTCTTCCGCGGCGGACGACGGGACCGGCACGGCGGGTACCGCCGCTCCCGCCGCCCGCCCGGGCTGGGGGCCCGACCTCGGCACCCCCACCACCTTCGTGCTGCTGCGGCACGGGGAGACGCCGCTCACGCCCGGGAAACGGTTCTCCGGCAGCGGCGGCTCCGACCCCGAACTCTCCGCGGTCGGCCGTCAGCAGGCCGCCGCGGCCGCCGAGGCGCTCGCCGCGCGCGGCACCGTCCAGGCCGTGGTCGCCTCGCCGCTGCGCCGCTGCCAGGAGACGGCGACCGCTGTCGCGGACCGCCTCGGGCTGAGCGTGCGTACCGACGAGGGGCTGCGCGAGACCGACTTCGGCGCCTGGGAGGGCCTCACCTTCGCCGAGGTGCGCGAGCGCCACCCGGAGGACCTGGACGCCTGGCTGGCCTCCGCCGGGGCCCGTCCCACCGGGGGCGGCGAGTCCTTCGAGGAGGTGGCCCGCCGGGTCGCGGTGGCCCGGGACAAGCTGCTGGCCCGCTACGCCGGTCGCACCGTGCTGCTCGTCACCCATGTGACCCCGGTCAAGACGCTGGCCCGGCTCGCGCTGGGCGCCCCGGCCGAAGCGCTGTTCCGGATGGAGCTGTCGGCCGGCTCCCTCTCCGCCGTCGCCTACTACGCCGACGGCAACGCCTCGCTGCGGCTCCTGAACGACACGGGGCATCTGCGCCGGTAGCGGGGCACGGCGGGGCGCCCGCGCGGCCGTGCGCTAGCCGGTGCCCCGGTGGCGGCCGCCGCGTGCCCCGCTGCGGGGTGCGTGCTGGGGCAGTTGGTCCGCGTAGCCGGCCTCCGTCCACACGTAGGTGCGGAACTCCTCCGGCGTCAGCACACCGGGCCAGGGTTCCCCGCCGGGGCAGAAGACGGATTCACAGCCGTAGCAGTAGCGGGCGGGCGCCCACAGTGCGTCGGCCCGCGCCGCACCGGCCGACTCCGCGTCCTGTTCCTGCCGGTCGCCGCGCACCACGACGATGGTGCCGATGAAGCACACGGCGGCCAGCAGGATGCCGCCGCCGAGGTGGAGCGGTTTGTCCTGGTCCATGCCCGTCCAGGCGAGCGCCACACCTATTCCGGTGAGCACCATGCCCTCCAGGAAGTGCATACAGCCGTCGCCGGTCTTCTCCGGCCCTTTGGCCAGCCGGGTGCCCAGCTCCTTGCGGAGCGCGCCCTTGCCGGTGCGCGCCTCGGGCACGGGTCGTGTTTCGCCGCCGCCGCAGCCGGGGCATATCGCCCCGTCGCCGCCGGGCGCGCTGTCAGTCGCCATGCGGGCAACCTACCGGCGTTCGAGGCGGCCCCGTACCGGGAGTTCGGCGGCGACGGTCCTCGGTACGGGCCGGACCCGGCCCCCCGGGCCGGTCCGGGGCGCGCTCTCGGTCGCCGGTGGGGGGAGCGGAAGCGGGTCTGCGGCGGTGGTGCGGCCGGGGGTTCGGGCAGCCGCAGCGCCCTCTGCCGACCCGCCGCCGGGGCTCGTGAAACACCTGAACGAGGCGAGACGTTTCGTCTTGTCAAAGCGTCGGATGTGCCGTACCTTTCTGCTCATGGGTTCCCTCTGAGACCGATGGCGCCGACCGCGTAGAGCACCGCTCCGCCGTCCCGCGCCCCGCCGAGCCGTCATTCGCCTCGTTCCGGCCCGTACCGGGCCAGGAGGGACCGACCCTTGCGCACCTCACAACTCACCCTGCGCGGCGTCACCAAGCGCTACTCCGGCCGTACCGTCCTCGACCAGGTCTCCTGCACGCTCAAGCCGGGGGAGAAGGCCGGCCTCATCGGGGACAACGGCTCCGGCAAGTCGACGTTCCTCAAGCTCCTCGCCGGGCGGGAGCACCCGGATCACGGCGAGTTGACCGTGACCGCGGCGGGCGGCGTCGGCTACCTGCCGCAGACCCTCCCGCTCCCGCCGACCGCCACCGTCCAGGAGGCCATCGACCTGTCGATGGCGGACCTGCGCGCGCTGGAGGCCGAGCTGCGCCGGGCCGGGCGGGCACTCGGCGACGGCGGCAGCCCGGAGGCGTACGCCGCGCTCGTCGAGCGCTACGAGGCCCGGGACGGCTACCAGGCCGACCACCGGGTGGAGACCGCCCTGCATCACCTCGGCCTGCCCGGGCTGCCCCGCGAGCGCCGCGTCGGCACGCTCTCCGGCGGCGAGCGCTCCCGGCTCTCCCTGGCCGCGGTCCTGGCGGGCCGCCCGGAGCTGCTTCTGCTGGACGAGCCGACGAACGATCTGGACGACGGGGCCGTCGCCTGGCTGGAGGAGCAACTGCGGGCACACCGCGGGACGGTGCTCGCGGTCACCCACGACCGCGTCTTCCTCCAGCGCCTGACCACGACGATCCTGGAGGCCGACGGCGGAAGGATCACCCGCTACGGCGACGGCTACCTGGGCTATCGCGCCGCCAAGGCCGCCGACCGCCGCCGCCGGCTGCAGGAGTACGAGGAGTGGCGCGCGGAGCTGGCCCGCAACGAGCGGCTGGCCGCCGGCAACGCCGCCCGCCTGGACGGTATTCCGCGCAAGGTGCCGCTGGCCAACTTCGGCCACGGCGGCTTCCGGGCCCGCGGCCGCGCGCACGGCGCGATGGCGCGTATCCGCAACGCCCGCGAGCGCGTCGACCGCCTCCGGGCCGAACCGGTCGCGCCGCCGCCCGATCCGCTCTCCTTCACGGCCCGTATCCGCACTGCGGCGGCCGAGTCCGGCGCGGCCGCCGAACTCACCGGAGTCCGGGTGGGAGACCGCCTCCACCTGGAGTCCCTCGCCCTGGGCCCCACCGACCGGCTGCTGGTCACCGGACCGAACGGCGCGGGCAAGACCACCCTGCTCCGGCTGCTGGCCGGCGAGCTGCGGCCGGACGAGGGCGCGGTGCGGGTGCCGGGCAGGGCCGGCCATCTGCGCCAGGACGAGACACCGTGGCCCCCCGGCCTGACGGTGGCGGAGGCCTTCGCGCTGGGCCGTCCCGGATCCGCCGACGAGCACGCCGATGCGCTGCTCTCCCTCGGCCTCTTCCGGCCGGCGGAGCTGTACCTGCGCGTCGGCGACCTCTCCTACGGCCAACGCCGGCGCATCGACCTGGCCCGGCTGGTCGCGGACCCCGTCGACCTGCTCCTCCTGGACGAGCCGACGAATCATGTCTCCCCCGCCCTGGTGGAGGAACTGGAGGAGGCCCTGACCGGCTACCCGGGCGCGGTGGTCCTGGTCACGCACGACCGTGCGCTGCGCGGCCGGTTCGAGGGGAGGCGGCTCGCGCTGGACGGGGGTGCGGTCGCGGTGTGATCGACGGTCGCGGTGCCGGGGCGGGTCGGGTGCGCGGGGCGGCCGTGGCGCAGGCGGCGGCCGTGCCCGGTCGGCGTGCGGGCGCGGGGGCGGGGTTGACCGTCTACCGGGTTCCCCGTAGCGCCGCCGCCTCGGCGGCCAGCCCGCGGATCCGTTCCCAGTCCCTGGCCGCGAGTGCGTCGGCGGGCAGCATCCAGGTGCCGCCCACACAGCCGACGTTGGGCAGCGCCAGGTAGTCGGCCGCGTCGTCTGCCGCGATGCCGCCGGTGGGGCAGAAGCGGGCCCGCGGCAGCGGGGAGGCCAGGGACTTCAGATAGCCCGTGCCGCCTGCCGCGCGCGCGGGGAAGAACTTCATCTCCGTCACTCCGCGCTCCAGCAGGGCCATCACCTCGGAGGCGGTCGCGACCCCGGGCAGGAAGGGCACTCCGGAGCCCCGCATGGCCTCCAGCAGCGAGTCGGTCCAGCCGGGGCTGACGAGGAAGCGCGCACCCGCCGCCACCGCCGTCTCCACGTCCGGCGGACCCAGCACCGTGCCCGCGCCGACGACGGCCTCGGGGACGGCGTCCGCGACGGCGCGGATCGCCTCCGGTGCGGCGCCGGTCCGCAGCGTCACCTCGATCGCGGGCAGGCCGCCGGCCACCAGCGCCCGGGCCAGCGGGACGGCGTCCGCCGCGTCCTCCAGTACGACGACCGGGAGGACGGGGGCGAGGTCGAGCACGGAGGGCGCGGAAGTCATGCCCGTATCGTGCCCGCGGGCAGCATGCTTCGCAACGGCCGTTGCGATATGTGCAATCAGATCGGATCGGCGGTCAGAGTTCGGTGACGATCACATCCAGTGCCCGGGTGTCCGGACCCGCGTCGCCCTCCACGGTGTACCCCAGCTCGCGCAGTGTCCCGGCCAGCGCCGCGGGGGTCTTCGGCGCCGCACCGGACTCCAGCAGCGCCCGTACGATGCGGCCCTTGGTCGCCTTGTTGAAGTGGCTGACGACCGACCGCTTCTCCACTCCGTCCACCAGGCGGGACTGCAGGACCCGCACGGTCGCCGTACGGCGCGCCGGCTCTCCCTTCGGCTTCCACATGCTCGCGTACGCCGATGAGCGCAGATCCAGCACCAGCCCGCCGCCCGCCGCCTCGGGCAGCACCGACTCCATCGGGCCGCGCCAGAAGGCGCCCAGCCCACCCGTGCCCGGCAGCTTCACACCGGCGGACAGCCGGTAGGAGGGGATCCGGTCGGTGACCCCGACGGCCCCCCACAGCGCGGAGAAGACCAGCAGCGAGCGCGCGGCACGCCGCTTGGCCGCCGGGCTGAGAGTGGCCGGCTCCAGCGCGTCGTAGAGCACCCCGGTGTAGATCTCCCCGGCGGGACGGGTCGGCGCGGTCCGCAGCCGGGTGTTCTTGGCGACCTCGCCGCGCAGTCCCTCCCCGAGCCCCAGTACGGCGCGTGCCTTCTCCTCGTCGGCCCGGCAGAGCGAAACCAGCTCCTCCAGCACCGTCTCCCGCGCCGGATTCAGCCCCGGCAGGGAGAGCGCGTCCAGGTCCAGCGGGCGCCCCCGCACGCCCTCGGCTTTCCCCTCGGACGGCGGCAGCAGCACGAGCACGGCACTTCTCCTCGGTTCCTCGGTACGGCGCCCGCCTGCGACGCCGGTGGTGCGATCCCCTCCGGCCGCCGGAGGGGGACCCCAGCGTACGGGTCCGTACGCGCACCGCCGCTGGGCACCCGCCCCGGGGACTCACACGGCGTGCGGGAACGAGAAGACCCGGTCCGGGTCGTACACGGCCTTGACCCCGGCCAGCCGCTCGGCGTTGGCACCGTAGTAGGCCCGCCGCCAGTCGCGCAGCGCCGGATCGGGGCAGTTCTGGTAGGCGAACCCGCTCGCCCACGGCCGCATCGCGGCGTGGGTGGCATCCAGCCAGCCGCGGTGTCCCGCCACCGCCGCGGCGTCGGAGCCGTCCGGCCAGGCCACGGCGTACTGCGCCAGGAAGCGCGCGCTCCGGTGCACGAAGGCCGTCGCGTCCGGCGGAGGCCGGTTCACGGCACCGCCCAGCGCGTCGAGGACGACGCTCCCGGCGCCACCGCCGCGCAGTTCGGCGACCCGCTCCACCCGGTCGAGCAGTGCCCGTATCCCGGCGAGCGGCAGCGGGCGGGTGTAGAAGTCGGAGCGGGCGGCGTACGACTCGCGGGCCACCCTTCCCCGCTTGGTGCGGCCGGGCAGGGTGCCGCGCTGGTGCGCCTGGGCGAGCGTCCACCCCGAGACGCCGCCCAGCACCTTCAGCGCGTCCAGGTAGCCGTGCCTGCGCAGCGACAGGTCGGCGGTCGTGCCGATCCGGCCCGCCAGCCGGTCCAGTTGCGTCTCCACCTCGCGGCGTGCCCCCAGTGAGAGCCCGCCCAGCCGCACACTGCCCGGCCGGCCGCCCGCCGGGGCCGACAGCCGCAGATGCGACCAGATCTCCTCCGGCGCCACCGGGGCCCACCGCTGCCACTCGCGCACCACGGCCGCCGCCCGCGACCAGGGCCAGGAGAGGAAGAAGGTCTGGCAGCCGGGCGCCACATGGGTGCGGAAGTCCAGCGAGGTGACGACGCCGAAGTTGCCGTTCCCCGCCCCCCGCAGCGCCCAGAACAGTTCGGCGTCGTCGGCCCCGCCGTCCGCGGACACCTCGCGCAGCGTGCCGTCGGCCGTGACGATCCTGGCCCCGGTGAGGCTGTCGCAGGTCAGTCCGTATGCGCGGGCGACGGCGCCGATCCCGCCGCCCAGCGCCAGCCCCGCGATCCCCACGGTCGGCCCCGACCCGGCGGGTACCGTCCGCTTGTGCGCCGCCAGACCGGCGTGGACGTCGATCAGTTTGGCCCCGGCGCCCACTGTGGCCCGGCGCCCGGAGGCGTGCACCCCGGCGAGCCGCTGCACGTCGATCACCAGCCGGCCGTTGCCGCTGGACCAGCCCGCGGACGAGTGGCCCCCGCTGCGAACCGAGACCGGTATCCGGTTGCGGCGCGCGAACGCCAGGCACTCGGCGATGTCGCCGGGCCCCGCGCAGTACGCCACCGCGGCCGGGCGCACCGCGTCGAACCGCGGATTGAACAGTTTGCGTGCCGCGGTGAAGTCCCGGTCGCCGGGGCGCAGCAACGTTCCGTCCAGCCCGCTGCCGAGCGCCCGCCACGCCGCGCTCGCGCTGTTCCCGGCGGTCCCGGCGGTCCCGGCGTTCGCCGTGCTCGCGGGGCTCCTGGTCCTCGCCGTGCCGGCCGTGCCGGTCGCGCTCGCCGGGTTCGTCCGGCCGGCTGTGCCCCCCGCGTTCCCCGCGTTCCCCGCGTTCGCTGTGTCCCTCCCGTTCCCCGGGCCCGTCCCGCACTCCGTCATCCGCGTCCCCCTGGCCGCTGTCGCGCTCCTTGCCGCGCTCCCCGCCGCTGCCCCGTGCCGCGACACTCCGCGCCCCGCCTCCGGCGCCGCTCCCGGCATCTGCGCTGCCCCCTGCTCCGCTCGTCCCGCCCCTTCTCGATGAAGATCCACTCCGCTGTGGGAGGGGACGGACCGGCGGGTGAGGCGGTTCCGTCCGGACCCCGGGGCGTGGACCGGCGTCCCGGGCCGCGAGCGCGCCGTACGGCGGCGCGTCCCGCCCCGCGGGCCGGTGCGGTGGGCCACCGGGGACGACCGGTCGCGCCTCGCGGTGGCGGGGTGCGGGTGACGGTCACCCCGGAAGCCAACCAGTACCACCGCACCCCCGCCAGCCAATTCTGGTTACAGTCGGCGGCATGACTGATGTGACCGGCTTTTCCGCGCGTGGCGATGTAAGGCCCCCTGCCGTGGCGGGTGGCGAGAAGGAAACCCTGCTGGCGTTCCTGCGGTATCTGCGTGAGGCGGTGATCGCCAAGGCCGCCGGGCTCACCGACGAGGTCGGCCTCGCCCCGGGCGTCCCCTCCGGAACCAGCCTGCTGGGTCTGGTGCGGCATCTGACCCTGGTGGAGCGCAACTGGTTCGGCCATGCCTACGCCGGGCAGGGCGAACTCCTCGACGACGACGCGCCGCCCGAGGCGGGCGAGACCGGCGAGTCGCTGATCGCCGCGTACCAGGAGGCGATCAACGCGTCGGACGCGATCATCGCCGACTGCGACGACCTCGACCGGCCAGGGGCGCGCTCTCTGCGCGAGACCCCGCCGCCGACGTTGCGCTGGATCCTCGTGCACATGATCGAGGAGACCGGCCGGCACGCGGGCCACGCCGACATCCTCCGCGAGCAGACCGACGGCGCCACCGGCCGCTGAACCGGGGTCGGACCCGCCCCGCCGAACGGCGGGCGGGCGGCCGGCCGGCGGCGCTCAGAACGAGCCGAACGCCGGCCGCCCCGCCGGGGTGTAGGTCTGCATCGTGACGCCCGAAGGCAGCGCTTCGGCGGTCTCCAGCGCGAGCGCGGCGGGCACACCGCCCTCCGTGAAGAGCCGGTGGCCCTTGCCCAGTACCACCGGGAAGACCAGCAGGCGGTACTCGTCGATCAGGCCGTGCGCCATCAGCGACCGGGCCAGCACGCCGCTGCCGTGGATCTGGAGGTCGCCGCCCGGCTGCTGCTTCAGCTCCCGCACCGCCTCCACCACATCGCCCCCGAGCACCGAGGTGCCCTGCCACGTGGCGTTCCGCAGCGTGGTCGAGGCGACGTACTTGGGCAGCGAGTTCAGCCGCCGGGCGATCACCGGGTCCTCCTCGTCGCCGACCTGCGGCCAGTACGCCGCGAAGATCTCGTAGGTGCGCCGCCCCAGGAGGAAGGCGCCCGCACGGGCGATCCAGTCCCCGACGAGCTCGTTCAGTCCCTCGTCCGCGTAGGGCACCACCCAGCCGCCGAGGTCGAACCCGTCGCGCGGGTCCTCCTCGGGACCGCCGGGTGCCTGCATCACGCCGTCGAGCGACAGCATCGTGGTCAGCGTCAGCTTGGCCATGGTCCTCGCCTCCGTGTCTCTTCCCGGGTGTCCCGGTGCCTCCGGTCCCCGCGTGCCGAGGGCCCCGGTCTCTCCTGCTGGAGGAGAGACCGGGGCCCTCGGCGGGAATCATCGGTGACGAACGGTCGGCCTCACCCGACCGGCGCGCCTTCCTCGGCCGGCAGGGTGTCCATGAACGAGCTGACGGAGAAGACCGCGCGGCCCGCGCCCGCCGGACCGTAACCGGGAGGGGAGGAGAGCCCGTGCCGCTGCATCGCCGAGCGGTAGGCGTCCAGCAGCCGGATGTGGTACTCCAGCGGGGCGCCCTGCGGGTTCGACTTGCCCAGCGGGGTCGTCGGCTCCGGGCACCAGGTGGTGAAGCGCGGGGTGATGCCGTGGGACATGAAGAAGTCCAGGCCCTCGGTGGTGGAGGCGATGGCCTCGTCCACCGTGTCGAAGCCGTACGGCGCGGCCATCTCCACGCCGGCGACGAAGTTCGGGATCACGTTCCGCGCCCCGAAGACGTCCGCCGAGTCGAGCACGCGACGGTGCCACTCCTCGCGGCCGACATAGCGCTCCTTGCCGGGGCAGTACAGCTCGAACAGCCGCTTGTCCCACACCTCGAAGTTGGGGTGGTAGATGCGGATGCCGTGGTCGTGGAACCGCTTGACGTCGTCCTTGGGCAGCGCCTGCGCCACGACCTTGCCCGTCCAGCGGCCCGGGAAACGCTCCTCGATGGCCTGCGCGTACTGCCCGTAGAAGTCCGCCTCGTCCTTGCCCTGCACCTGCGAGGTGATGGAGCCGCCGGTGAGGGTGTAGGCGTGCGAGGCGCCGAGCGTGTCGTGGTCCGAGATGATCTGCAGCGCCTCCAGCACCTCCTCGACCGGCTTGACCCCGGTGTACGGGCGCCCGGCGGCCTTGTGCTGGCGCCAGTTGTGGTTGATGTCGCAGTACTGGCACTCCTCCTTGGCGCCGAAGTACTGGCACACCCGGAAGACCGTCAGATAGATCAGGTAGCCCCACTGGATGGTGGGCGCCACCTCCATCACGGACTTGCCGTTGGCGAGCGTGTGCCGGTAGTAGTCCGGCATCGGCGGCAGCCCGACGTCCGCGATCCGCCGCCCGTCGAGGTAGAGGCCGAGGGCGCCGTCCTCGCCGGCCCGCACCCGGTACGGCGAACTCGGGTTCACCCGTACGGAGACGACGGTGCGGCTCAGGTCGTACGGACCACCGGTCAGCACGACCTCCTCGGGTGGCCGCCGCAGCGCGGCCTCGCCCAGTTCGGGCAGGGTGCGGTGGTCGAAGGAGAAGATGAAGTAGGACTTCGGCTTGATCTCGCCCGTCGCCTTGTCGGCGGTGTCGCTGAGCGCCGAGTCGTCGAAGGCCATCCCGCCGCGGAGCAGGTCCTCCTTCAGTACGGCCTCCCGCGGAATGTGCGGAAAGCGCTCCATGAGGTCCTCGACCAGAGCGGTGCGGTTGCCTTGCTCCTGTGGGACCTGCTGGCCCTGCTTGCCCCGCCCGGACGGCACGTGCGACGGCATCGGCAGGGGAGTCGGCGTTGGCGGCATGGTGTGATCAAGCTCCTCACTTCGCGGCCCGGGGGCGTACCCGACGGTACTCCGGTGCCCGAATCGGCCGCACACCTGCCTCTTGTTCCGTACGCCCGGCCCCGCGCCCAGCGGCCATCACGCGGTCGACGGTGCCGGGGCTCGCAGGCACGCGCCGTGCCGGCGCGCCCGGTCGGTGCCGCGGTGACCTCGCCCGGTCGGTGCCGCGAGAGGTCACCGCCATACGTCGGGGCCGCCGCCGCGCCACTCGATCAGGTTGGGGTCGTCGAGCTGGATCTCGGCGGGGTCGAGCCCGGCGCGGCGCAGGAACTCGACGACGTCCTCGGGCCGGTGCGCGAAGCCGAGGCTCTCGGTGTGTGCGGTCACTTTCCGTCCACCGGTCCCGGACGGAGGGTGGACGACGATCGGAGGAGTCATAACTCCAGAGTGCAACTTTGGCCAACGGCCCGCATCTGTGGCAGCGGCCCCGCCCCCCGTGCCGGCCGGCTCCTGCGCCTGCCCGGAGCCGTTGTCAGTGGCCGGTGGCAGACTTCTGGGCATCCGTAACCAACATGCTGGCTGCGTGTGGACGGAAGGCCCCGCCGACAGCGCGGCGGGGCCGCTCGACGGATGAGGGAAGGGGCGCACATGGCGGGCGCGGCGGGCAGGGGAAGTGCGGCGAAGTTCCGGGCCGTCACGGCGCTTCAGCGCCATGTGGTCAATCCGCTCTCCCGCCGGATGCCGGGGCAGACCCTGCTGGAGACCACGGGCCGCAGCAGCGGTCTCCCGCGCCGCACACCGGTCGGCGGGCGCCGCGAGGGGCGGCGGTTCTGGCTGGTGTCCGAGCACGGCGACCGGGCGCAGTACGTACGCAACATCCGCGCCGATCCGCGGGTGCGGGTCCGGGTCTCCGGCCGCTGGCACACCGGGACGGCCCGGCTCCTCCCCGACGACGATCCGTACGCCCGCCTCGCCGTGCTGCCGCGGCTCAACAGCGCCGTGGTCCGCGCGGTGGGCACCGATCTGCTGACCGTCCGCGTCGATCTCGACGCCGGGTGATCCGGCCGCACCCTGGCCGACCGGGGGCGCCGGGGCGCGCGTGGCCGCGTCCGAACGGCGTCCGGGAGCAGTGCACAGAGCCGAACAGCGCACCGTGGAGAGGGCCCACCATGCAGCAGCCCGCTGCCGTCCCCGACCAGTACCGACGTGCCGTCACCTTCCAGTCGCTGCACGAGGGGCCCGACCCCTTCGTGGTGCCCAACCCGTGGGACGCCGGGACCGCGCGGGTCCTGAGCGGGCTCGGTTTCGCGGCGCTTGCCACCACCGGCGCGGGCTTGGCGCACGCCCGCGGACTGCCGGACAGCCGCGTCACCCGGGAGGTCCTTCTCGACAACGCCAGGACCGTCGTCGACGCCACGCCGCTGCCGGTCTCCGCGGACCTGGAGAGCGGCTTCGGCGAGACGCCCGACGACGTCGCCGAGACGATCCGCCGCGCCGCCGCTGCCGGTCTGGTCGGGGGCTCCGTCGAGGACTCCACCGGCCGGGACGAGGACCCCGTCCGCCCTCTGGGCGAGGCGGCCGAGCGGGTCGGCGCGGCCGTGGCCGCCGCCCGGGAACTCGACTTCCCCTTCACCGTCACCGCCCGGGCCGAGAACTTCTTCCAGGGACGGCCCGATCTGCCCGACACCATCCGCCGCCTCCAGGCGTACGAGGAGGCGGGCGCCGATGTGCTCTACGCGCCGGCGTTGCCGGACGCCGAGGCGATCCGTGCGGTCTGCTCCTCCGTCGGCCGCCCGGTGAACGTCCTGATGGGATCGCCCGCCCTGCGGCTGAGCGTGCCTGAACTCGGTGCGCTGGGCGTGCGCCGGATCAGCGTGGGTTCCGCGCTCTCCCGGGCCGCGCTCGGCGCCGTCGTCCGCGCGGCCCGGGAGATCCAGGAGCTGGGCACCTTCACCTTCGGCGCGGACGCGATCCCCTACGCCGAGGCCAACGCCCTCATGACACCGGCCTCTCCGGCCGGGCCGGGGGCGTGAGGCCGACGACCGGTTGTCCTGATCCGTGCCGCTCATCCGACGTGCGCACGGCACGCCTTCATCCTGACTCCTTCGGCATCCCACGACGCCGCATGGAGTGATCAGCAGGTCACCAGCGCACGAAGCTCACCACGAGCACTGCGAAGGACAGCAGCAGCATCCCCAGGCAGTTCACCCAGAAAGTGGTGGTCAGGGCACGCGCGCGGATGTGGGCCGCCGCGGCCAGGGTGAAGTAGACGATGACCGCCGCGGTGGTGGTCATGGCGACGCCGGGGATCCAGATTCCAGCGGTCAGTCCCACGACCGATGCCGCCTTGGCCATGCTCAGCGCCCACCACCAGTCGCGCGGGAACCCTACGCTCTCCAGGCAGTCGACGACGAACTTCGGCGGGCGGAGCAGGACGGCCGCATCGGCGGCCTGGATCACGAGGAGGACCACGATCGGCCAGACCGGGGAGGGGAGTTCGGAGAGAGACATGTCGTCTTACTGTTCGTGTGCGGTGACGAATTCAGCGGTGTGCCGGATTCGGGCTGCCGTCTGTTGGTGCGCTGTGGAGCCTGCGGCGAGCAGCATCAACTCGCCCAGGTAGCTGGTGAACATCACTTGGGCGCCGAGCCGGGCGCGGGTCTCCGGTGTCCCCGTGTTCACCATTGCGGTGGTGAGGTTGTGCTCCGTCACCGTGCGCAGCTCGCCGAGGGCCGCGTTCTCCGGCCGGCCCCGGGTCAGCGCGCGGAAGTACGCCCGTGCGAGTTCTTCGTTCTCGGTGAACAGCTCGAGGAAGGGGTCGAAGTAGCGGGACAGGTAGTCGACGGCTGACGTCACGGACCGTGCCGTCGGTGGCGCCGGCACTCGTGCGGCGATGGCCTCGTCGTAGACCATGCTGAGCAGAGATTCCTTGTCTCCCGCGGCCATGACCGCGCCTACGGAGACACTCGATTCGGCAGCGATCTGCCGCACAGTCGTGCCCTGGAAGCCCTGTTCCTGGAAGAGCCGTGCGGCCGCTTCGATGATGCTGGTCGTCGTGCGTCGCTTCTGTTCGGCACGCGTTGACTGAACATGTTCGCTGAACATGTTCACATTATGGGGGCTGGGCTTTGCCGAGGCAATATCTCCTGACCGGGCAACCGCTCATCTGCGTCAGCAGCAGGGGCCGACCGGCGTCATGCAGCTCGCCCTGGACCTGCTGGCCTGGATGCCCATGCTCGCCCTGGCCGGCAAAACCCGCAGGTGGGAACCCAGCCGTCTCCGGCTCCGGCTTTTCTCCGCCGCCGCCCAGATCATCACCACCGCCCGCCGCCGGCACCTGAGATTCCCACGCCACTGGCCCTGGACCGACGTGATCACCGACGCCCTGGCGCGGCTCGAAACTCTCCCGAATCCCGGCTGACCAGCGCGTTCCCGTCCCTGCAACCAGCACCACCCCGACCGGAGCCGTGGAACCCGGCGCCCGCCCGACGTGACAGCCGGGCCATCAGCGTGCCCACCACCGACCCCGAACAACCGAAACGGCCCGCCGAAGAAACCGACGGACCGTCACGAAAGATCGAGGCTAAGTTTCTTTACCCGAGGCCAGGGGGTAGTTCAAAGGCCGCCGTCCTCGATCGAGTGATCACCGGGCCAACACCCGCTCGGAGCCGCAGAACGAGCCGAGAATGTGATCGTTCCGCACCCGATTGAAGGAGCACCTCATGCGCAAACTACTCGCATCCGCCGGTGTCATCACTGCCATCGCCGCGGCGCTTCCCACCGCGGTCCCGGCCCAGGCGGCGGTGGATCAATGTTCGACCGGACACATTTGCGTCTGGTCCGAGCCTGCCTTCAACGGCAAGTTCAAGGAAGTGCAGGGAAGCCTCGGGCAGTGCTTCAAGCCGCAGGCCAATTGGCCTGGCGGCACGACGTCCCGCATCGCTTCGCTCTCCAACAAGTATCGCTTCCAGGTTCAGGCGTACGACAACGACTCCTGCTCCGGCCAGCCGTACGGGATCGTGAAGCCCGACCAAGGGGCCGAGAAGATCTCCGACCGGTTGAAGTCGCTTCGCGTCACGCCGGTATGCAACCCGGGCCAAGTGTGCTTTTACGAGAAGGAGAACTACTCCGGCAAGGCCTGGGGCATGACGCCAAAGTGGGGCAGCATCTGCTATAACGCGAAGGCGGAGGGCGCCGAGGCGCCGCACGCCGCATACAACATGCTCGGTGGCAAGGTCACCCTCTGGTTCACGAACGGCCTCTGCCTCAGGAGCAAGTACGACCTCCCGGACGGCGAGTTCGCCGCTTTCGACGACCCGATCCACCAGGTCATGCGATAACTCTCAGCGGGGAGCGCGGACGAGCAACCCGGGTGGATGCTCTGGTAGTAGCAGCCGGGTGGTCATCCGCTTGAGGGGGGCGGTGTGGGTCCGTCGCATGGCTGCCGGGCCGGGGAGATGGTTCCCCACTCCGGCCCGGCAGTTGACTTGAAGTATTCCTCGAAATGTCGTGGCTGTATCGACGTTCGAGGCAAAATTGCTCACTGTCGAGCCGAGGGAATCCCATGGTTTTCAGCGGCGCTGATCGTTTCACAGGAAGACTTTACGGGTGCTAGCCCCGGGCTTTCATGAGACGGGCTGTCCGGCAGGTGGTCGTCCCAATAAACAGTGCCTCTGACCTGCGAGAATGTGGATTGCCTAGGCCCATGTTCCCGCGCCGTCGGAGGCACTTTCAGGTGATGAAGCGTACCGGGTTGTATCCGCGTGTCCGTACCCGCTCCAGCCCGTCGGCGGTGGTCTCGCAGGCCGGCGGTGTTTTGCTGGTGCAGACGGTGCGCAAGTCCGGTCTGGATACCGCGTTGTCGGCGGCCCTGGCGCCGTGGCGGAAGCCGCGTGCGGTCCACGACCCGGGCAAGACACTGCTGGATCTGGCGCTATCGGTCGCTCTCGGTGGTGACTGCCTGGCCGATGTGGGGATGCTGCGGGCTGAGTCGGGCGTCTTCGGTTCGGTCGCATCCGACCCCACGGTCTCCCGCCTGGTCGAGCGCCTCGCCGGTTCCGGGCCGAAGGTGCTGGCGGCGATCCGCGCCGCACGGGCCGCCGTGCGGCAGCGAGTGTGGTCCCTGGCCGGCGACCACAGCCCCGTCGGCGGGGACGGCCAGGTCGTCCTGGACATCGATGCCGCCCTGGTCACTGCGCATTCGGAGAAGGAAGACGCCACCCCGACCTGGAAGAAGACCTTCGGGCATCCGCTGCTGGCCTTCATCGACCATGGGCCGGATGGAACGGGTGAGCCGGCCGCCGCGCTGCTGCGGCCCGGCCGGGCCGGTGCGAACACCGCCGGCGACCACATCACCGTCGCGAAGCTGGCGCTGGCACAGCTGCCTGTGAAGCATCGGCGAGGGCGGCGGACGCTGGTGCGAACCGACTCCGCCGGCGGCACCCACGTCTTCCTGGACTGGCTCGCCCGCCGCGGCCGGTGGCTGTCCTACTCGGTCGGCATGACCATCACCGAGCAGATTCACCATGCGGTCACCCGCATACCCAAGTGGGCCTGGACACCCGCCTGCAACGCCGACGGACAGGCGAGAGAAGGTGTCTGGCTCGCGGAGATCACCGACATGCTCGACCTGACGACCTGGCCGGAGGGCCTGCGGCTGATCGCCCGCGCCGAACGACCGCACCCCGGAGCACAGTTGCGATTCACCGATGCCGACGGCAACCGGCTGACCTGCTTCGCGACCAACACCAAGGGCGGTCAGCTCGCCGACCTCGAACTTCGCCACCGCCAACGCGCCAGGGCTGAGGACCGCATCCGCACCGCCCGCAACACCGGCCTGCGCAACCTTCCCCTTCACACCACCGGGCAGAACCAGATCTGGCTCGAGATCGTCCAACTCACGCTCGACCTGATCGCCTGGATGCCCATGCTCGCCCTACACGGTGACGCCCGCCGTTGGGAGATCAAGAAACTACGGCTGCGACTGTTCTCCGCCGCCGCCCGCATCATCCACACCGGACGACAACGCGCACTCAGTTTCGCCGCCCACTGGCCCTGGACGGATCACCTGCTCACCGCTCACGCTCGACTCGCACTCCTCCCCAACCCCGGCTGACCAGCACAAAAGCCCTGTCCGCACGAGCAAAGCAGCCCTGGGAGCAGTGGAACCCCGCGCCCACCCGACGCGACAGCCGGGCCACCAGCCTGCCGCCGCCCCAAAATCGACCCGAAAAGCAAGAAGTCCTCGTCAGCACAGTTGACGAGGACCGTCACGCAAGATCGAGGTTAGGCGGAGTAGATGAAGTCATGTTCGGTAGCCGCTTCTTCCCGAGGAGGCATGGCCATGCGCGTCGGGCCGCGCGTTGTTCGGCCACAGCCCAACTAATCCACTCCAGTGCACCGCGTCAGACATCTCATCGGAGGTGGGGGAAGGCCGCATTCTCATCGGTCGGCGCTGCCGGGCGGGACGACCCATTCGGTGGGTTGTCCGGTGTGGGAGGCGATCATGTCGAAGTCTCCGTCGTAGTGGAGGACCGTTCGCCGGTTCAGTTCCGCTGTGGCGGCGATCAGCAGGTCGGGGAGGGACAGAGCGCGGTGGAAGCCTGCGTTGAGGGCATGGCGCTGGATCTCGAGCGCGCGGGTGAAGGTGTCGTCGTCGGTGCGGAGGTAGTCGAAAGCATGGAGCCAGCTGCTGATCCGTGTTGCTTCTGAACTGTCCCGTGCGGAGTGGATCATCTCGAACTCGGTGGGCCGGCACACCGCGAGGAGGTAACGCTCGTGCAGGGGCTTGAGCACCTCCTTGACGCTCGGTTTCGTCCAGCGGGCGAGGGCGGACTTGTCGATCAGGTAGCGGTCCTGCATCAGGCCGCCTGGCCCCCGCTGCGGTCACCGTCGTGCTTGAGGGAGCCGTCGGCGTTGCGGGGGCCGGTGCTCTCGACGATCTCGCTGAAGTCGAGCTCGCCGGCATCCATGGCGTCGAAGAACTCCTGTCGCAGGTGTCGCTTGACGGCGTCTTCCATGGCGAGGCGGACGGCTTTGGCCTTCGTTTTGGTCCCGAAGATGCGCATGGCCTCGGTGACCATGTCTTCATCGAGGTCGATGACGGTTCTGGCCATGTGGACGGTCCCTTCGCAGATACTCTCGTGAGTGAAACGATACCATCTATCGATCATGGGAGATATCGTTTCGACTCAGAGGTCTCGTCGGAAGCGGTGGGACGGCGAGAGGTTGCCGGCCAAACGGCCCCGTCGGTGGACAGACGCCTTTGGACGGTGCATCACGGGGTAGTGCGGGTCAACGTGCCGCACACGGTCTGATCAGGAGAAGCGTCACGGGGCGGCACGACGGGGCACCACGCAACCTGGACGCTCGTGGTCTCGTAATGTGTAGGTCCTAGGTTCTGCGTGCAGCAGAGATACGGCACGCCCTGGGGCCACCGAGCCGCGTACCCAGGACCCCTCGGGGCGGGCTGAGGAAGGCGGATGAGCGTGGCGCCGGACCTTCCCCACAAGGGCTGGAGGCGGCGTCCGCCTGGGACTTTCCAGGGAGAAGCCCCAAGTAGGGGCGGACGAGTCGGCCTGTACGCCGGGTTCTGTGGCCTCGGCCGCCTCGCGGCGGCCGGGGTGGCGGCCATCCATCTGGGACCGGTGTCGCCACCGGCCTCGTGCGGTCCACCCGCGGACTCGGACGGGTCGCCCTCGAACATCCGCGCAGGGCCGCGTCGCGGCCCCTCTTGACCTTGCTCCGGATGGGGTTTACCGAGCCGCCCAGGTCACCCTGGGCGCTGGTGGTCTCTTACACCACCGTTTCACCCTTACCGGGCTGCCGTCCGCAGACGGGCCCGGCGGTCTGTTTTCTGTGGCACTGTCCCGCGGGTCACCCCGGGTGGGCGTTACCCACCATCCTGCCCTGTGGAGCCCGGACGTTCCTCGGCGAGGGTGCTGGGCACCCCCGACGCGGCCGCCCGGCCGGCTCGTCCGCCGTGTGCCCCATCCTACCCGCCGCCCGGTGGACCGCGGCCGTCCCCCGGGTGCCCCGCGGGCCCGGCACGCCGCGGTCAGCGATGCCAGAGGTCGTCCGGGCTCAGTTCGTCCGGCGTGCGGTGGCCGGACAGGCCCAGGGTGAGGTGCAGGTCGGCGAGGAACGAGCGGAGCACGTGCCGGACGCCGTCCTCGCCGCCGTGCGCCAGCCCGTAGGCGAACGGGCGGCCGAGCAGGACCGCGCCGGCGCCGAGCGCGAGCGCCTTGAGCGCGTCGGAGCCGGTGCGGACGCCGGAGTCGAAGAGGACGTCCAGGCCGGTGCCCTCCACGGCCCGGACCACGCCGGGGAGCGCGTCGAGGGAGGCCATGGCGCCGTCGACCTGGCGGCCGCCGTGGTTGGAGACGATCACGCCGTCCATGCCCGCGTCGGCGGCCCGGCGGGCGTCGTCCGGGTGCTGGATGCCTTTGAGGGCGATCGGACCGTCCCAGTGCCGCCGCAGGAACGGCAGCCGGTCCCAGGATTTGTCGGTCCCGGTGAACATCGGGACCCACCGCAGCACCGCGGCGCCCAGGTCCTCCTCCGGGGGCTTGTCCAGGCCCGCCCGGAAGGCCGGGTCCGAGAACGGGATGGCGGTGCCGACCCCGCGGATGAACGGCAGATACGCCTGGTCCAGGTCCTGTGGGCGCCAGGCCAGTGTCCAGGTGTCGAGGGTGACGACCAGCGTGCTGTAGCCGGCGTCGCGCGCCCGCCGCAGGATGCTGACGCACACCTCGTCGTCGTTCGGCCAGTAGAGCTGGAACCAGCGCGGAGCGCTGCCGCCGGCCTCCGCCACCTCTTCGAGCGAGTAGGACGAGGCGGTGGACAGGGCCGCCGTCAGGCCGAGCGAGGCGGCGGCGCGGGCCGTCGCCGCCTCGCCGTCCGGGTGCAGGATCGACTGGACGCCGACGGGGGCGAGGACGACCGGTGCGGGCATGGCGGTGCCCAGGACCCGGGTCCGCAGGTCGCGGTCGGTGGCGTCGGTGAGCATGCGCGGGACCAGCCGGTAGTGGTCGAACGCCGCCCGGTTGGCGCGGTGCGTGGCGCCGGAGCCGGCCGCTCCGGCGACGTAGCCGAAGGCGCCCGCGTCCAGCCGGGCGCGGGCCGAGTCGCCGAGCCTGGTGGCATCCGTGGTGAAGGGCGGTATCCGGTCCTCGAGGCCGTGCAGGTAGATCTCGTTCTGGTAGCCGGCGAAGTTCTCCGGCGGAGGTACGGGGTCGGTCACGTGCGGGCTCCTTCGCGGGTCGCTGCGGGCCGAGTCTCTCCGCCCCGGCGGCCGATGGCCACACCCCGGACGGCGCCGGCGGCCCCGAACGCCCCGACAGCGCCGGCGGCCCGGCGGCGTCCGTGCTCCTCCGCGTGCTCAGCCCCGGCCGATGTACGGCATCTTGGTGGCCAGCACGGTGGCGAACTGGACGTTGGCCTCCAGCGGCAGGGAAGCCATGTGCAGGACGGTGCGTGCCACGTCGTCGGCGTTCATGGTCGGCTCCGGGACGCGGTTCCCGTCGGCCTGGGGGACGCCCTGGGACATGGCGGCCGTCATCTCGGTGGCGGCGTTGCCGATGTCGATCTGTCCGCAGGCCACGTCGTAGGCGCGGCCGTCCAGGGACAGGGACTTGGTGAGGCCCGTCATGGCGTGCTTGGTCGCGGTGTAGGCGATCGAGCCGGGCCGCGGGGTGTGGGCGGAGATCGAGCCGTTGTTGATGATCCGGCCGCCGCGCGGCTGCTGGTCCTTCATCAGCCGGAAGGCGGCCTGGGCGCAGAGGAAGGCGCCGTGCAGGTTGACGTCCACGACCGCGCGCCAGTCCTCGAAGGAGAGGTCCGCCAGCGGTACGGCGGGGCCGAAGGTGCCCGCGTTGTTGAACAGCAGGTCGAGCCGGCCCTCGTGCTCCCGTACGGAGTCGAACAGCGCGGTGACGGCGGCCGGATCGGTGACGTCGGCGGGGACGCACCGGGTGGCGGCGCCCCCGGCGAGCTGCGCGGTCTGCTCCAGCGCCCCCCGGCGGCGGCCCGCGAGCACGACCGTCCAGCCCGCGTCGGCGAGGGTGAGGGCGACGGCCCGGCCGATCCCCGAGCCGGCCCCGGTCACCAGGGCCGTACCGGCGGTCCGCACCTCGGCAGCTCTCCGGGGCATCTCCCCGGCGGTCCGCGCGGCCCCCGCGGCGGTCCGGGAGTCCGGTGCGTCGCCCGCCTGTGCCGCCTGGTGTGCCTCTGGGGCCGGGTGATTCTCGCGCGTCATGGGCGCAGCGTACGCGGGCCTGCCCGGCGGGCGGCGCCGGCTGCGCGGCGGTCCGGTCCCGCTCCCGGAAGGGGGAACAAACGTGTGGGCCCGTACCGGAATTCCTGGGAGAATGTTCGAGTCCGTGACAATCTCCTGGAGAGGTGCATGACCAAGACCGGCCCCCCGCAACCGGCCGCCGTACCCGCCGACGCCCCACAGCACCCGCAGCATCTGCAACACCCGCACCACGCGGCGCCGTCCGCCCGCAGTACCCGCACCGACCGGGAAGCCGCGTCCGGCGCCGCCCCGGAGGCACCCGCCGCCCCGGCGGCCCGCACCGCCGACGGGTCCGGCACCGCCCCCGGGGCGGGCACCGTCGCACCCGCCGGCCCCGAACTGACCCGCCGCCGTCGCGCCGGGCTGCTGCTCACCCTCATCCTCGGCGGGCTGACCGCGCTCCCGCCCCTCTCCATCGACATGTACCTCCCGGCCCTCCCGGAGGTCAGCGGAGCGCTCCACATCCCCGCCGCCGGCGCGCAGCTCACCCTCACGGCCTGTCTCGTCGGGCTGGCCGTGGGCCAGCTCGTCGCGGGGCCGATGAGCGACCGCTTCGGGCGGCGCCGCCCGCTGCTGGTCGGCATGGGCTGCTACATCCTGGCGAGCCTCGCCTGTGCGCTGGCTCCCACCGCCGGCACCCTCACCGGCTTCCGGCTCGCCCAGGGACTCGCGGGCGCCGCCGGGGTGGTGATAGCCCGCGCCGTCGTCCGCGATCTGTACGACGGGCTGGCCATGGCGCGGTTCTTCTCCACTCTCATGCTGATCTCCGGCACCGCACCGGTCCTCGCCCCCGTGCTGGGCGCCCAGGTGCTGCGCTTCACCGACTGGCGCGGAGTCTTCTGCATCCTGGCCGGGATCGGTCTGCTGCTCGTCCTCGTCGTGCTGCGCAAGCTGCCCGAGACCCTGCCGGCCGAACGCCGGCACAAGGGCGGGCTGCCGGACGCGCTGCGCACCATGCGCGGGCTGCTCGCCGACCGGGTCTTCACCGGGTACCTGCTCGCCTCCAGCCTCGCGTTCGCGGCGCTCTTCTCCTACGTCGCGGCCTCGCCGTTCGTCGTCCAGGAGATCTACGGCGCCTCGCCGCAGACCTTCAGCCTGCTGTTCATGGTCAACTCCATCGGCCTGGTCGCCTTCGGGCAGCTCAACGGGAAGGTCCTGGTCGGCCGGGTGTCCCTGGACCGGGTGCTCGCCTTCGGGCTGTGCATGGTCGGCACCGCGACCGTGGCACTGCTGGTGATGACCACCGGCCTGTTCGGGCACGTGGGGCTGGCGCCGTTGGCCACCGCGCTGTGCGTGCTGATGTCCGGCATGGGACTGATCATGCCGAACGCCAACTCCCAGGCCCTGATGCGCACCCCGCACGCGGCGGGCTCGGCCTCGGCGCTGCTGGGCACCTCGCAGTTCCTCGTCGGCGCCATCGCCTCCCCGCTGGTCGGCGTGGCGGGCGAGCAGACCGCCGTGCCCATGGCGCTGGTCCAGTTCGGTGCCGTCACCCTCGCCGCTCTCGCCTTCGTGGCACTCTGCCGCCCATGGCGCGTACGAGACTGAGGAGCGTGGCCTCCCTGGACGGTGCCGAGGCGCGGCGCCGCTTCCGGGAGAAGGCCGGGCTCGACCCCGGAGGGCTGGCCGCGCTGGCCGACAGCACCGACGCCCTGCCCGCGGCGGGCTGGTGCGCCGGTGCCGTCGTGCTGGCCGGCCGCGGCCCCTGCGTCGCGCTGGAGCACGCCACCGGCTGGGCGCTGCGGTACGCCGCCTGGGATCCCGCCGCCGGGCTCCCGGTCGAGCTGCCGCGCCAGGAGTGGCTGCCCATGCGGGTGGACACGGTCTTCGACCTCGCCTCGCTCACCAAGCTGTTCACGGCCATCGCCGCCGTCCAGCAGGTCGAGCGGGGCGCGCTCGAGCTGGACGCGCGCGTCGCCGACCATCTCCAGGCGGGCGCGCCGGTCACCGACCACGGCATCACCGTCCGCCACCTGCTGACCCACACCTCCGGACTCCGTGCCGAGCTGCCCTTCTACGAGCACAACACCGCCGAGCACCCGGAGCTGCTGTGGGCCGAGAAGCCGCTGACCGAGCCGGGCTCCGCGCGCCTGTACTCCGACCTCAACCTGCTGCTGCTGGAGAGCGTGCTGTACCAGGTGACGGGCCGGACGCTGGACGTCCTGGTGCGTGAGGGCATCACCACACCGCTCGGGATGCACCACACCCGCTTCAACCCGCCCCGCACCTGGCGCGCCCGGATCGCCGCCACGGAGGACATGCGAAGACCCTGGGCCAAGCTCAACCGGGGCCTCGTTCACGGCCGGGTCCACGACGAGAACGCCTACGCCATGGGCGGGGTGGCCGGGCACGCCGGACTCTTCTCCACCGCCCGCGACCTCGCGGTGCTGTGCCGCACCCTGCTGTCGGGCGGCTCCTACGGGCCGGCCCGCATCCTGGCGCCCGCCTCGGCCGCCCGGCTCCTGGAGCCGCCGGGCCTCGGCTTCCGCACCGGCGCCCCCTGGTTCATGGGCGAGCTGGCCGGGCCCGGCTCCCGGGCCGCCGGGCACACCGGCTTCACCGGGACCAGTCTGGTGCTCGACCCGGTGACGGACACCTTCCTGGTGCTCCTCGCCAACACCGTCCACCCGGTACGCCGGCCCCCCGACAGCGCTCCGCGCGCCGCGGCGGCCGGCCTGCTGGCCCGTGCCGTGCGGTGAGCGCCCCCGCCGGGCCCGCGGCCACCGCACGGCGGCGCCCGGCGCCGGGAGCGGACGCCGGCGGACTTCCTACACTGGTGAAGTGATCGAGCAAGAACTGCGCGGCGCGCTCGCCGCAGCGCTGGACGGGCTGCCCGCGCGGCAGGCGGCGGGCGCCGTCGAGCGGCTGATCGCCCACTACCGCGGGGAGACCCCCACCGGTGCCCCGGTGCTGCGGGACGCCGCCGACGCGGCCGCGTACGCGGCCTACCGGATGCCCGCCACCTTCGCCGCCGCCTCCGCCGCGCTGGCCGAGCTGGCCGAGCGTGCCGGGGACTGGGCCCCCGGCAGCCACCTGGACGTGGGCGGCGGCACGGGCGCCGCGGTGTGGGCGGCCGAGCGCGTGTGGCGGGCCGGCGGGACTTCCCGTACGACGGTCGTCCTGGACTGGGCGGAGCCGGCCCTCGCGCTGGGCCGCGCGCTGGCGTCCGGGGTGGAGGCGCTGCGCGGGGCCGAGTGGCGCCGCGGCTCGCTGCGCGGTGGCGGCGGTACGGCCGGTGGCGGCTTGCCGGAGCCGGCGGCCGCCGATCTGGTGACCGTCTCGTATGTGCTGGGGGAGCTCTCCGAGGAGGACCGGCACGCCGTGGTGGACGCTGCGGCGCGCGCGGCGCGGGGTGCCGTGGTGCTGGTGGAGCCCGGTACTCCGGAGGGCTATCTGCGGATCCGCGCGGCCCGGGACGCGCTGCTGGGGGCGGGGCTGCGCGTGCTGGCGCCGTGTCCGCACGACGGAACCTGCCCGCTGGTGCCCGGCCAGGACTGGTGCCACTTCGCCGTGCGGGTCGCCCGCTCGTCGCTGCACCGCCGGGTGAAGGGCGGGGAGTTGCCGTACGAGGACGAGAAGTTCAGCTACGTGGCGGCGGTGCGGGAGACGGTGCCGGGCACCCCGGCGGGTGCCCGGATCGTCCGCAGGCCGCAGCTCCGCAAGGGGCAGGTGCTGCTGGACCTGTGCGAGGACGGCGGCGCCGTGCACCGCCGTCCCGTCACCAAGCGGGCGGGCGCCGACTACCGCGCGGCCCGCAAGGCCGCCTGGGGCGACCCGTGGTGACCGCGCGGCACGGTTCCGCCCAGGACGGCCCGGGACCGGTCGGCGTGGCGGGAGCCGGCTAGGAGCGCAGTTCCGCGGTGACGCACTTGACGCTGCCGCCGCCCTTCAGCAGTTCGGTCAGGTCCACCGGTACGGGCTCGTAGCCGCGGTCCCGCAGGGGGCCGAAGAGGCCGGTGGCGGCCTCGGGCAGGAAGACGTGCCGCCCGTCGCTGACGGCGTTGAGGCCGAGGGCGAGGGCGTCGGGTTCCTCGGCGAGCAGCGCGTCGGGGAACAGTCGCGCGAGCACGGCCCGGCTGCCGGGGGAGAAGGCCGCTGGGTGGTACATCACGTCCTCCGCTTCGGGGTCCAGCACGCACAGCGCGGTGTCGAGGTGGTAGTAGCGCGGGTCCACCAGGTCGAGGCCGATGACCGGGCGCCCGAAGAACTCCTGGGCCTCGCCGTGGGAGAGCGGGCTGCTGCGGAAGCCGCGGCCGGCCAGCAGCCAGGAGGCGGTGACGGCGAAGTCGCCCTCGCCCTCGTTGATGTGTGCGGGCTCGGTGACGTCGCCGAAGCCGTGCGCGCGGTACCAGTCGCGGTGTGCGGCCGCCTCCCCGGCCCGTTCGGGGTGTGCGAACCGGGCGCCGAGCACCCGCCCGTCGACGACGGTCGCACCGTTGGCGGCGTACACCATGTCGGGAAGTTCGGGCACCGGGTCGAGGAGCTCGACGGTGTGCCCGAGGGCGCGGTAGCGGTCGCGGAGCGCCTCCCACTGGGCGAGCGCGAGGGGCAGGTCCACGGGCTTGCCGGGGTCCATCCAGGGGTTGATGGAGTAGGTGACGCGGAAGTGGGACGGAGGACACATCAGATAGCGACGGGTTGCGTACATCTCAGGCTCCTCAGGGAACGTGCGTGCTGCGGTGCGCCCATGGTGCTCCCTGAGGAGCCTGTTCGTGTGGATTGCCGGTCAAGTGCGGGTGAGTGCACGGCGGCGGCCGGGTCACATGCGGGACTCCCGGAGCCTGCGCAGCAGTTCGCGCTTCTGGGCCAGCGGGTCGTTCCCGCCCGCGGGAGCCCCGTCGCCGCCCCCGGCGCCGCGGAGCCGGCCGCGGGACAGATGGGTGCGGACACCGCCGACCCCGAGCACTCTTCCGCCGCGTCCCTTGCTCGTGGGCGTCTCCTCTCCTTCTGCCGGATCTCGATCGAGGCGATACGTATCGTCTCGTCTTCCGTGAGACGAGAGTGCCCGCGACGCTCCGCCCTGCCAAGACGGTTCGTCTCGTCTCAAAGCGCTGCTAGATTCGGGTCATGCCCTCCACGACTCCGAAGAACCCCGACGTCTCCCGGCGCAGCGCGCACTCCCGCACCGCGATCCTGCGGGCCAGTGTCGAACTGGTCGGCGAGGTCGGGTATCCGAGGCTGACCATCGAGGCGATCGCCGCGCGGGCCGGCGTCGGCAAGCAGACCATCTACCGCTGGTGGCCCTCCAAGGCGGCGGTGCTGCTGGAGGCGTTCACCGACCTGGTCCACACCGAGGAGCACGGCGGCCTGCCGGACACCGGAGACCTCGAGGCCGACCTCAAGGCGGTGCTGCGGGCCACCGCGGACGAGTTCTCCGACGCCGGGTTCGAGGCTCCCTACCGAGCGCTGGCCGTCGCCTCGGCCGCCGACCCCGAGCTGGCCGAGCAGTTCGCCGTCCGGCTCCAGGAGCCCGGCCGGAAGCTGTACGCGGAGCGGCTGCGCGCCGCGCAGCGGGCCGGGCAGATCGACCCCGCCGTCGACCCCGACCTCGCCGTCGAGCTGCTGCTCGGCCCCTTCCAGCAGCGCTGGCTCAACCGCACCGGCCCGCTGACCCACGAGTTCACCGACAGGCTGGTCGAACTGGTCCTGCGCGCGCTCACCCCCCGGCCCGCCGGGAACTGAACCCCGCGCGGCACCGGGGGCCGCACCCCGCGCGGTACGGCGGGCCGAACCGGCGGTGCCGGCCTCCCCGCCCCGTCGTCACGTCCCAGCCCCGACGGGCGCCAGGCTGCCCGGCCGGTCGGTGACGATGCCCTCGCAGCCCAGCTTCAGCATCCGGTCCCGGGCCGCGCGGGTGTTGACCGTGTGCGACCAGACGTAGGTGATCCCCGAGCGCACGGCCCGGCGCACGTCCCCGGCCGCGGCCCGGTGGTCGATGCTGAGCATCGTCACGAAGTCCTTCCAGCGCTCGGGCCGGTCGCCGGCCGCCTGGCGTGCCGAGCGCCACACCGCCGTCAGCAGCCCCTCCTCGTGTGCTGCGGCGGCGACCCGCGGATCGTTGGACTCCACCAGGACCGAGCGGGTCAGCTGCCGCTCGCGGATCAGCCGGGCGAGCCGCGGCAGCCCCTCGGGGTCCTTCAGCTCCAGCATCAGCAGAATGTCCCCGCCGAACCGGTCGAGGATCTCCCGCGCGGCCGGCGGGCGCTCCGGCCGCCACGTCCCCGGCAGGCTCCTCTTCGGGGTCAGGCGCACCTTCTGCCACGCCTTCCAGTCGAGCGCGCCGACCTTGCCGTGCTGATCCGTCGTGCGGTCCAGGGTGTCGTCGTGCATCGCCACCAGCGTGCCGTCGCGCAGTCGGCGGATGTCCGCGTCCAGGACGTGTGCGTAGCCGCGCCGCCGGGTCGCGGTCATCCCCTGCATGCTGTTCTCCGGGACTTCCAGGGCGCCGCCGCGGTGTGCCGTGACGGTGGTGCCGGACAGCCGGGAGAGCCGCGGTGCCACCGTGCGGCTGACCTCCTGCTCGGGGGCGGAGGGGCCGGTGCGGCCGACGGGCGCGGCCGAGGCGGCCGGTGCGGTCGGTACCGCGACGAGAGCCAGGATGAACAACGAGACCATCGGAGCAGAAGCCGCCTTTGTCACCATGATCCCAAACTAGGTGTGAAGCGGGCGGACTGCCGGGCAGTGCGTCCGGCCGGGTGCGCCCCCGTGGGTGACGTCCCCACCCCGGCCGCCGGAGCCGCCACCCGGAGGAGCAGGATGGACGGGGGACATCGGCGATCCGTGGAATCCGCCTCAGCGCGCCGCGGGGCTGCGTACCCTCGGAGTTCATGGTTCCCGGTCGCGGAGTGAGGCGGTAGATGGAACGCGAGAGCAGGATCGCCCGATGGCTGCGCCGCCGGGCCGGGCACGGCACGACCGAGCCGTCCGACACCGGCTCCCCGGCTCCGGGCCGCGGCTCCGGGGGACGGCGCTGGGGCGGCCGCGGCAACCGGCCGACCGCCGCGGCGGAAGCGGCCCAGGACCGCGAAACGCTCCTGCTCGCGGCCGCCGGGGCCGGGTTTCCGCTGGCCCCCGCCGCTCACCCGTCCGGGTACGGCTGCTCCTGTGTGCGGATCGGCTGTCCGACCCCCGGCAGACACCCCGTCTCCTTCGCCTGGCAGACCCAGGCCACCACCGACCGCGCTCAGGTCGAGCGCTGGCTGCGGGCCGAACCGGAGGCCAACTTCATCACCGCCACCGGCCGCGCGCACGACGTGCTGGACGTCCCCGCCGAGGCGGGGTTCGCGGCGCTGGCCGTGCTGGAGGACCGGGAGCGGGCGGCCGACTCCGGTGCCGAGCCGGAGCTGGGGCCGGTGGCGCTGCACGGCGGCGACCGGATGCTCTTCTTCACCAAGACCCGGGGCACTCCCGAGGACGAGGACGAGTGGTGGCCCTGCGAGTTGGACAGCCACCCCGAGACGATGGAGGAGCACCCCGGACTGCGCTGGCACTGCCGGGGCAGCTATGTGCTGCTGCCGCCCTCGCGGCTGCCCGACACGGCCGAGGGCGTCCACTGGCTGCGCCCCCCGCAGCCGGGGGAGGCTCTCCCCGAGCCCCTCGCCCTGCTGGAGACCCTCACCGACGCCTGCGCGGAGTACGCCGTGACGGTGGAGGGCCTGGAGGAGCACACCCCCTGGCCGGTGCGCTGAGGCCCGGGTGCCGACCGCCCGCCGGGCGCCGCCTCGCCCCCGCGGTGACCCCGCGAACCCGACGGCCGGGCGCGGGCGGCCGCCGGACCGGCGCTCCCCCCGGCCCGGCCCGGCGGGCTCACTCGCCGCGCGCGGCGGTCAGCCCCTCGATGCGGCTCAGGAAGACGACCTTGCCGCCGGAGCCGCCGTCGGACTTCCCCTGCGCCCGCTTGGCCGGAACGGTGACGGCCTGCTCCGAGACCCGTACGAAGGTCACCGACTGCTTCGGCGTGCCCGACAGCATCGCCTTCACGAGCGGGTCCTCGATCTGCGGCTTGTAGCCCCGCGGCAGCGTCTGCTTGTGGTGGTGCAGGGTGGTGAAGAACACCAGCGCCCCGCCGTCCTTCGTGCGCAGCCCGAACGGCGCGTACTGCGGCGGCTGCGCGGCCCGGTCGGCGAACTCGTTGCGCACGTTCTCGCGCTTGAGCGCCTTCTCCCGCTTCTCGCGCAGCGCGGTCGTGTGCCGGCCGGCGGCGAAGTCGTCGCCCGCGCCCTCCTGCAGATAGCGGGTGTAGCGCTTGCTCAGTTCGTCCGGCGGGACGGCCAGCCCGGAGCCGCCGCCCACCGGTACGGCCTTCACCCGGCCGTGCTCGTCCCGCGCGAAGCGGGGGATCCGATCGGGGGCGACGACCGACAGATAGGACGCCTTCCACGGTCCGTCGGCCCGCTGGCGCTGGAAGACGAAGAACCAGCGGCCCTGCCCCTTGCGGTTGCTGCGCGAGTCCGTGACGAAGAACTTCGGCCAGCCCGCCTGTTCGGGGATCAGATAGCGGGTGTCGGTCAGCTTCAGCGGCTGGTAGTCCGGGTTCCCCTTGGGGCGGACCTCCTTGCGGGACTTGAGGCCCGCCTGGTCGATGGCGCCGAGGGCGCCCGTCTCGATCCGGGCGTTCAACTCGGCGTCGTAGGCGGTGTTGGCGCGGTTGTTCTTCGCCACGAAAGTCTTGAGGACCTTCGCCGCCTCGGTTTTGCTCAGCGCGGGGACCACGGCGCTCTCGCCGTGCACGGTCACACAGCCCGTGAGCGAGGCGAGCAGCGCTCCGGTCGTCACGGCCGCTGCCAGCGGTATGCGCGGGGGCTTGCCAGCCCTCAACCCCTTCACCTGTTCCCACCCTCCCGGTGCTGTCGGCGAACGCACCCTACCCTGCGGGGTCTGGCGTGCCGCGCGGTACCTGGCCCAGTATGCGCGGCAGGACGACCGAGGGGGTGTGCATGGTCCAGGCCACGGAGGCCGCGGCATTCGGCACGGCACTGCGCCGGTTACGGGCCGCGCAGAAGACTGCCAAGGGGGTCTCGCTGTATTCGCGGCACGTGAACCGGCCGTTGGGCAGGGTCTTCGCGGCCGCCGCGTACCGCGCGGGGCTCAGCCCGAACCAGGTGACGCTGCTGAGCGCGGTGTGCAGCTTCGCCGGGGTGGCGGGGGTGGCGCTGGTGCGGCCGTCCTGGGGGCTGGGGGCTGCCGTGTGGGCCGCGCTCCTCGTCGGCTTCGCGTTGGACTCCGCCGACGGGCAACTCGCCCGGCTGCGGGGCGGCGGCAGTCCGGCCGGGGAGTGGCTGGACCACGTGGTGGACTGCGCCAAGATCACCGGACTGCACTCGGCCGTGCTGATCTCCTTCTACCGCTTCGCGGACCTGCCGCACGAGAGCTGGCTGCTGCTGCCGCTGGGCTTCCAGCTCGTGGCGGTGCTGCTCTTCTTCGGTGGACTGCTCACCGACAAGCTCCGCCCCCGGCCCGACCGTGCGGGCCCGGAGCCGGCCCCCGCGCCGCCCTCGACGCTGCGGGCCGTGGCACTGCTCCCGGTGGACCACGGCGTCTTCTGTGCCGTCTTCCTGCTGCTCGGCGCCCCGGGGCTGTTCCGCGCCGGGTACGCCGCCCTGTTCGCCTGCTACGCGCTCTTCCTCGCCGCGTTCGCCGTCAAATGGTTCCGGGAGCTGTCCGCCCCGCCTCCGGGGTGACCGGCGCGGCCGGCCCGGCGGGGGCGGCCAGTGTGTCGAGTGCGCGCCGCAGCTGAGTGCTGGAGGTATGCATGGTGTACGGGAAGTAGACGACCTCTACGCCGACCGTACGGAAGTCGGCCTCCAACTTCTCGCCCTTCGGCGTACCCCGCCAGTCGTCCCCCTTGAACAGCACGTCGAACCTGACCTGCTGCCAGGTCTCCAGCTTGTCCGGCACCGTCTCCACGAACGCCGCGTCCACGAACCGGATGCTGCGGACGATCTGCAGCCGTTCGACGAGCGGGATCACCGGTGGCCGCCCCTTGGCGCGCCCGGCCATCTCGTCCGAGACCACGCCCGCGACCAGGTAGTCGCACCGCGAGCGGGCGTGCCGCAGCAGGTTCAGATGGCCGACGTGGAACAGGTCGTAGGCGCCGGGTGCGTAGCCGACCGTGTGGGTCATGTGAAGTCCCCCCCCAGGACGCATGCCGTTGACCGCGCCGCGGCCCTCCCCGGCCGCCGCGCATCGCAGCATGCAACCACAACCGGCGGGAATCAGGCACAGGTCGGCGAATGCCCGCACGGCAGGCGTTACGCTGCCCCCGGGGAACGAGCGGCGGACCTGTGGGGGGATCCATGGTGAACGGCGACGCGGTGCCCGGAAACGGGACCGCGCCCGGTGGGCTGCGCGAGGAGGCGTCCGGGCGCCGAGTGCTGCTGGTGTCCACCAACTACGCACCCGAGCAGGCCGGCATCGGGCCCTACGCGGCCCAGCTCGCCGAGCACTGGGCCGCACGCCCCGACTGGGACGTGCACGTCCTGGCCGGTATGCCGCACTACCCCGCCTGGCGTACGGACCCCGCCTACCGGGGCGTCTGGCGGGTCACCGAGCAGCGGGGCGGAGTCCGGGTGCACCGCCGCAGGCACACCGTCCCGCCGCGGCAGACCGCCGCGCGCCGGGCGCTGTACGAGGCGTCCGTGCTCGTCCACGGACTGCTGGCGCCGCCCCGGCTCGGCGGACCGCCCGACGCCGTCGTCGCCCAGCTCCCCAGCCTCGCGGGCGGACTGCTGGGCGCCCGGCTCGCCCGCCGGGCCGGAGTGCCGTTCGTGCCGGTCGTCCAGGACCTGATGGGCGCCGGGGCGGCGCAGAGCGGCATCCGCGGCGGCGATCGGGCGGCCGCCCTCGCCGGTTCTGTGGAGCGTCGGGTACTGGCGGCGGCCACCCTGGTGGGCGTCATCCACGAGAGCTTCACCGAGCGGGTCACCGCGCTCGGGGTCCCGGCCTCCCACATCCGTACCGTGCCCAACTGGACGCACATATCCGCCCCGTCCCGTCCCCGTGCGGAGACCCGCTCCCGGCTCGGCTGGCGGCCGGACGAGACGGTCCTGCTGCACTCCGGCAACATGGGCCTCAAACAGGGCCTGGACGTGCTGCTCGAGACCGCCCGGCTGCTCCACGGCGAGCGGTTGCGCATCGTCCTGATGGGCGACGGCAACCAGCGCCGCCACCTCGCCGGGCTGGCGACCCCGCTGCCCGGCGTCGAACTGCTGCCGCCCGCCGACGAGGCGGACTTCCCCGACGTGCTGGCCGCCGCCGATGTGCTGGCCGTCACCCAGCGGGCCTCCGTGCTCGACATGAGCGTCCCCTCCAAACTCACCTCCTACTTCGCCGCCGGGCGCCCGGTCCTCGCCTCCGTCGCCGGGAGCGGCGGCACCGCGGGCGAGATCCGCCGGTCCGGCGCCGGGGTCCTGGTGCCGCCCGAGGACCCGGCGGCGCTCGCCGACGGCCTCCGCGGCCTGGCCGCCGACCCCGCCCGCGCCGCCGCGCTCGGCGCCGCGGGCCGTGCGTACGCCACCGGCCACCTGGGGCGCACCGCGGCGCTGGCCCGGCTGACCGCACTGCTCGACGAGGCCCGCGCCCTGGCCCCCGCACCCGGCGGCCACCGCACCGGCCACCCCGCCCGGCCCGGCTCCCCGCGGGGCGCCGCGGCCGGCACCGTCCGGCAGCAGGGCGGACCGGCGTGACCGGCCGCGGCGCGCCCGGCGGCGGAGACGAGCGGGACCCGGCCCCGGCCGGCCACCCCGACGACGAACCCGACCTGCTCCGCGACCAGTTCCGCCAGCTCCTGCGCTACCGCCGGCTGATCGCGCTCGGCATCGCCCTCGGCATCCTGGGCGGCGGCTGGCTCGGTGTCAGCGGCGCCGACTCCTACACCGCCACCACCGAGATCACGGTGCGCCCGCTGCCCCTCGACAGCAGCGGCGCCACCTCGGCCCCCGGCGGTACCAGCATGGGCTCCGAGCGGCGCACCGCACTCAGCAGCGTCGTCGCCGAACGCGCCGCGGACACCCTGGACTCCGGGCGCCGCCCCCAGCAGCTCGCCGCCGGCCTCCAGGTCACCAACCCGCCCGACACCCGGATGCTGCGCTTCTCCTTCACCGCGCACAGCCCCCGGGCCGCGGCGCGCGGCGCCGACGCCTTCGCCGCGGCCTACCTCGGCAACCGCGAGCAGGACGCCGAGGCGCGCGCCGCGAGCATGGTCGACTCCTACGAGAAGCAGCGCGAGCCGCTGCTGAAGGAGCGCGACCGGCTCGCCGAGGAGATCGCCTCCTCCGGCCGGGAGGGCGCGCTCGACGGCACGCTCTCCGCGCACTCCTCCGTCGTCAGCCGCATCGCCGAACTCGACGGCAGCATCAGCGACCTGCGCGCCGAGGACACCACCCCGGGCCGCGTCGTCACCGAGGCCGTCCCGCCCGACGCGCCCGCCGGGCCCGGACTGCTGCTGATGCTCGGCCTCGGTGCCGCCGTCGGCGTCGGTCTCGGTCTGCTCGCCGCCTGGGTACGGCTCGTCTTCGACCCCGCCGTCCGCACCCCCGGCGACGTCGTGCGCGCCCTGCACGCCCCGGTATTGGGCACCCTGCCGCGCGGGCGCGGGCGCCGCCGCGGGAAGCGGGCCGAGCGCCGGGCGCGCGCCCGTCCGCTGCTGGCCGGCGGCCGGCTCGCCGAGGAGTACCGCTCGGTCGCCTTCCGGCTGGCCTACGACGAGACCTTCGCGCGGCGCCGCCGCGTCCTGGTCGTCCCGCCGCGCGGCGGCATCGACACCGCGCTGGCCGCCTCCGTGAACCTGTCCGCTTCCTTCGCCGAGATGGGCAAGGAGGTGCTGCTCCTGGAGGCCGATCTGCGCACCCCCTCGCTCACCGAGCGGCTGCGGCACGCGGACGGCCTCCGGCCTGGGGGCATCTCCCGACCGGAGGCCGGGGGATGGGCCCGCGCTCCCGGCCACGGCACCATCGGCTGGCCCGCCGGGCCCCGTGTCCCGATCGACGCGGGCGAGTCGGGCGTCTTCGACCTGGTGCCCGGGCACCGCGTCAGCAAGGTGCCGCGTGCGCTCACCTCCTCGGCCGTCAGCCGGCTCATCGGACACGCCGACGACAGCGACTCCGTGCTCCTGGTCCTCGCGCCCGCCGTGCTGTCGTACGCCGACGCCATCGCGCTCATCGACCGGGTCGACTGCGTCCTGCTCGTCTGCGACCCGCGCGAAGTGCGGCGGGACGATCTGGCGCGGGTGCGGGAACTGGTCGCCGGCGCGGGCGGCTGCGTGCTCGGTGCCCTGCTCCACTCCGAGGGCACCGGCGGCGATTCCGGACGCGGCGGCGTATCCGGCCCCGCCGCGCCGCCGGACCGGGGCGCGGCCCCGCGCCCCCGCCCCGAGGAGTTCGTCCGCGAGGGCGTCGGCCTGCGGGTGCTGGATCGCTGACGGCTTCCGGTGGCTGACGAGGGGGGATCCGGGTGCAGCACCCCGGTGACGGTCCGGCGCGGGAGCCGGAGCGGCGCATGCCGCGCGCCCGCACCGCGCTGGTCTGCTCCGTCGCCGACCAGGGCGTGGCGGCGGCGACGAACATCGCCGTCCTGGTGGTGGCGGCGCGACGGTCGGACGTACACGCCTTCGCCACGTTCTCCCTCGTCTACACCGTCTTCACCGTGCTCCTCGGCCTCACCGTCGCCTACGTGGGGCAGGCCCTCGTCCTGGAGCAGGGCGCGCCGGAACGGGTGGCGCGGGCCTGCCGTTCGGGGGTGGCCTTCACCGCGCTGGCCGCGGCGGCCCCGGCCCTGTGCGCGGCGCCCGCGCTGTGGGCGGTCGGCGGCCGGACCTGCACCGCGCTGGCCGCGCTGGCGCTGGTGCTGCCCCTCGCGCTGACGCAGGAGACCACCCGGTACGCCTTCGCCACCCTGCACCGGCCCCGGTACGCGCTGCTGGCCGACGTGCTGCGGCTGGCGGCCGTCCTGCCCGCGCTCGCCGCCCAGCCCTCCGGCGCCGGTGCGGCGCGGCTCCTGCTCGCCTGGGGCCTGTCGTCGCTGCCCGCGCTCGCGGTGGCGCTGTGGCTGCTGGGGCGGCACACCCGGGGCGCGGGCCAGGACCCGGCCCGCTGCCTGCGCCGGGATCACCTGGGGCGCCGGTTCGCCGTCGAGTTCGGGGTGGGCAACGCGGGCAGCCAACTGGCCGTCATCGGCTTGGGACTGCTCGCCGACCCGCTGGCGGTGGGCGCGCTGCGGGGCGCCGGCACGCTCTACGGGCCGATGAACGTGCTGTTCAACGCCGCCACCGGGTTCGGCCCCCCGCTGCTGAACCGCACCGGCGGCGGACGGCGGGCGGCCCGTGCCGCAGCCGCCGCGGGAGGCGTGCTCGCCGCGGCCGCGGCCGTCTGGACCGCCGTTCTGCTGCTGCTGCCGGACGGTTACGGGCGCGCGCTGCTGGGCGACACCTGGGCCTCCGCGGCCCGGCTGCTGCCCGCCACCGGCAGCCAGTACGCGGCGATGGCCCTGGGCACCTGCGGGCTGCTGACACTGCGGGTGCTGCGGCCGCGCACGACGCTGCCCCTCCAACTCGTCTTCTCCCTCGCCTCCGTCGGCTGCCTGCTGGGCGGCTACGCGCTGGGCGGGGTGCCGGGCGCGGCCTGGGGGCTGTGCCTGGGCTCCGCGGCGAAGGGTGCGGCGAGCTGGCTGCGCGCGGCCCGGCTGCTGCGCACGGCGGGCGCGGGCGGCGTCAGCGCGTTCGATCCGGCGCCGGCTCCCGGCCCCGGGGCGGGCGGACCTGCCGGTCCCGTGGGTCCTGCCGGTCCTGCCGGTCCTGCCGGTCCTGCCGGACCTGCCGGAAAGATGTGACGATCAGCAGGCACAGCACCGCGATGGCCACCCGGCCCATGGCCTGGAGCAGCGAGCCGCGCAGCAGGATGAAGCTGTAGCCGGCGACCAGCGGCACCGCCACCGCCGCCACGCTCCCCGGCCCGGCCCGGTCCCGTCGCCTCCGCGGGCCGGGGCCCGCCGCGGCCTCCTCGGCGGTACGCCGTGCGTAGCGCCGGTCCGCGCGGGCGGCGCCGTAGCCGACGCCGGCGAAGCCCAGCGCCATGCCCAGCGGCCCGAAGTCCAGCCACAGCTCCGCCCACAGCGGCGAGGAGAGGTTCGGATAGGGCATCCCCATCCAGGTGCCCACCCGGGTACCCGGGTCGTGCGGCTTGCCGTCCCACACCGAGCGCGGCACGAAGAACAGCACGGTGCCCGCCAGTTGGCGCCCGTAGCTGTGGCCCTCGCCCGACTCGACGAAGGTGACGGTGTTGGCGAGCATGCCGGCCTGGTCGTAGTCCTTCATCGTCAGCGGCTCCAGCAGCGAATCCGTCGCCTGCCGCGGCCGGTCGGCGCCCTCCTCGTAGCGGAACCGGTCCGCGAACGGGAACACCACCAGGGCCACCGCCACCCCGGTCGCCAGCGCGGCCCGGTACATCACCGGGCTGCGCGGGAACGCGGTGAACAGCAGCGAGAAGAGCACTGTCAGGAACCAGTACCGCGGATTGGAGACCGGGTTGTTGACGATGCCGTTGAGTGCCAGCATCACCAGCCAGAGCACCGGGACCAGTGGTCCGCGCCGTGCCGCGCGGGAGACCACCAGCCAACGGGTGAGGAAGAGCAGTGCCAGCAGCGCCGGTACGGTGCCGAACCCGCGCAGGAAGGCGGAGCCCGCCTGCGAGGCGGCTTCCGTCCCGCCGAGCGTCTCGCTGATCTCCTGCCGGTTGCTGAAGAAGACGCCCGGCCCGTCCAGCCTGGCGATCAGCAGCCCGCTGCCCGCCAGTGCCACCGCGCACAGCGCGTACAGCCTGCGCGGCCCGACGACCGCCGCGGGCCGGTGGCGCTCGTGCATCCGGCTGCGCAGCGGCGGCCGGTGGCGGGCCAGCAGGGCGCCCACGTCGAAGGCGACGAGACCCGCCAGCACCAGCGCCGAGGCCAGCACGGTGTCCGCGCGCGGCCCGACCACCGGGGTCGGGGTGCTGGCCAGCACCGTCTGGGCCAGCGGTGCGATTCCCATGGCGATGTAGCAGAACAGCCAGAACGCGCCCTGGATGAGCCGGCGGTGCGTGGTCAGCACCATGGCCGCCAGCCGGGTGCCGGAGTAGGCGCAGGTCGCCGACTGGAGCCAGTAGGCGGCGTCGTGCGGCCCGGGCCCGGGCTGGGTGGCGACCGCCGCGGGCAGTACCGCGACGAGTGCCGCCACCAGCGGGACGGCCAGCGCCCGGGAGAGCACCGCGCGGGGCGCCGTCGCGGCGAACCGCTGCCGCGGCGCGGTGGCCGGACTTCCGGTGTTCATGGCTGCCCCCGGCACCGGCGCCATCCCGCGGCGGCGGGAGGCGGAACCCGCGGAACCCGCGGAAACCATGAAGGAGCAGAGCAGAAGCAGATATACCGACTAATATCGTCGACGCGGCCAGGGGAGGGGACACCATTGAAGGCGCTGCACATCGTCACGCTGCACACGCCCACCCATGACTTCGGCGGCCCCACCAGGGTCGCCCTGAATCTGTGCCGCGGGCTGCGGGCGCGGGGCGACCAGGCGGCCCTGGTGGCGCTGGGCGACGGGTTCCCCGCGGGCCGGCGGCTGCCGCGCACCGTGGACGGCGTCCCGGCCCGCCTCTTCCAGGCCCGCGCCCTGCTGCCGCAGTTCGAGGTCAGCGGTATCACCTCGGCGGCGCTGCTGGCGGCGGCGCCGCGCATGCTGCGCTCGGCCGACGTCGTCCATGTCCACCTGATGCGCGACCTGGTGACGCTCCCGGTCGCGCTGCTGGCCTCCGCGCTGGGCCGCCCTCTGGTGCTGCAGACGCACGGCATGATCGACCCCACCGAGAAGCGGGTGGCCCGGGCCGTGGACGTGCTGGGCCTGCGCCGGGTCCTGCGCAAGGCCGATGCCGTGCTCCATCTCACCGAGCAGGAGCGGAAGCTGACCGAGGCGGTGCTGGCGCCGGAGCCGATGGGTCCGGCGTACCGGCTGGTCAACGGCGTCGTCCCGCAGCCCGCCCGCAACACCGGGCGGGCACCGGGCCGGCCGCCCACGGTGCTGTACTGCGCACGGGTGCAGGAGGGCAAACGCCCCCAGGACTTCGTCGGGGCGATGCCGACGGTGCTGGAGAAGTACCCGGAGGCGCGGTTCGTGCTGGCCGGGCCGGACACCGGCGCGCTGGCCGGCGAGATGCTGGCGCGCGCCCGCTCGCTGGGGGTCGGGCACGCGCTGGAGTACGTCGGCGCGCTCGACCACGCGGGGGTGCTCGCGCGGCTGCGGGAGAGCGAGGTGTATGTCCTGCCGTCCATCAAGGACGCCTTCTCCGTCTCGGTGCTGGAGGCGCTGTCGGTGGGGCTGCCGGTCGTCGTCACCCGCACCAGCGGTCTGGCGCCCGACGTGGCCGCGGCCGGCGCCGGGCGGGTGGTGGACAGCGCGCCGGACGACCCGGAGAACGGGCCCCGGATCGGCCGCGCCGTGCTGGAACTGCTGGACGAGGCCGCCGGTGCCGCCGCGTCGCGGGCCGCCTGGCAGTTGGCGCGCGAGAGCTTCACTCTCGACGCGGTGGTCGACACCCTGCGGGAGGTGTACGGGCAGGTGCGGGAACGAGCCGGTGCCGCCGCCCGCCCGGCGCCGACGACGCGGTGACCGCGGCCGGCTCCCCGGCGGCCCCCTCGCGGGCCTTGAGACCGATCTGCCAGCGGTAGAAGCTCATCGCCAGCGCGTAGTCCAGCCCGGCCCGGCCGTCGAGGAACCCCCGCTTCCAGCCGTAGGCGTAGGCGAAGGACACCAGCGGCTTGAGCGGCGCCCGGTGGAAGAGGCGGCCCTGCCGGGTCTTGGCCTGCCGGATCTGCTCGCGCACGACCGGGTGCCGCTCCAGCCACGCCTCCCAGTCCGAGTACCGGTTGTGCCGCTCGAACCAGGTACGCACCGGATCCAGATCCCGGTGCTCGATGGGGGCGCGAAGCCGCACCACCGGATCGGCCAGCGGCTGGTAGTGGCCCTCCTGTTCGCCCATGCCCGGTGCGGCCAGGTCGTCGGGCTCCGGGAAGCGGCAGCGGGTGCGGTCCAGCAGCACCCGCTTGACGATGGTGTACCCGTGCCGGAGGCGGCGTCCGGCGAACCAGTAGCCGAGCGGGATGTCGAACGCGGCCGGGCGCAGCGTGAGCCCGGGCGGCGGACTGAAGAGCTGCCGCAGCTCGGCCAGCAGCTCCGCGCTGGGCGTCTCGTCGCCGTCGAGGAAGAAGATCCAGTCGGTCCGCGGGTGGACGTGCTCCAGGCACCACTGTTTCTTCTTCGGGTACCGGCCGTCCCAGGTGTAGGGCAGCACCTCGGCCCCCTCCGCCGCGGCGAGCGCGCGGGTGTCGTCCGTGCTGTCCGAGTCGACCACGACGACATGCGCGAAGTGGTCGATCACCGACCGGACGGTGGTGGCGATGTTCTCCGCCTCGTTCCTGGTCGGTATCGCGACGACGACGGGCAGTTTCTGCACGGGGGCTCTCTCCGTAGCTTCCTGGGGCGGCACTTCTCGGGTGGCTTCCGGGGGCGGCTCGCGGCGGGTCACTTCCGGCCCGCCGCTTCGAGCAGCGGCTCGAACCGCGGGCACAGGTGCTTCACCGCGGGCTCGGCGTTGTCGATCTCGCCCGCCTTCAGCGCGCTGATGGCGTCCTTCCTGCTGGCCTCGGCCGTGCTGCGCAGCCGGGCGCAGGCGGTGCGCCCGGCCTCCAGCACCGCGGCGGGCTCCAGCCCCTGCGGCACCCGGCCGACCAGATACTCCTTCTCCTTCTCGGTGAACGAGCCGGTGGCCGGGGAGAGCGAGGCGCGCGGAACCTTCGGGACGTCCTCGCCGTCCGGGTTCTCCGGTTCCTGCGGGTCCTCGGCGTCCTTTGGCCGCTGCTCCCGCCCGCCCCCGGGCGGCGGCTCGTTCTCCGGCGCCGCGGCGGGACTCTCACCGTGCCCCGCGCTCTTCTCGGCCCGGGGGCGCTTCGCGGCCTCCCCGCCGTCGTCCCCGCCCGCTCCGCAGCCGGCCGTCAGCGCCAGGACGGCCGCCACCAGAACTGCCGCCGCCGGCGCCGCCCCGCGGGCGCTCACGGCTTCCTGAAGGTCAGCGTGAGCTTGGGGCCGGTGCCCCCGGACTCGCGGGCCGCCAGCCACATACTGTCGCTGCCCGTACTGGTGAGCGCCAGATCGAGGTTCTCGCCCTCCGCGTCGCCGACCGCTTCGGTGCTGAGCGGAATGTCGTAGGCCGTGCTCCGCTCCGGCGCGCCGTCCAGCGAGCCCAGCTCCGTCGAGCCGACCGCGGGCCGCTCGGCCCAGGTCACCCCGGCCTCGGTCCAGCTGCCGGTGACGGGGCGGACCCGGACGGTGTCACCGCTGGCCGCGTAGCTGTCGCCGCTGGTGGTGACGGTCAGCCGGGCCTCGGCCAGCTCCATCCCGTCGGGCGCGGACGGCACGGCGAAGCGTGCGTAGCTCTCGTAGGGGGCGGAGCCGCGCACGGCGAGCTGCATGTGGGTGCCGTAGGCGGAGTTGACCGAGGAGCCGTTCACATAGGCGTCGGCGCTCGCCTCCTGCTCCACGGTCGTCTCCGAGGGCGTGCCCGGGGTCCGCACCTTCGCGCCGACGGAGCGGGAGCTGGTGTTGGCGTCCCCGTCGTCGCTCGCGGTGACCCGGTAGGTGTAGTCCGTGCCGGAGTCGGCGGTGGTGTCGGTGAAGCTGACGGTGGGCCGGTCCCAGAACGAGGAGTTGCCCCGGACGGTGCCCACCGGCTCGGAGCCGCCGTTGCGGTAGACGCGGTAGGTGAGGGTGCGGTCGTCCAGGTCGGTACTGGCCGGCCAGGACACCCGCACACCGCCGAGGACGTTGGCCGCGTTCACGTCCTCGGGGACGGTCGGGGCGCCGGTGTCGGGCCCGTTGGCGAACCGGACCAGGCCCTGCTGCGGTGTGTTGCCGTTGCTGGCGATGCGCGAGAACGCGCCGCCCACCCACATGTAGTCCGTGCCGCCGCGGGAGGAGACCACCATGGCGCGCGGCCCCACCTGCTCCACGTTCAGCGGGCCGTCGTCGGTGTCCGGGAACCAGGACAGCAGCGGGGTGGGGTCGTCCACCGACTCGGCGAGCAGGTGCTGCCGCTCGTGGAGTTCACCGAACTCGCCCATGCTGGAGCAGTCGTGCGCGTGCGAACTGCTGTAGAGCACCTTCTTGTAGACGGTCACGTCCTGGGTGGCGCCCAGGCAGGTGTCCCGCCAGCGCTGCGAGAAGTCGTCCAGGTTCAGCGCGATCCGCCCGTCGAACACGCCGCCGCCGGTGCCCTCGTTGGCGGTGTAGATCCCGGTCTCGTCCGCGTACAGGCCCTTGACCACCGAGTTGCGCGGCACGAAGGAGCGCCCGTAACCGTGCTTGAGCGCGCCGGAGTCGGCGTCCACGACGGCCAGCGCGTGCGAGTCGGTGTTCCGCACGCGGGCGAAATCGCCGCCGAGTACGACGCTGCGCCCGTCCGGGGTGACCTCGACGGCGCGTCCCGTCGCGTCCGCGTCGGCTTTCCAGGGCCGCAGTTCGCCGTCCGTGCTCAGCGCCGCGAACTTGCTGCGGCTCTGCCCGTCCACCGAGGTGAAGGCGCCGCCCAGGTAGACGGTGTCGTCGGTGGCGGCCAGTGCGTGCACCGTCGAGGAGACCGACACGTTGAACTCGGGCTTCACCGTGCAGCTGGGGATGTCGATCGCGGCGACGCGGCTGACGTGGGTGCCGTTGACGGCGGCGAAGTTGCCGCCCGCGTAGAGGGTCTCGCCGTCCGGTGAGACGGCCAGCGCCCGGACCGTCGCGGAGCCGCTGCCCACGGTGAAGTCGAGCCGGCAGTCGGTGGGGGCGCCGGTCGCGGCGTCGAACGCCGCGAAGTTGACGGCCTGCCGCTCGTCGGTGCCGGCTTCCGCGCCCGGCGGCCGGACGGCGGAGAAGGTGCCGCCCGCGAAGACGACGCCGTCGGACTGGGCCATGGCCCACACGACGCCGTTCGTCTGCCAGGTCGGTAAGTCGTCGGCCGTCATCGCGACCGGCGGGGTGAGCGCGTGCGCCTGCGGTGTGCCGCGCTCGGTGAGGGCGGGGCCGATCAGCGCGGCGGCCGCCAGAGCCAGTACCGCTGCCGCCGCCGTGACCGTGCGCGGGGCCGTACGTCGTTTCATCTGCTGTTCCCCACTGTTCGCTGGTGCCTCGTGCAGCGCCGCCGCCTCTCCCGCGGGCTTCGGTACTGCTGCGCTCCGGTGCGCTCTGCGCCCGCCTCGGTGCGCGGCGGGCAGGGTGTCCCCTCGGGTGCGGGCGTCAGCCGCGGTCGACGCGCACCGCCTCGCCCGAGAGTTCCGCCGCGAGCGCGGAGATGTCGGCCTCGACCATGATCCGCGCCAGCTCCCCCCACGTCACCCGCGGTTTCCAGCCCAGCTCGGCCTCCGCTTTCGCCGCGTCGCCGATAAGCGCGTCGACCTCGGCCGGCCGCCGGTACTTCGGATCGAACCGCACATGCTCCCGCCAGTCCAGACCGCCCGCCCGGAACGCCTCGTGCAGGAACTCCCGTACGGTGGCGGCGACTCCGGTGGCGACGACGTAGTCGCCGGGCTCGTCGGCCTGCAGCATCCGCCACATCGCCTCGACGTACTCCGGCGCGTAGCCCCAGTCCCGCACCGCGTCCAGGTTCCCCAGGTACAGGTGGCGCTGGAGCCCGGCCCGGATCCGGGCGACGGCCCGGGTGATCTTGCGCGTCACGAAGGTCTCGCCGCGGCGCGGCGACTCGTGGTTGAACAGGATCCCGTTCACCGCGAACAGGTCGTACGCCTCGCGGTAGTTGACCGTCGACCAGTAGCTGAAGACCTTCGCGCAGCCGTAGGGGCTGCGCGGGTGGAACGGGGTCGCCTCGTGCTGCGGGGGCGGCGCCGTGCCGAACATCTCCGAGGACGACGCCTGGTAGATCCGGGTGTCGATCCCGCTGGCCCGGATCGCCTCGAGTAACCGCACGGTTCCCATACCGGTGACGTCGCCGGTGTAGAGCGGGGAGTCGAAGGAGACCCGCACATGGGACTGCGCGCCCAGGTTGTAGACCTCGTCGGGCCGCAGGTCGCGCAGCAGGTTGACCAGGGCGACGCCGTCGGCGAGGTCCGCGTGGTGCAGCACCAGCGAGCGGCCTTCGTCATGCGGATCCTCGTACAGGTGGTCGATGCGTCCGGTGTTGAAGGACGAGGAGCGGCGCAGCAGGCCGTGCACCGTGTAGCCCTTTCCGATCAGGAGCTCGGTCAGGTACGACCCGTCCTGCCCGGTGATGCCGGTGATCAGTGCGCTCTTCGCCATCTGCCGTCCTGGTGAAAGTGGTGGTGAGTGGTCGTGAGTGGTGGTGAGTGGTGGTGACGAGGCGGCGGGAGCGGCCGCTTCCGCCGGAACCTGCCGGGTGGTTTCAGGGTTTTTGACGGCTGTCTCCCGTAATGGGGGTGCCGACTGGCAGAATCCGGCGGCATGGAGTCGACGCCGCACCCCGCCATGCCCGCCCGGCCCCCGGCCCCGGCGGACACCCTGCTGCCGCCCGGTGCCCGGGTGTTCGTCGCCGGACACCGCGGGCTGGTGGGCTCTGCCGTGGTCCGCCGGCTCGCAGCCGAGGGGTACGAGGCGCTCACCCTCGACCGTGCGGCGCTCGATCTGCGGGACGCGGAGCACACCCGGCGCCGACTGCGCGCACTGCGCCCGGACGCGGTGGTGCTGGCGGCGGCCAAGGTCGGCGGCATCATGGCGAACGCCACCCGGCCCGTGCCCTTCCTGGAGGACAATCTGCGCATCCAGCTCAGCGTCATAGCGGGGGCGCACGCCGCGGGCGTACCCCGGCTGCTCTTCCTGGGCTCGTCCTGCATCTACCCCAAGCACGCGGCGCAGCCGATCACCGAAGAGGCCCTGCTCACCGGCGCCCTGGAGCCGACGAACGAGCCGTACGCGCTGGCGAAGATCGCGGGAATCAGCCAGATACGCGCCTACCGCAGCCAGTACGGGGCCGGCTACATCTCGGCGATGCCCACCAACCTCTACGGCCCCGGCGACAACTTCGACCTGGAGACCTCGCACGTGCTGCCCGCCCTCGTCCGCCGCTTCCACGACGCCGCGCGGGACGGTGCGGAGCGGGTGGTGCTGTGGGGGAGCGGAACGCCGCGCCGGGAGTTCCTGCACGTCGACGACCTGGCGCGGGCCTGCGTGCTGCTGCTGCGGGAGTACGACGACGCGATGCCGGTCAATGTCGGCTGCGGCACGGATCTGACCGTCGCCGCGCTCGCCGAGACGGTGCGCGACGTGGTCGGATACGGGGGCGCCGTCGAATGGGACACCGCCCGCCCGGACGGTACGCCGCGCAAACTGCTGGACGTCTCCCGGCTGTTCGCGCTCGGCTTCCGCCCCTCGATCCCGCTGCGGGAGGGCATCCGCTCCACCTACGAGTGGTGGCTGCGCACCGCCGCTTCCTGACGCCTCTCCTCCCTGCCCCACCGGAAGCGCGGACTCCGGCCGGTGCGCCCCGGCGCGCGCCGCGGTCGCCGGTCGCCGACGCCCCGGCGCACACGCGCACGGCCGCGCCGCCGCTCCTCCCTGCTGTGCTGCCTCCGGCCGCATGTCAGTACGCACCCCGCCCGTCGACCACGGCGCGTACCGTGCGGGCCAGCAGGTCCAGGTCCGTGGTCAGCGACCAGTTGTCCGCGTAGCGCAGATCCAGCGCGAGGCTCTCGTCCCAGGACAGGTCCGAGCGTCCGCTCACCTGCCACGGCCCCGTCAGCCCCGGCTTGACCAGCAGCCGCCGCAGCGCCGTCGAACCGTAGGCCGCCACCTCGTCCGGCAGCGGGGGGCGCGGGCCCACCAGCGACATCTCGCCGCGCGCCACGTTCACCAACTGCGGCAGCTCGTCCAGGGAGGTGCGGCGCAGTACGCGTCCCACCCGGGTGATCCGGGGGTCGGCGCGCACCTTGAACAGCGGCCCGTCCACCTCGTTGGCGGCGGCGAGCTGCGGCCGCAGCCGCTCCGCGTCCACGACCATGGAGCGGAACTTCCACATGGTGAAGGGTGCGCCGCGGTGGCCCGCGCGGGTCTGCCGGTAGAGCGCGGGACCCGGTGAGTCGAGCCGTACCACCAGCGCGATCAGCGCCAGCAGCGGCGCGAGGAGCAGCAGCCCCAGGACGGCTCCCGTCCGGTCGAGCGCCGACTTGAGGGCGAGCTGCGGGCCGCGCCGCAGCGGCGGGTCGACGTGCAGCAGGTGCAGTCCGGCCGCGGTGGACGGGCGCACTCGGCGCAGGGCCACATCGGCCAGCCCGGAGGAGATCACCAACGGCAGTCCCGCGTCCTGCACCGCCCAGGTGAGGGTGCGCAGCCGCTGGCCGGACAGCAGCGAGCCGGGAGCGACCAGCACGGTGTCGGCGGCGTACTGCCGGGCGGCGGAGACCACGGCGGTGCCGTCCGGGCCGCCGCCGTCCGGGCCTGCCGCGACCGCCTCCAGCCGCCCGGTTTCCGGTACCCCGCTCCGGTTGGCACTCGGGCCCACCGGGACGGCTCCGATGACGACGTACGGATGGTCGGTGCGGCTGGCGAGCTGTTCGACCACGCGGTCCACGGCGCTGCCCTCGCCGACGACCAGCGCGCGCTGCACGACGTGGGCCTCCCGGCGCTGGCCGGTGAGATGGCGGTGGGTCAGCGCGCGGCAGACCGTGGTGAGCAGCGGTGCGGGGGCGAGGGCCAGCAGGGCGACGGCGGGCGGCGAGCCCTCTCCCGTCAGCACCCGGACGACGGCGAGCAGCCCCAGCAGGGTCAGCCAGTCGTGCAGGGCGGTCAGCACTCCGCGGCTCTCGCCGAGCCAGCGGCGCCCGTACCGCCGGTGGGCGGCCAGTACGGTCAGCCACATCAGGGTGACCGTCGCGGTGGCCACCCCGGTGTGGGGCAGCCCGGCCCGGTGGAAGCAGAGCGCCACCGGAAGCGCGACCCCCGCGGTGTCGACCGCCAGTGCCACCGGCCCGTACCAGCCGGCCTTGTCCTGGCTGCCGTCCCGGTTGCCGCGGAAGGCGTGCCGCCCCGGGGTCGTGTCCCTGCTGCTTCGTCCGGTTCTTCCGGCTCCCGGCTCGGCCGGTCTCCCCACCTCGGACACGAACGCAGAGTCGCGCCGCATGAACCCCCCAGGTACGCGGAACCCCCACGGCGCACCGAAACCTCCCCGGACATACGGGGATGCGCCGACCTCCAGACCTTAAGTCATATGAGCACTCTGTGTGCCCGCGTGTTCACTTCACCATGAGAAGTGCGGAGAGTGTGGAGGGGGTTGTCGGACGGTGCGCGTATTTTGCGGGTGATTCGCCGGGGAGTATCCCCTCCCGGTAACGCTGCTCGCCGCGCCACGCCGCACGGATCCGACGCCGCGCCGGAGGCCACGGCCGGACCGCCCGATCGCGGACCGGACTTGACCTTGACGCAGACGGCAGGGTCCGAGGATGCGGGCATGGACGAGATGACCGAGACGAGTACCTCCCAGCGGCCCCGCACCGTCGTCGTCACCGGCGCCGGCACCGGTATCGGCCGGGCCACCGCACGGGCCTTCGCCGCGCGCGGCGCACACGTACTGGCCGTCGGGCGCCGCCCGGAGCCGCTCCGCGAGACCGCCGCGGAGCCCGGCGCCGGTGCCATCACCCCGTACCCGGCCGACCTCACCGAGGAGGACGCCCCCGACCGGATCGTGGTTGCCTCGCTGGAGCTGACCGGGCGGCTCGACGTCCTCGTCAACAACGCGGGCATCGTCGGCGGCGAGAGCCTGGGCAGCCACACCCGTGCGGGCGTCGAGGCCCAGTTCGCCACCAACCTCACCGCGCCCGTCCTGCTGACCCAGGCAGCGCTCCCCGCGCTGGAGGCCGCTTCCGGACAGGGCGTTGTCGTCAACATCAGCACCTCCGTCGGCCAGCGCGCCTGGCCGGGCAACCCGCTCTACGCCGCCTCCAAGACCGCACTCGAACTGCTCACCCGGAGCTGGGCCGTGGAACTGGCGCCGCGCGGTGTCCGGGTGGTCGCCGTCGCACCGGGCGCGGTCGACACCCCCATCGGCGAGCACCGGGGGCTCGACCCCGAGCAGCGCCGCCGGATCCGCGCCTGGCAGATCGCCCGCACCCCGCTGGGCCGCGTCGGCAGGCCCGAGGAAGTGGCCTGGGCGGTGGTCGGGCTGGCCGCGCCCGAGGCCTCGTTCGTCACCGGCGCCGTGCTGCCGGTGGACGGCGGCGCGGTGCTGGCGTGAGGGGGCTGCGCGAGGCAACCGGGGAACGCACGCCGACTGCCGGCGCCGTGCTGTCACCCGCTGTGGTATTACTCCCTCCGGGAGGTGGCGGTGCCATGCGGATCGGCGAACTGGCCCGGCGGACCGGGACGACGGCGCGGGCGCTGCGCCACTACGAGCAGGCCGGGCTGCTCACCTCCCGCCGCGCCCCCAACGGATACCGCTGCTACGACGCGTCGGCCGAGGTCCGCGTCCGCAACATCCGCCACCTGCTGCGGGCCGGGCTGACGTTGGAGGACGTCGGCTGCTTCGCCGCCTGCCTGGACGGCGACATGGCCGCGGCTCCGCCCTCGCCGGAGGGGCTGCGGATCGCGGAGCAGCGGCTCGCCGTCCTGGAGGCCCGGATCGCAGCTCAGGTCGAGGTGCGCGACCGGCTGCGGGCCGCGCTGCGCAGCACGACGGTGCGGGCGGCGGGCTGACGGAGGCGCGCGCCGGGCTCACGGAGACGCCCCGGGCCGCTCCTCGGGCCGCGCGTCCCGGGATCGGCGCGTGGCCGTGGCGGCCCGCCTCCCGGCCCCTGCCCCCGTCAGTCGCCCCCCGGGCCCGCGCCCGGAGGGACGGGGGTCAGCCGGTGGCTGCCCGCCCTGCCGGTGACCCGGCCGGCGGTGGGCGGCGGGAAGTGGGTGCCCAGGACCAGGGTGTCGGTGCCGGCGAGGGCGGCCAGCAGGGTGCGCCGAGTGGCCTCGGACTGCCGGGGGTCGATGTCCACGCAGCTCCCGATCCCGGGCTCCGGCACCTGCACGGGGTGGTGGACGCAGTCGCCGGTGATCAGCGCGGCCTCTCCGGCGCTGTCGAGCCGGACCGCGAAGTGGCCGGGGGTGTGCCCGGGGGTGGAGAGCAGCCGCAGGCCGGGTACGAGGTCGAGCCCCGCTTCCGGGAGGTCCACCAGGTCGAGCTGCCCCGCCTCCTCGACGGGGTGCACCGAGTCGCGGAACATCTGCGTCCGCGCCTCGTCCATGGGGTGTCCGGCCCAGAACTCCCGCTCGGTGCGGGAGGTGACATAGCGGGCGTTGGGGAAGGTGGGTACCCAGCCGCCGTCCTGGGCGCGGGTGTTCCAGCCGACGTGGTCGGTGTGCAGATGGGTCAGGAGTACCAGATCGACGGAGTCCGGCGGGAATCCGGCGGCCGTGAGGCGCTGCGGGTAGTCGGTGCGCAGCTCGTGCCAGGCCGGGTTCGCCCGCGGCTTCCCGTTGCCGATACCGGTGTCGACGAGGACCCGCAGCCCGCCGATCGAGACGGTGAAGCTGTGGCTGGCCAGGCGCAGCGCGCCGTCGCGGTCGGCGAAATCGGGCCGCAGCCAGTCGTGCCGGGCGACGACCTCGGAGGTGGCGTCGGGCAGCAGCCAGCGGCCGGTGGGGGCGGGCAGCGGGACCTCGTCCACCCGGTGGACCGCGAGCTCGCCCACGGTCCAGAAGGGGGCGGCCTCGTCGGAATTAAAGCTAACTGTTTGCATTAACGCACCGTAGCTCCTACGGTGCAGCTAACGCAAAAGGTTCGCCTTTGTGATGCCGCACCCCGGTCGTCGGCCCCGCCCCGGGCCAGGCCGCCGTACCCGCCGCACCGCTCCGACCGGAGGAGAGCACCGATGCCGACCGATGGGGTCACCCCGCCCGAAGCGGCCCGCTGGGCCGCCCGCACCGGACTGCCGCTGCCCGGCGACCGCCACGCGCAGGTGGCGGCCACCGCCGAGCACATCCACACCGTCGTCTCCGTGCTGCGCGAACTGGACTTCGCCGACACACCGCCCGCGGCGGACTACCGCCCCGAAGCCGACCACCCGGACACACCCGCCGCGGGGGAGCACCGTGCAGCCGTATGAACTCACCCTCACCGACGCCGCCGAGCAGCTCCGCGCCCGCGCGCTGTCCCCCCTGGAACTGGTGGACTCGGTACTGGACCGGATCGCGGCGACCGAACCGGAGCTGGGGGCCTATGTGACCGTCACCGCCGAACGGGCCCGCCGAGCCGCGCGCGAGGCCGGGCACAAGCTCGCCGCCGACCCCGCGGCGGTCACCCTGCCGGGGATCCCCGTCGGGCTGAAGGACCTGATCGACGTGGCCGGTGAACCGACGACCGCGAGCTCCCGGGTGCGCTCCGGGCACCGGGCCGGCACCGACAGCACGGTCGCCGCGCGGGTGACCGCCGCGGGAGCGGCCCTGGTCGGCAAGACCCACACCCACGAGTTCGCGTACGGCCTCACCACGCCCCAGACGCGGAACGCCTGGGACCAGCGGCGCGTCGCCGGGGGATCGAGCGGCGGTTCCGCCGTGGCGGTGGCCGCGGGCGCTGCGACCTTCGCACTGGGCACCGACACCGGCGGATCGATCCGGGTGCCCGCCGCGCTGAACGGCGTGGTCGGCCTCAAGCCCACGTTCGGTCTCGTCCCCCGGCACGGAGTCACCCCGCTGTCCTGGTCGCTGGACCACGTCGGCCCGCTCACCCGCACCGTCGAGGACGCCTCCCTGGCCCTGGCCGTGCTCACCGGAGACACCCCGCGCGACCCCGGCCCGCCGCCCGGGCCCGCCCACGACCTCACCGGGCTCCGCGTCGGGGTGCCGGGCAACTACTTCTTCGACCGCGTCGACCCCGAGGTCGAGGCGGCCGTCCGGCAGGCGATCAGCCGGCTGGAGGATCTCGGCGCGCGACTCGTCGACGTCGAGATCCCGATGGCCCGCTACGTCCAGGCCGTCCAGTGGGGCCTGATGGTCCCCGAGGCCACCGCCTACCACGAGCGGACGCTGCGCACCGTCCCCGAGCTGTACGCCCCGGACGTGCGGATCCTGCTGGAAGCCGGTGCGCTGCTGCCCGCAGCCGACTACCTGCGCGCCCAGCGGGCCCGCACCCTCATGCGGCAGAGCTGGCTGCGCATGCTGGAGGCGGTCGATGTCGTCGCGGCGCCGACCGTCCCCGCCACCGCGGCAGAGGTCGGCCGGGCGGACCTCACCTGGCCCGACGGCACCGTCGAGAGCGTCTCGGACAGCTACGTGCGCCTCTCCGCGCCTGCCGACATCACCGGGGTGCCCGCGCTGACCGTGCCGGTCGGCCACGACCGGGCGGGACTGCCGATCGGGATGCAGCTCATGGGCCGCCCGCTGGAGGAGGCGGTGCTCCTGCACGCCGGGCACGCCTACGAGCGGACCCGGCAGCCGGGCGCGCTCGCACCGGTCGGCCGCACCCCGGGCGGAGCCGGCACTCACGCAACGACTGTGCTTTAGCATGGCCCCCATGGCCAGAGCGATGGCGCGCCCGGGCGGGCGCAGTGCCCGGGTCCAGCAGGCGGTGCACGAGGCCGTGTACGCGCTGGAGGCGGAGGTGGGCCGCGGCGCGCTGACCGTGCCGCTGATCGCCGCTCGCGCCGGGGTCACCCCCTCCACCGTCTACCGCCGCTGGGGCGACCTGCGGGAACTGCTCTCGGACGTCGCCGTGGAGCATCTGCGGCCCGAGACGGACCCCGCGGATCACGGCGAACTGGCCGCCGATCTGGCCGCTTGGGCCGAGCAGTTCCTGGACGAGATGGCCTCGCCCCCCGGCCGGGCCTACCTCTGCGACGCGCTGCTCGGCGACCCGGAAGGGGAGAACGCGGGCCGCTGCTCGGCCTACGCGGCCGAGCAGATCGGCGTCGTCCTGCGGCGGGCCGACGCGCGCGGGGAGCGCCGGCTGCCCGATGTGGAGACGGTCCTCGACCGCGTCGTGGCACCGATGATGTACCGCATCCTCTTCCGGCCCGGCGGTCTCGACCCGGCCTACGCGCGCCGCCTGGCGGCCGCGTGCGTGGCGGAGGGCCGGCAGTAGTCCCCGCGCCGCTCCCGCCGGGCCGCCGGGCGCCGGCCAGCCCGCCGGGTCAGCCCTTCACGCACACGACCTGCCGCAGCTTGGCGACGACCTCGACGAGATCACGCTGCTGGTCGATGACCTGCTCGATCGGCTTGTAGGCGCCCGGGATCTCGTCCACGACACCGCCGTCCTTGCGGCACTCCACCCCGCGGGTCTGCTCCGCGAGGTCCCGCTCGGTGAAGCGCCGCTTGGCCGCGTTCCGGCTCATGCGCCGCCCGGCACCGTGCGAGGCGGAGTTGAACGAGGCCGCGTTCCCGAGCCCCTTGACGATGTACGAGCCGGTGCCCATCGAGCCGGGGATGATCCCGAACTCGCCACTGCCCGCACGGATCGCCCCCTTCCGGGTGACCAGCAGGTCCAGCCCGTCGTACCGCTCCTCGGACACATAGTTGTGGTGGCAGGAGATGGTCTCCTCGAAGGCGGGCCCGGCCTTCTTGAACTCCTTGCGCAGCACGTCCTGCAGCAGCCCCATCATCAGCGCCCGGTTGTGCCTGGCGTACTCCTGGGCCCAGAACAGGTCGTGCCGGTAGGCCGCCATCTGCGGGGTGTCCTTGACGAACACGGCGAGGTCGCGGTCGACCAGGCCCTGGTTGTGCGGGAGCTTCTGCGCCTGGCCGATGTGGAAGTCCGCGAGCTCCTTGCCGATGTTGCGGGAACCGGAGTGCAGCATCAGCCACACCCGGTCCTCGGTGTCCAGGCACACCTCCACGAAGTGGTTGCCCCCGCCGAGCGTGCCCATCTGCTTGGTGGCCCGCTCCTGCCGGAACCGCACGGCCTCGGCGACGCCGTCGAACCGCGCCCAGAAGTCGTCCCAGCCGGTGGTCGGCAGCCCGTGCACCTGACCGGGCTCCACCGGCTCGTCGTGCATGCCGCGCCCCACCGGGATGGCCTGCTCGATCCTCGAACGCAGCCGAGAGAGGTCACCGGGCAGGTCGTTCGCCGTCAGCGACGTGCGCACCGCCGACATCCCGCATCCGATGTCCACCCCCACGGCCGCCGGGCAGACGGCGCCGTGCATCGCGATGACGGAGCCGACAGTGGCACCCTTTCCGTAGTGCACGTCGGGCATCACCGCCAGGCCCTTGATCCAGGGCAGCGTGGCGACGTTCTGGAGCTGCCGCAGCGCGACGTCCTCCACGGCGCCCGGATCCGCCCACATCCGGATAGGTACCCGGGCACCGGCCATCTCCACGTATGTCATGGTCGTTCAACTCCCCCGTAACAGAACATCGATGAGATCTCATCGAGAAGAGGGGGAAGCCCGCTCCCCCGTGCCGGGCTTCCCGGCCTTCATTGTGGGCAGGAAAGCCCCTGCGGCGGCAAAGGTTTTTCCGCGTGGCGGGCGCCTGACCCGGGTTGCTGCGCACCGGGCGGCCCCCTACGTTGATTTTTTCACTATGCACGGATCGAACGGGGGTGTGGACGTGTCGTTCACCGAATGGGAAGAGGCGAAGGCACGCGCGGCAGGTGACACCAGGATGCGGTTGAACGGCTACCCGGCGGCCGACCATCCGGTGTGCGGTACCGGCGGCGGCCTGGATCTCGTCGTCAAGGACGACGAGTTGGGCAAGCTCGGCAACCTGGCCTACGGCCTGCGCCAACAGCTGGGCAGCGACGGCGGGCACGCGGCCGCCGCCTCGGGCGAGGCCGCGACCTCGTTAAGTGGTGAGGGCCTGGAGATGGGCATGGCGCTCGGCGACCTCAACGAGGCGTGGGAGAGCAAACTCAAGACCCTCAAGGACGCCTGCGGACAGCTCTCCGACCACCTCGACTACACCAGGGCCGCGCACCACAAGGACGAGGACAAGATCACCGGAGCCATGTCCTCCATCGCGACGCTGGACGACCGGATCAAGTAGGCACCCGACGGGGGACGGTACTGTGGCCGAGACGGAGAAGATGGGCTTCGCGCAACTGCGCGACCTGAAGCTGGGAAAGCTGCACACCGCGGTCACCGACTGGAAAGCCATGGTCGAGAAACTGCGGGACCTGTACGACGGCAGCGGGAAGGGCGCAGCGGCCAAGGGCACGCCCGACACCACGGCGCAGGACTTCCTGGCGGCCGTGCTCGGCGCGGACTGGGCAGGGCAGAACGCCACGGCGACCGGCGAGTTCGCCCACAAGACCGCCAGGCAGTTCCGCGAGCTGCGCAGGGAGGCGGAGGACGTGCACGGGCTGCTGAAGACGGCCCACAGCGCCTTCACCGACCATCAGAGCGATCTGGAGAAGATCGTCGACGATGTCGCCAAGGACAACATCTACATCAACGACAAGGGCCTCGGCGTCGCCTCGGTGCCCCCGCCCGCGGTCGCCGGCGACGCGGAGATCGAACCGCCCACCGAAGCGCAGATCCGCGCGGCCGAGAAGCGGATCGAGCGGGTGCTGTGGGACGCGGGCGAGACCGACCGCATCGTCTCCGAGGAGCTGCGGTACATAGCCAACCGTAAGTACGACTTCTCCGGCACGGGCGCGGACAGCGTCAAGAACGCCGACGCACGCCAGGGCGAGGCCGCGGCCGACTACTGGGCGAAGAAGCTGAAGGACGGCGACGTCAAGGTCTGGGAGCTGCCCGACGACCAGCTGGAGCGCTTCAACACCGCACTGGAGAACCAGCGCGACAACCCGGCCTTCACCACCCACTTCGCGACCAGGATGGGCGGCGAGGGCACCCTCCAGTTCTGGCGGGACCTGGTCGACCCCGGCCACGGCGACACCCCCGAGGGAGAGCGCGCCACACTGCTCGACCACATCCAGGGCAACCTGAGCATGACCCTGGGCAACGCCACCCGTCAGGACACCCCCGGGATGCGCGCCTGGGAGACCGAGGTGATCAACGCGGGCACCAAGCAGTTCGGCCATGAGGGCCTCATGACCAAGCCCTACGGGTTCCAGATCATGAGCAGCCTGATGGGCAAGGGCAGGTTCGACCGGGGCTTCCTCGACCGGTACGGCGACGAGATGTACAAGTTCGAGAGGAGCAAGTCGGACGCGCCCTCCGCCTGGGGCCTCGTCGGCATGGGCACCGACCTGGATCCGGGCGACAAGTCCACCGGCGCCGACCCCATGACCGGCTACCTGAAGGCACTCAGCCACAACCCCGACGCCTCGACCGAGTTCTTCAACGACCCGGAGAAGGCCGACTACTTCCTCAAGGACATGGACCACGGCGGCCGGACGTGGTTCGACGAGGAGCGCCCCGACAGCATGGGCCCCGACGACGGGGTCAAGCTCCCCTCCCGGGAAGCCCTGGGCGACGCCCTGTTCGCGGCGGGCAGCGGCATGAACCCGGACGACCCGACGGCCACCTACGTCGAGCACACCGCGGAGCACGACGGCGTGTTCGACAACGCGCTGGAGGGACTCGCGGGCCAGAAGGACGAGATGCCCGCCGAACTCCGCGACGACATGGCCAAGCTGATCGGTAACCATGGCGACGACGCTCATATGACGATGGGCGGTTCGCCGCGGGAGCAGGTGCTGGACCGGGCCGACCTGCTGGAGGTCAGCAAACAGATCTCCCGTGATCCGGACAGCTACCGGGTGCTCAACGAGTCCATGAACGCCGCGATGGTCCAGGACATCCATACGGAGAAGGAGGACCCCGAGGACAGCCTCAACCGCTCGGGTCGTACGGTGGGTTTCCTGGAAGAGGCCCGCTACCAGGCGATCGGCGACAAGAAGGCCGATGACCTCAGGTCTGCGGGCTGGTCACCCTATGGCACCGGCGGCTATATCTTCACAGCGACTGCCGCGTCCTTCCTGCCCTACGGCAGCGGTCACGTGGCGAACGCTGCGTTCGGTCTGAGCAAATACCTCGTCCAGGACGAGAACGACCGGATCGAGGCCGGGGCGACCGACGACAACAAGGACGTCTCCGCGTACCAGAAGAACCGACTCATGGGGCTTCAGCACGAGTGGAGCAGCACCAACTCCGAGTACGCCGAGAACACCCCCGGCTTCTCCGAGGACCACGGCGCCTGGAACAAGATCGACGGCGCGGCGAACGACGGCAAGAGCAACGCCCGCGAGGAGTGGGGAGACCAGTGAAGGTGCGCATCGTCCGGCGGGCGGGGGCGGTCTCGGCCGCCGTCGCGCTGCTGGCCGTCGCAGGATGTTCCGGCGGCCGGGAGTACGCGGTGCCGGAGAAGTTCTGCGGGATCCGGATGCCTCCCGAGGCGGTGGAGCCGCTGCTGCCGGACGGTGCGGAGCTGCACCAGTCCCAGGATTCGGTCGACGGGACCGCGACCTCCTGCGGCATGAACGTCGTCGACGGTGCCTCCGTGGTGGACGTCACGGTCACCGAGCTGGACAAGCCGCTCACCGCCGACGACAAGAGGGTGTCCCTGAAGTCCCTGGAGCACGCGAAGAGCGTGCGCGTCACCGGCGCGCACTGGGCCGTCCAGGGAGACCGCCGCATCCAGCTGTCCGCGCCGTGCGGTGCCGACTGGGCCGACTCGCTCTCCTTCCGGTTCTCCTTCACCGAGGGCGGCGAGGGCGCGGAGCCCACCCGCCGCAACACCCTCCGCTTCGCGGAGGCGTTCGTCCGCGGTGAGAAGAAGGAGGAGGCCTGCACCGCGAAGTGACGCGGCGCGGTGCAGACCCCGGGGCCGGTCGGCCCGGTGTCCGGCGGCGGCCGGGGTGCGTCAGGCGGCGTTCGGGAGGCGCTCGCCCAGCTCCTCGAAGACGGCGGCGTTGAGCGCGTAGGCGTGCCGGCACTCGTCCACGACGCGGCGCTTCTCCGCGTCGTCGCAGGGCAGGGCGTCCAGCAGGGCGCGGTACTCGCGTTTGAAGGCGGCCGGGTTGCCGATGGCGTCGAAGACGTAGAACCGGACGCCGTCGCCCTTGCGGGTGAAGCCCCAGGTCTTCTCCGCGGTGTCGCGGACGATCTGGCCGCCGGAGAGGTCCCCGAGGTAGCGGGTGTAGTGGTGGGCGACGTACCCGGCGGGCCAGGTGCGGGCGACCTCGGTGACGCGGGCCGCGTACGCGGCGGTGGCCGGCAGCGGGAGGAGCTCCCGGCGCCAGTGGTCCGAGCCGCCGTGCAGATGGGTCAGATCCCGCTCCAGCGCGGGCAGCCGCAGCAGCTCGCCGCGCACGAAGGGGCCGGCGACCGGGTCCTCGGCCAGTGCGCGGACGGGTTCCTCCAGCGCGGCGTAGAGGAACCAGAGCTGCTCGGTGTAGCGCGTCCAGGCTCCTAGGCCGAGCTTGCCGCCGAGCAGCTCGCTCATGAAGCAGGAGGTCCTGACCTCGGAGTGCTGCTCGTGGGAGGCGGCGCGGATGAGTGCGGAGAAGTCCGCCGGGGTGTCCTGGGAGGGGGATGCGGTGGACGGCAAGGCTGACTCCAAAAGTGGACGGCAGCGGGCGTGCGGGGCTCCGACACGGTGCGATCCTGCTACTTAGGTTTACCTAAGTCAAGCAGTTGCCGACACTCTGTCGGAAAACCCCTGCCCCGTTCGTCCGCTACGGAAGCGTCAGGCGCTACGGAAGCGTCAGGATCTCCACGCCCGTCTCCGTCACCACCAGCGTGTGCTCGAACTGCGCCGTGCGCTTGCGGTCCTTCGTCACGACCGTCCAGCCGTCCTCCCACATGTCCCACTCGTGGGTGCCCAGCGTCAGCATCGGCTCGATGGTGAAGGTCATCCCGGGCCGCAGCACCGTGGTGGCCCGCGGGTCGTCGTAGTGCGGCACGATCAGCCCGGAGTGGAAGGAGGTGTTGATGCCGTGCCCGGTGAAGTCGCGGACCACGCCGTATCCGAAGCGCTTCGCGTACGACTCGATGACGCGGCCCACGATGTTGAGCCGGCGCCCCGGCTTGACCGCCTTGATCGCGCGGTGCAGCGCCTCGCGGGTGCGCTCCACCAGCAGCCGGGACTCCTCGTCCACGTCGCCGCACAGGTAGGTGGCGTTGTTGTCGCCGTGCACCCCGCCGACGAACGCCGTCACGTCCAGGTTCACGATGTCGCCGTCGCGCAGCACCGTGGAGTCGGGGATGCCGTGGCAGATCACCTCGTTCAGTGAGGTGCACAGCGACTTGGGGAACTTCCGGTAGCCCAGTGTGGAGGGGTAGGCCCCGTGGTCGATCATGTACTGGTGCGCCACCTCGTCCAGCTTGTCCGTGGTGACGCCGGGGGCGATGTGCTTGGCCGCCTCTTCCATGGCGCGGGCGGCGATGCGCCCCGCATGGCGCATCTTCTCCACCGTCGCGGCGTCCTGCACCTCGGGCCCGTCGTAGGGCGTGGGTGCGGGCTTGCCGACGTACTCGGGGCGCGGGATCGAGGCGGGTACGGCCCGGGGCGGAGAGACCGTGCCGGGAACGAGGAGTGACTGGCCAGACATGCCCGCGAGTGTAATCCGGGCCGTCCACCCTGTTCCGGGCCGCCGTGTGTTCCCGGCTCCGCGGGGCTGCGTCCGGCGTGCGGGTGCGGGACGATGAGGCCATGGCTCTGTTCAAGCGCAAGACGGTCGGCAAGCCCGGAGAGTGGTTCTTCAACATCGAGACCGGCACCGTCGAGGAGGGGCCGCAGTCGCCCGGCAAGAGCCGGATGGGCCCCTACGCCAGCCGTGAGGAGGCGGCCCACGCCCTGGAGACGGCCCGGGAGCGCACCTCCGAGTGGGAGAACGACCCGCGCTGGCAGGACGGCGGCCGCGGCCGGGACGAGGACGAAAGCTGAGCCGAGAGCGGGTACGAGGGCTGACCCGCGGACGAGCCCGAGGGCCGACCCGCGGGGGCGGCGGCCCGCACCACCTCGGGCTCGCGCCTCAGGCCCGCGCCCCGGGCGCCCCGTCCGCCGGGCGCTCCGTACCAGCCGGTCCGCCCCCGGCAGCGGCGTCCTCCGGGGGCTTCGGGCCGCCGTCGGCCCCTTCGGGGCTCCCGATCTCCCCGGAGCGTCCGGCTTCCCGGGCCTCCCGTACGGCCCGCGCGTACCCGCTGGTGCGCGCGTCGTAGGCCAGGAGCTGCGGCAGGGCGGCGGCCAGCAGCGCCACGCCCGCGACGCAGGCCAGCCCGCCCGACCACACGGACGTGCGGACGGAGGTGAGCGACGCCACCCCGCCCGAGCGGACCTGCCCCAGTTGCGGGCCGGCGGAGAAGGACAGCAACTCGATCCCGGCGAGCCGGCCACGCAGCGCGTCCGGGACGGTCTGGTTCCACATCGTCGAGCGGAAGATCCCGCTGACCATGTCGAAGGCGCCGGACAGCACGAGGAAGAACAGCACCAGCCACACGTTGCGCACCACCCCGGCTGCCGTCATGGCCGCGCCCCAGCCCGCGGCGGCCAGCAGCACCGCGCGCCCGTGCCGGTGCACCCGCGAGGACCAGCCGCTGGTCGCGCTCACCAGCATCGAGCCGAACGGCAGCGCCGCGTACATCAGACCCAGCGCCCACTCCGCGTCCAACTGGTCGGCGAGGAAGGGGAAGAGCGCGAGCGGGAACGCGAAGAGCATCGCCACCACATCCACCGCGTAGGTGCCCAGCAGGTCCTTGCGGCCCCACGCGTACCGCGCGCCCTCCGCGATCCCGCGCAGTGACGGCTTCTCCGCGTCGTGCCCCGGCGGCGAGGCGGCCAGCCGCAGCGCCATCAGCACGGACAGCAGATAGCTCGCCAGGTCGATCGCGTACGCCGTCTCCAGCCCCGCGTACGCGAGCAGCACTCCGGCCAGCGCCGGGCCCGCCACCCCGCCCACCTGCCAGCGCAGCGCGTTGAGCGCCGCCGCCGCGCTCAGCTGCTCGTGCGCGACGATCCGCGGCAGGAGCGCGTCCAGCGCGGGCCGCTGGATGCCGTTCAGCGCGCTGCTGAGCGCCGCCGCGACGTACAGCGGCCACACCATCGGGTGCGGGAGCAGGGTGTTGACCAGCAGCCCCAGGGCCACCGCGCCCATGGCGATCTCACTGCCCAGCACCAGGGTGCGCCGGTCGAACGCGTCGGCGAGCGCTCCGCCGTACAGCCCGAAGACGATCAGCGGTACCAGCTCCACGGCCCCCAGCGCACCCACCGCGGTCGCCGAGCCCGTCAGCTCCTTGACCTGGAGGGGCAGCGCGACGAACGTCAGGAAGCTGCCGAAGGTGGTGACCAGGCCCGCGGTCCACAGGATGCGGAAGTCGCGGGACTCCCGCCACGGGGAGAGATCGGGGAGCACGAGGGGGCATCCTTCCGCCGCCCGCGCGGCGGCGGCAACCGGATTTCCGCCGCGCGGCGCCGTCGGCACCCGCCCACCGGTACCGCCCCCGGCCCGGTCAGGCCAGCAGCTCCTTGCTGTCGGGAGGCACGGCGTGCGCGAAGCCCTCGCCCGCCGACCAGCGCCGTACCTCCTGGAGCGCCGACTCCGCCAGCCGGTCCAGCTCGTTGCCCTGTGAACCGGCCAGATGCGGAGTGATCAGCGCGTTCTCGCACTCCCACAGCGGGTGGTCCGGCGGCAGCACTTCGGGCTCGGTGACGTCCAGCACAGCCCGCAGCCGGCCGCCGCGCACCTCCTCGGTGAGCGCCTCCTGGTCGACGACCGCACCGCGCGCGGTGTTGATCAGGGTGCCGCCGTCCCGCAGCAGCGCGAGCAGTTCGGCGCTCACCAGGCCGCGGGTCGCGGGGAGGAGCGGGGTGTGCACGCTCACCACGTCCGACGCTGCGAACACCTCGGCCAGTTCGGCCTTCGCCGCTCCCAGCGCCGCCGCCTCGGCCTCGGCCACGTACGGGTCGTACAGGAGGACCCGCAGGTCGTGGGCGCGGAGCAGTTCGATGACGCGACGGCCGACCAGGGAGGCGCTCAGAATCCCCACGGTGCGGCGGTGGTTGCCGAGCGTCGGATCGGGCAAGAGCCAGTCCTCGCGGGCCCGCCGTTGCCGGTAGGTGCGGGCTGAGGGCAGCACCTGCTTGTTCGCCAGCAGGATCATCGCGAGCGTGTACTCGGCGACGGGGACGGCGTTCGCGGCCGCCGCGGTCGAGACCTCGATGCCGCGGGCCCAGCACGCCGGGGTGAGGTGCCCCCGCACGCTGCCCGCGGTGTGCACCACGGCGCGCAGTTCCGGGGCGCGGGCGAGCACGGCGGCGTCCAGCGGCGGGCAGCCCCAGCCGGTGATGAGGAGCTCCACCTCGGGGAGGACTCTGCGGGCCGCCTGAGTGGTGAAGTCGCTCAGCACCGGTTCGGCGAGGTCCACCACCTCGCCGAACCGGAGCCGTGTGGCGGGCTTCAGCACGGCCTCCGCCGCCCTCTCGTCCATCGCGAGCGCGGCGACTGGCTTGGTGCGGGGCATTCTGCTCCCGAGGTGTCGGCGGTGGTCAGCGCCCGGAGGTCTGCATACCTTCGACAAACGCCCGCCAGGCGTCGGGCGAGAACGCGAGGGGGGCGCGGGCGGTGTCCTTGCTGTCACGCACTGGGACGATCCCGTCGCCGGACGCGAGAGCCGGGGCCCACTCGACGCAGTTGCCGCCCCCTCCGTCGCTGTAGCTGGACTTGATCCATACGGGCTTCTCGCTCATATGCTTCCCTCACGGTCTCGATGAAGTCCAATGAAGCATGCGGGCCGAGAGAACTTGCCCGCAAGTGATCATAGACACCGCGCGACATGGTCACCGCTCCCCTGTCGTCATACGGGCGCCCACCTTGCGGCCCTTCCACATGAACCGAGAGCTGCCCGCTCTCGAAGCCCAGCAGCGTGAAGGGAGTTGCCCTTGCCGCGGCCGACACGGAGAACGGCAGGACTTGCAGTGTCAGTGTCGGGTAACGCGTGACTGCGTCCCGGAGGGAGCGAAGTTGGGCAGCCATTACGTCCGGCCCTCCGACGTTTGCGCGCAAGCAGGCTTCATGCAGCACAACCCAGATCCGGGGCGATGCCTCTCGGTTCATCGCGTCGCGGCGCCGTATGCGGCCCGCCACCTTGGCATCCAGTTCCCGAGGATCTGCCCCAGGCGTGACTGCCTCCAACGCCGCCCGCGCGTACTCCGGAGTCTGGAGCAGGCCGTAGATGAAGAGGGTTGAGTAGTCCTCGATCACCTCGGCTTCGTGCTCTGCGTCGATGAAGGGCGCGAACCACGACGGATGCTCGCCTTCGATGATGCGGCGAAGCTGTCGTGCGAAGAGTCCTCCTGTGCCGAACACCTTGTCGCACCCCTCCGCGAAGCGCTGCGAGGGGATGAGCGACCCGGATTCGACCTTGCTCACATAGCTCTTGCTGTAGCCCGTCGCGTGCCCTAACGCTTCCTGCGACATGCGCCGGGCTTCCCGGAACCGCAGCACGTCTTCACCGAGCGCGCCGCTTGGCTCGTGGTTCAACCTTGGTTTCCCAGGCTGACTCTTCCTCGGGCGTGACATGCGAGTTGACCTTTCAGGCAGGGGCAATCCAACGCTTCCTACGTTGAATACTTCCGCTCAACCCGCGCCATCTTAGATCCTTCCGTGTTCTTCTCACCACAGAAAGTAGCCAGCAAGTACCGCAGCAGGTGGGAAGCATGGAGCAAGAGGGTTCTCAGCAGGAGCAGTCGGTGCTCTGTCAGGACTGTGAATGGTTCCGAATGATGATCAGCAGGGCTGCCTGGGACCCGAAGTCGCGGGCTGACCTCGAAGCGCTCTTTCTGCACATCTGCACCGAAAGCACGCGCCGACCGAATCACGGCTCGGGAGTGTGTGAGATGTGGGCCGTGGGTGACGCGGCGCAGGACAGGAAGACCGGGAGGACGGGCGAGATCATCCAGGTGACGGGACCCGCGCCGTTCATCTACCGGCTCAAGGTCCGGGAGGACGGCCAACCGCCCCTCGTCGTCTACCGGTACGGCGACCAGTTGCAGGCCGTTCACCGGCCCGAGCCCGTCGCCGTGCGTCGTAGGTGCAGGGACGCCGCAGGTCCGGCGGGAAACCGAGGCCGCACCTGACCACAACGCTCACCGCAACCCCTACCGCTGGCGGCGCACCAGTTCGTGGAAGAGGCCCTCGGTGTCGGCCAGCAGCTGTGCCGGTGTGCCCTGCTGGACGACCCGGCCCTCCGACATGACGATCACTCGGTCGGCGTCCAGCACCGTGGACAGCCGGTGGGCGATGACGATCCGGGTGGCCCGCAGCTCCCGGGTGGACTCGGTGACCACCCGCTGGGTCGCGTTGTCCAGCGCGCTGGTGGCCTCGTCGAAGAAGAGGAGTCGCGGCCGCCGCACCAGCGCCTGAGCGATCATCAGGCGCTGCCGCTGCCCGCCCGAGACGGTGCCGCCGCCGTCGGAGAGCATGGTGTGCAGCCCCATGGGCATCGCCTTGATGTCGTCGGCGACCCCCGCCCTGCGTGCCGCCTCCCACACCTCCTCCAGCGGGAAGGTCTCCGCACCGCAGATGCACTCCAGGATGGAGCCCGCGTGCGGCTGCGCGTTCTGCAGGACGACCCCGCACTGGCGGCGCACCGCCGCCTGGTCCAGCGAGGAGAGGTCCTGCCCGTCGTAGCGCACCTCGCCCGAGGCCGGCCTCTCGAAGCCGATCAGCAGCCGCAGCAGCGTCGACTTGCCGCAGCCGCTCGCCCCCACGATCGCCACGAACTCCCCGGGCTCCACCCGGAAGGACACGCCGTCCAGGACCGGTGGCCCGTCCTCGGAGTAGCGGAACGCCACGTCCCGCACCTCCAGTGCGCCCGAGAGCGTGCCCGGCTGCACGCTGCCGCCGCGCACCTCGGGCAGCTCCCGCAGCACCGGCTTGAGCTGCTCGTACATCGGCAGTACGGCGGCACACGAGATGAGCGCGTTGGTCAACTGGGTGACGGAGGTCAGCAGCAGCGTCATGGCGGTGGTGAAGGTGAGGAACCCGCTGGGGGACAGCGTGCCCCGGGCCGGTCCCGCCAGCAGCACGAACAGCAGCAGCATCGCCAGGGGCAGATAGACCGCGTTGACGACCGTGCTGAGATTGCGGATGCGCCCGGCCCGCCGCTGCAACTCCCGGCTGCGGGCGAACTCCGTGGCCCAGGCCGCGTAGGCGAACGACTCGGCCGCCGCCACCCGCAGCTTCGGCAGCCCCCGCAGCGTCTGGAACGCCTGGTTGTTCAGCTTGTTGTTGAGCTTGACCAGCCGGCGCTGCCAGCGGAGCTGCCACAGCCCGGTCGCGGCGAACACCACCGCGACGACCGTCAGCACACCGAGCGCCGCGAGGGCGAGCGGCACGCTGTAGGCCAGCAGCAGCACCAGGTTGACCGCAGCCAGGGTGCCGGACTGCACGACGGTCGAGCTGATGCCCGACAGCACCCGCCTGATGGCGCTCACCCCCATGGCGGCGCTGGCCAGCTCCCCGGTGGAGCGCTCGGCGAAGAACCGCGTCGGCAGCCGCAGCAGCCGGTCCCACACCGCCGGTTGCAGACTCGCCTCGATCCGGCCCTCCAGCCGCAGCAGCGCGGTGTTCTGCAGCAGCATGAACGCCGCCGCCACCACCGCCGTGCCCACCAGCCCGAGGGCGGCCTGCACGATGAGGCCCTTCTCCGCGGCCGGTACGTACGCGCCGAGCACCTGCCCGGTGGCCACCGGCACCAGCGCACCTAGGCCCACCGCGACGAGCCCGCTCAGCACCAGCGTGAGCAGATCGCCGCGGGCGCCGTGCAGCGCGAACCGCAGCAGCCGCCGGGCGGACAGCGGCTGTTCGGGCAGCGGCCGGTAGAACATCACCGCGCGCGGCGCGAAGGCGCCCGCGTTCGACGGGCCGATCCGCCACCGGCTGCCGCTGCCGGGCTGTACGGCCTCGTACCGGCCGCGCCGCCACAGCAGCGCCACCGGCGCGCCGCTCGCGGCACGGTGACCCACCAACGGGCCGGCGTTCTCCTTCCACCATTCGCCGGACAGCTTCACCGGGCGGGTACGCAGCCCCGAGGTGAGTGCCAGCCGCTCGACGGGCTCCATGCGGTCGTCCCGGGAGAGCCCTTCGGGAGGCGGCCGCAGGGTGACTCCGGCCGCCTCGGCGACCGCCCGGCACACCGCGAGCGTGCTGTCCTCGGTGCGCTCACCCGCGCCGCCGGGCCCGCCCCGTGCGGAGGTGTCGATCGAGGCGAGCAGCGCCTCGTCGGCCTCGGCGCGTACCGTCTCGCCCGCCTCCATCCCGGCGGCCGTGCGGTCCTCGTGGGCGCGCTCCAGCTGGTCGATCCAGCGGTCCAGGGTGGACAGCAGCCGGGCGAGCTGGTCGACCATGAGCTGCCACGTCGGCCCGTCGACCAGCAGCTCGCCCGAGGTGCCGTACCGCACGCTGCCCGGCGCCAGCGGCATCCACAGGATGTCGTCGTCGGTCGCCGGGTTCTGCCCGGTTCCGGGCGGCTCGATACCGGGGCGGCCGTCCAGCGGGGCCTCGAACAGCGCCCGCAGCCCGCGCCCCATGCCCCGTGCGAAGGCGTCCTCCAGCGGGCCGAGCGCGGTCCGATCGCCGTACGCCGCCGCACCGGCGGTGCCGTACGCCGGGTGGGCGCCGGTGTCGTGGGCGGTGTATCCGCCGGTGCCGTACCCCTCCTGATACTGCGGGAACAGCTCCAGCAGCGGGATCCGGCGCAGTACCGCACCGCGCACCGGGCGTCCCACCAACGTGTGCCGCGGGCCCTGGACGGGGCCGAGCAGCAGGGTGCCCGCCTCCAGCCGCCCCAGGAAGTGCCAGTGGCCCTGCCCCGCGGCGTCCACCGCGAACACGTCCATGGCGCCGCCGGCCACCAGCCACAGCACGTGCGGCCCCTCCAGCGCGGCACCGCCGGCGGGCGTGTGCGGGACGGCCTCGCCGAGCTGCCCGAAGTGCGCGACCACCACGTCGTTCAGCGCATCGGTTCCCGTGCCGGGCACCGCGGGGTACGTCCCGCCGTGCACCGCGGGTTCCGCGGCCGGGTCCACCGCGGGGTGCTGCGGCATGTTCCCGGTCGGATGGGCGTACGTCACCGGATGCCTCAGTGCTCCTCGACCAGTCGCGCGTACGGCCCCTGCGCGGCCAGCAGTTGCTCGTGCCGTCCCCGCTCCACCGCGGTGCCGCTGTCCAGCACCACGATCTCGTCGCTGTCCCGCACGGTGCTCAGCCGGTGTGCGATCAGCACGCAGGCGCAGCCCCGCCGCCGCAGATTGTCGATGATGACGGACTCGGTCTCGGCGTCCAGCGCGCTGGTGACCTCGTCCAGCACCAGGATGCTGGGCCGCCGCACCAGAGCGCGGGCGATCTCCAGCCGCTGCCGCTGGCCGCCGGAGAAGTTGCGGCCGTCCTGCTCGACCCGGCTGTGCAGGCCGCCGGGGCGGCGCGCCACATCCTCGTGCAGCGCGGCGTCCCGCAGCGCCTCCGCCACCGCGTCGTCGGTGATCGAGGGGTCCCACAGCGCCACGTTGTCCCGCACGGTGCCCTCGAAGAGGAACACGTCCTGGTCGACGAAGGAGACGGAGGCGGCCAGCGCTCCGCGCGGCAGGTCCTCCAGCCGCCGCCCGTCGATCCGGATGGTGCCCTCCCACGGGGTGTACAGACCGGCGATCAGGCGGGAGACGGTGGACTTGCCGCTGCCCGAGCCGCCCACCAGCGCGAGCTGCCGGCCGGGCCCCACGGCCAGCGACAACCCGCTCAGCAGTGGCTTGTCCAGCGGGTTGTAGCCGAAGGTGACGTTCTCCAGCGACACGTGCCCGGCCAGCCGCCGGGTGCTGGCGGGCGGCTCGCGCCGGGTGTAGAGCGGATCGGCGGGAAAGGTCTCCACATCCTTGAGCCGGGCGACGTCCGCGGCGAAGTCCTGGATGCGGCCCGCAACCGAGTTCAGCCGCGTCAGCGGCGCGGTGAAGCTGGTGACCAGCGCCTGGAACGCGACCAGCAGCCCTGCCGTGATGGCTCCCTCCACCGCCCGCGTCCCGCCGATCAGCAGGATCAGGGCGCTGTTGAGGGTGGCCAGGGTGGGCGCGGTGACGGCCAGCGCGGCGCTCGGCACCCCCAGCCGCTGCTGCACGTCGAGCGTGCCGGCGTGCCGTCCCGCCCAGCGGCGGAAGTAGCCGTCCTCCCCGCCGGTGGCCTTCATCGTCTCGATGAGCTGCAGACCGCTGTAGGAGATGTTGGTCAGCTTGGCCCGTTCGGCACGCAGCTTCTGCGTGCCGGTGGCCCGCATCCGCACCACCACCCGCATCGCCACCACGTTCAGCAGCGCCACACCCACGCCGACGAGGGTCAGTTGCGGGTCGTAGGTCCACAGCAGCGCCGCGTAGCCCACCACGACCACCGCGTCCACCCCCGCCGCCGCCAGGTCCCGGGCCAGCGTCTCGGCGACGGTGTCGTTGGACTGCAGGCGCTGGACGAGGTCGGCCGGGTTGCGCTGCGCGAAGAAGGTCACCGGCAGCCGCAGCAGATGCCGCAGGAACCGGGCGCTGCTGAGCGTGGAGGAGATCAACCGGGCACGCAGCAGGTTGCCCTGCTGGATCGCGGTCAGGACGCCGGTCAGCAGCACGGCGGCGCCCATGGCGGTGAACAGCACCTTCAGCAGCGAGTCCTGCCCGCCGAAGACGAAGCTGTCGATGTAGGTGCGGCTGAGCGCGGGCACCGAGGCGCCGACGACGACCAGCAGGAAGCTGGCCACCAGCGCCGCGAGCATCGCGCCCGAGGTGCCGCGCAGCCGTGCGGGCAGCGCGGCCGTCACCCCCGGCCTGCGGCCGCCCCGGCGGAAGTCCTCGGCGGGGGTGAAGGTCAGCACCACGCCGGTGAAGGCGGAGTCGAACTCCTCCATGGGCACGAATCTGCGCCCGCGGGCCGGGTCGTTGATGTGCACACCGCGGCGGCCGAAGCGGCGGCCGAGCCCGTCGAAGACGACATAGTGGTTGAACTCCCAGAACAGGATGGCCGGTGCCCGCACCTCGGCCAGCGCCGCGGGCTCCATCTGCATCCCCTTGGCCGTCAGCCCGTAGCCGCGTGCGGCTTTCAGCAGGCTGCTGGCCCGGGAGCCGTCCCGGGAGACGCCGCAGGCGATGCGCAGTTCCTCCAGCGGCACGTGCCGCCCGTGGTGCCCCAGCACCATGGCCAGCGCCGCGGCGCCGCACTCGACGGCCTCCATCTGGAGCACGGTGGGCGTCCGCACGCTGCGCTGATTGCCCTTGGGCGCGGCCGACGGCCGCCCGGTGCGGGGCGCGGGCGCCGGGCCGCCGCGATGTCTGCGCCGGTGCTGCTGCGCGCGCTGCCGCGGGCCCGGCTCCGGGTTCGGTTCGGGGGCCTGCTCGGGGGCCCGTTGACGAGCGGTCACGGCAGCAGCCAGTCGACGGGCCGCTGCGCCGCGAGGTGGACGGCTCCACGCACCGGCGTGGCGGACTCGGGCGCCGACTCGGGACCCCCGCCCCGGGACCAGACGTATCCCGAAGCCGTCGACGCGGAGCGGTCCAGCCGCACCTGGACAGCCAGCGGGCGGCCCCCGCGGGTGAAGCTGCGCGCCAGCTCCTCGTCCCCCAGGAAGCCGCTGATCTGCTCCTCGCTCTGCGGAGTCCGGCCCACGGCCCGCACCGTGCCGCGCAGCAGGCCGTACCGGTCGGCGGACACGGAGCCCACCGTCAGGTCCACCGTGGCGCCCACCCGCACGGTCGTGCCCTTGTCGGCGGGCACGTAGACCATCGCCACCAGCGGATCGTCCGGCCCCTCGACGCGCTCGACGGTCGCCACGTCCGCGCCCGTGGTCACCACGGCACCGGTCTCGGCCGCCAGGGACGTGACCCGGCCACGGGCCACCGCGCGGACGGCGCGCACGCCGTCGGCCGTGTGCACGCTCACCACCGGCGCGCCCTTGTCCACTTGCTGCCCGGCCTCCGCGTGCACGGCGGTCACCTGGCCGGAGACGGGGCTCTGCAGCAGGTAGCTGCCCTCGGCCCGGGTCAGGACGCCGGGTGCGGTGAGCTTGGACGAGACGGTTCCGGTGACGGCCCACACGCAGCCCGCCGCCATCACCACGAGTGTGACGACGAGGACGAGCAGGCCCTGCGGCCGTGCGAAACGCACCGGAACGTCGAGTTCTTCGGGCGACTGCAACTTGGCAAGCGCCTTCTTGCGGAACTCCACGGCACCTTTCCTTACCTTGCCTTCACGTTTCTTCCGCGATCGTTCACCGGGGTGTCAAAAGCGGCACGTGAACGTGCGCATAAGCCCCGGAACGAGGTTCCGGGGCTTATACATGGCCCCACGTCAGAGGAATTGGGAACACTTCCGGGATGACGCGGGAAAGGTGTCGGTCAAGGACACCTGTCTCCTGGCCGAGAGGTCAGGACTGAGCGCCGAGGGAGACGCCGACGCTCGGGAGGCCGTTGGTGCTCACACCGTTGACGGTGTTGCCGACCAGGCCCTCGACGCCGTCGACGGTGCCGCCGACCGAACCGAGGGTCTCGTTCAGCAGGCCGCCGGAGACGGCGTCCAGCTCGGCGTCGGCAAGCTCGGCGGTCTCGATCTGGTGACGCATGAATGCGCTTCCCTTCATTGCTTTCGGGTTATGAGGGGGACTCGCCCCGGGCGGCGGAAAATGCCGATCGGGGCGCTCATCAGCCGGGCGTTGGGCACACCCGGAAAACCGGGCGAACACGAACCGGTAGCGCTGGTTCCGCCCGACTGCCCAGAAAGAGAAACACGTCGCCGCAGGTGCCCGCCACTTGAGGCGCCACTCGTCTCAAGATCTCCACATGGTGCACCGCCTGTCGATGAAACGGCACAGCCCTGCCTCCTTGTGAGGCGCTTCCGGAGGGTGGCGTGCCGTCCCCGGGCCACCGCGTGCGGTCCCGCGCGGCGCCGCCGGAAGCCGCGGGGAAGCCGACGAGAACCCGAGGGCCGCCCCGGCACCCGATATTCTCGGCGGGATGCGCACCGTCCACCGGCGTACCCGGGTCACCACTCGCAACGCACGCTTCCAGCAGTGGCAGTCCCTGCTGACGAACCGCACCAAGCGGCAGCGCGCGGGGGAGTTCCTGGTCCAGGGGGTCCGACCGATCTCCCTGGCGCTGGAAGCCGACTGGCCGATCAGCGCCCTGCTCTACGCCGAGGGCCGCAGGCTGTCCAAGTGGGCGCACGACCTCCTCGACTCGCCCGTCCCCGGCGAGCGCGTCGCCGTGGCCCCCGAACTGCTGGCCGAACTCAGCGAGCGCGAGGAGGGCGACGCCGAACTCGTCGCCGTCGCCGGACTGCCGCAGGACGACCTGTCCCGCATCCCCGTCGGCCCCGACTTCCTCGGCGTCCTCTTCGACCGTCCCACCAGCCCCGGCAACATCGGAACCCTCATCCGTGCCGCGGACGCCTTCGGCGCGCACGGGCTCGTCGTCAGCGGCCACGCCGCCGACGTCTACGACCCCAAGTCCGTCCGCGCCAGCACCGGCTCCCTCTTCTCCCTGCCCGCCGTCCGCGTCGCCTCCCCGCGCCAGGTGGACGACTGGCTCGCCGGCCGCGGCGTCACCGTCGTCGGAACCGACGAACACGGCGAGACCCCACTCTTCGACACCGACCTGACCGGCCCGCTCCTCCTCCTGGTCGGCAACGAGACCACCGGCCTCAGCGCCACCTGGCGACAGCGCTGCGACCGCACCGTCCACATCCCCATGCACGGCGCCGCCTCGTCCCTCAACGCCGCCGGCGCGGCAACGGCAGCCCTCTACGAGGCAGCCCGCCAGCGAAGATGAGCACCCCCCGGTACCGGTGCTGCTCGGAATCGGCCCGACCGCCGGTGCGGTTGACCCGGCGGACGAACAGGCCGGTAGAGTGCTCGCTTCGTCACGGTGCGCACATTCGCGGATGGCTGCGGAGCGCCGGGCAACGGGGGATCGAGTGCACTGACCAGCAGGGGGGAATACGTTGTCCTTGGAGGAGCAGTGGGGGCACACCAGTGAGTCGGCCCGCATGAGACTTGACGGAGCGCCGGGCCATCAAGAGGGATCGGGCCGTGCTGATCTGGCCGTAACCCCGGCCGACAAACGCGCGGCCGCTCAGTATATCGAGACGAACTTGGGCCCGGCCGTGGTCCGTGAGGGTGGACAGGCGGTGACGGCGTCCACGGACGTGTTCGGGAGCAGCAACACCACGCCTGGAGTGCTGCGGGGCTGGGACACCCGGAAGGGGCTCGACTTCTGCCTGGAGCGCTGGGACGAGGCGGCGAAGAAGGCCGCGACTCGACTGCGCAGCGAGATGCACGCCCTCAACGCGACGAAGACCGTCTTCCAGAATCAAGAGATCGACCGCGTCCGTGGTTTCGGCAGCGTGGCGTCCCCGGACGGCGGAAGCCGCCTCGACGACCTGTGAGGGTGGGGCTTTCATGGAGCTGACGTACCACGACGTCATGAACGCGGATTTTTCCGCTCTGAGCGAGACGGCCAAGAACTGGCGTGCGATGGGGAAGCGTTGCGGCACGCTGCGGGACAACTACCGTGATCACGTGCGCGGCAAGCTGAAAGGGTGGTCAGGCGAGGCTGCGGACGCTTTCTGGAAGTCGTCGAGACCAACTCTCCACGAACTCTCCGCGGCGAAGCACCAGGCGAAGAAGATTGCCGATTTGCTGGACGATTCGCACAGTCGGCTGACCGAGGCCCGGGAGCACCTGAAGAAGGTCCGTGACCAGGCCGTCAAAGACGGTGGCATGAAGGTCGACGCGTACGGCAAGTGCAATCTCGACACCAGCGAAATGACTGAGGAAGAAGCGCAGAGCGCGCTTCGCGATCCTGGCCGTGCAGGCGAGGAGACCAAGTGGAACCACCGGATCCAGAAGGCCGTCAAGCACGTCGACGATGTCGACTACGACAACATGAAGGCACTCAAGGCCGCGGCGCGGGACAAGGACGGTAAGGGGGAGTCGGGCGGCTTCAACGGGAAAGCCGTCGGCGATGTCGAGAAGTACGCGGCCAAACGATCGGCCGATTTGGCCAGTCGCCTGGACTTCATGAAGAAGGGCGGTTCCCTCAGCGCTAAGGAGCGGCATGAGCTCGCTGTGATGCTCCGCGAAAACTCCGACGACGAGTATTTCACTCGCACCATGCTTGACACCCTCGGACCGAATGGACTGATCAGAGCAACGAATCAGCTGAATGCGCTCGCCTATCGCACCGACAAGGGACACCAAGACCAGTACCTGGGTATGGAGAAGTCGTTTGCGAATTCCTTGGCCACGGCCACCAAGGTCCCGGACTTCCGGGACGGTCACGGTAAGAAAATAGAGCTCGGCACCCAGCAGTACGCCAAGAAGTACCGTGAGTGGCTGCACAGCAAGGACGGTGACTTCTACGGCGACTGGCGAAGCCGGATGCGCAAGGCTGGGGCAGAGGAGTGGAAGTACAAACTGCAAGAGGGCGGCGGTGTCAACAGCACTTGGACCACCGGCCGCGGATATCAGAGTCTCGTCACGCTCATGAAGCATGGTCACGGATACTCTCCGCAAATGCTTCACGATCTGGGTGACGATATCCGCGAAGCAGAAGATAAGGATCCCAATGTCTGGGATCACGGCGGCTTCGGAAAGAAGACCTCGGATGCCGGCAGGGTGGGTGAAATGGCCGGAAGACGCTTCGAGAACGACCCCTACGACGGGCTGCTGAAAATCATGTCCAGGCATCCCGAGACTGCGGCGGCATATTTGGATCCGGCTTCGGACCCGGACCTGACCGACGATCATGCCGAGAAGAATGACCGCCTGAAATACCTGCTCAAGGACCGGGACTGGAAGATTGTGGACACGGACGTCTACCACAGTAACGACGTGCTCGACAAACACGCCCGGGAAGGCCTCGAGGCCGCGTTGCGAGCCGGGGCGACCGGGCGGCTTCCGGATGACCCGTCACCGATGAAGCCCCCCACCCACTCGGAGGCGAACGCCGGTGTGATGGAGGAGACAGTTCGCGTCCTCGGTAAACCGGTGGATGGAGACGAGACGCATCCGCTCACCGAGAGCAAAGACAAGAAGGGAGATCTCGCCGGCATGAGAGGCATGCTCGGCGAGCTGATCGCCGACTACCCGGCAGATGTGCAACGGAATGTGACGGGAGATGACGAATATCAGGCGAAGGGTGCAGGTGCGAATTTCGACAGCGGGGCCCTTGAAGGGTTCTTGAACAAATTGGGGCGCGATCCCCATGCCTACGCCGTTATCCAGGCTTCACAGCAAAATTACACCCTCGAACATCTCCATGATGTGATCAACGATATGGGACCGGGGACCGACAGGAGTGACGCACAAAGTCTGGCAGATGACGCGGTAGCAGGCGGGGCACATGTTTCAGGCGCTCTCAGTGAAGCCAAGGCGGATGCGCTTTACGAGGACAAAGTCAGTAGTGCCAGGGATTTCAATGAGCGTGCCGATAAGGTGAATAAATGGGCCAACAGGTTCATCGGCGTCGGTACGGGAAGCATCCTTCCTAAGCAGGGCCCCGAAGCGCATATAGCTACGCCGACGGGCTGGGCGCAGGAAGACGCTAATACTGCGATTATGAAGTTGATCAAAAAAGATATTCCGCAAATCGCCGACAATGCAGAGGATGAAGGTAGGTACGAATACGCGAATTCTCGTAAGAATGTTGTCGATTTTTCCCGAGATTGGGCTGAGAGGTTCGGTAAAGAGAAAGAGTTGGATGAGGAAATCCTGGAAGGAGTCAAGGATGGCGCCCGGAAGGGGTCTCTCATTTGGTTCAACGATGGCTCGCACACCGCTGGGTCCCATGGAAATGTCAGCCCGGCTTCGTAGCGGTATCATCCGTCATGAGCGGTGTCGAGGTGAGGGAAGTGTAACTGTTCGCACTCTTCTGTGGGTATCCGTTGCGCTTTTGCTCAGCTCTTCCTGTGGTGTGTCTCCCGAGCGGGATTACGTGATTCCGAGGAAACTCTGCGAACTTGATGTTCCCAAGCGGTACTATGCTCCACTCTTCGGTCCCGGCAAGGAAGTTGAGGAGGATCAGCACTGGAAGTGGGGGAATCCGAAAGACTCGCAAGGCTGTAATTACTTCGTGGACGGCGACGTTACGGTGTACGTGATGGGGAGATGGGCGAGACGGAATGATTCCATTGAGTCGAGCACTCCGGGCGAGCTGATCGAAGAGCACGACTCCCAAGCTGATTCGAGAAAATATCTCGGTCGTTATGACGTAGTGACTTGGTCCTCCGGTGCTGTTGCGGCAATTAACTGTGTGCGGGCCAAGAAGAGCCCCGAAAGATCGGTCACCAGGTTCCTCGTTGACATCTATGCGAACGACACACCGCTCAACGACGACCCCGATCGAGCCCACAAGGTATTCGGAGAGCTCGCTCAGGTTGCCGCAGTTCAGATCGAGAAGAAGCTGCCTTGCCAAGGTGGGTGATCGGCTACTTGTTTCCGGTGTCTGGAATGCGCTCGATGAGGGAGTGATCATCTTCACGTCGGGTGGCGGCGACGTGATCACCCTCACGAGGTGGTCGCCGCGTAGCCCTCGGCGAGCGATGGCAGGATGCGCCGTATGACTTCTGCTGCCTCGTCCGATGCCAAAGCCGCCGCGCCCAAGAAGGATCCCTGGGAGCTGCCCGACGTGTCCGGGATGACGGTGGGGGTGCTCGGGGGCACCGGGGACCAGGGGCGCGGGCTGGCGTACCGGCTCGCGCGGAGCGGGCTGGCCGTCATCATCGGGTCGCGGGCCGCCGAGCGGGCGCAGCAGGCCGCCGACGAGATCGGGCACGGGGTGCGCGGCGCGGACAACGCCGCCTGCGCCCGGGAGTCCGACATCGTCATCGTCGCCGTCCCGTGGGAGGGGCACGCCAAGACGGTCGAGTCGCTGCGCGAGGAGCTGACCGGCAAGCTCGTGGTGGACTGTGTCAACCCGCTCGGGTTCGACAAGAAGGGCGCCTACGCGCTGGTGCCGGAGGAGGGCAGCGCCGCCCAGCAGGCGGCCGCGCTGCTGCCGGAGTCGCGGGTGACGGCCGCGTTCCACCATCTGTCCGCCGTGCTGCTCTCCGACCCGGAGGTCGAGGAGATCGAGACCGATGTGATGGTGCTGGGCGAGGTGCGGGCGGACTGCGAGATCGTGCAGGCGCTGGCCTCGCGGATCCCCGGGATGCGCGGGGTGTTCGCCGGGCGGCTGCGCAACGCGCACCAGGTGGAGTCCCTGGTGGCCAACCTCATTTCCGTCAACCGGCGCTACAAGGCGCACGCGGGTGTCCGGCTCACCGACATCTGAGGAGCGCAGCGGGGTGGGCAGGTGGCGGATCCCCGGCGGGGGCCTGACGGTCGCCGTGGTGATCGCCGCTGTGCTCGCGAGCTGCTCCGGCCTGGGTGAGGACGGCGGCGGGCGTGACGACGGCGGCGGTGACAACCGCGGTGACGGCCGGGGTGAGCGGTCCGCGTCCGCGCCGCTGAGTGTCGCCGCCGTCGGGCGGATGGCCGCCGAGCCGGGATCCCGCTGTCCCGTCCCCTACGATGTGGCCGCTGCGGCGCGGGCCGCGGGCGTGCACGGCGGTGTCGAGGACGGCTCCGTCGAGGGCGAGCTGCCCGACGGCGCCGACTCGCCGCTGGCGCAGTCGGACGGTGCGCTGGTGGACTGCGGCTACCGCCTCGGCGAGGAGCAGGTGCGCCTCTTCACCGTCGGTGTCGCCAAGGGGTACGCCGTCAGCGTGCTGCTTCCGCAGATCCAGCACGACGCGGGCATCCCCATGGACGACCTGCTCGACTACGCGGGCCGGGCGCAGCGCGCGAAGCGGGGCGAGGCCCTGCTCGCCTCCAGCGGGAACGTCGCCGCGGTGCGGTTGCCGGTCACCGGGGAGGGCGATGTCGCCCTCGTCCTCAGTATCGGCGAGCACCGCACCCGGCTCTCCGAGGAGCAGGTGACGGAGCTGGCCACCCGGCTCGCGGGCCAGGCCCGCGGCCGGGCGCCGGACCGCGGTCCGGCGGTCGACCGGCACCGCTGATGCCGGTCGCTCTCGCGCGCTGACGCCGACCGCTCAGCTCCGCCCCCGCCCGGGCCCGTCGGGTTTGTCGAGTCCGTCGGGCCTCGTGGTCCGGGGCCCGGGCCCGGGTCCGGCCCGATGCTCACATCCCGTCCCGCAGCGTCGCGAGCCGTCTGAGGTCGTCGCGCACTGCCTCCCGTTCCCCGGCCGTCAGCCGACCGGCGGCCTTCTCGGCCTCGGCCTGCACCCGGCGCGAGGTTTCCGTGTCTCCGCTGCGCTGCGCGAGGTCCGCGCGCAGTACCAGCAGGCGCAGCAGCTCCGTGGGCGCGGGTTGCTCGTCCCGGATTCCGAGTGCGCGGTCGATGATCCGCGCGGCGCCGGGCAGGTCCTCCTTGGAGTCGGCGAGGAGGGCGGCGTGGTGCAGGGCGCGGGGGAAGGTGCCCCGCGGCGCCGGCCGGTGCCGCGGGGCGTCGTCTTTCGGCTGGGCGATGCGCAGGCAGTTGCCGCCGGGGTCGGTCATCAGGAACTGCCGGGCGCCGTACGAGGTGTCCTTGAGCGGTCCGATGCGGGGCAGTCCGCGGACGGGGACGCGCCCGTAGGCCGCTCTGAGCCCGGTCCGGAAGGCCGCGTGCAGGGCGTCGACATCGTCGGTCCGGATGCAGCAGGTGCTGTACGACGCGGTCGGCTCGTAGTCCTTCATGCCGAAGAAGTGCAGGTGTATGCCGCCGCGCTGGACGACCGCGTAGGGGTTGGGGCGCCGCTGCAGGAAGGTCACCTCGAAGCCGAGGGGCGTGTAGAAGTCGAGGACGGGCTGGAGGGTCCGGCAGGGCAGGATCGGAACGGTGGTTTCTCCCATGCCTTCACTCTAGTCAAACTTGAATACTTTGGAGCGTGCGTTCGTGTGCTGCGCGCGCGCCCGCGCACCGGAAGGTCACGCACACCGCTGCCGACCCGGCGGTCCCGGGCCGGGCGCGTCGCGGACATGCGGACCGCACCCCGACCATGATGGGGTCGGCGAAGGCGGGTCGCGGCGCGCGCCCGCCGGGGAGGAACTGATGGCACAGCAGCCCGAACCCGCCTCCGGGCGGGCCGGGACGACGGCGGACGAGGAGCCGTACACGCCGGATCCGCGGCGCTGGAAGGCGCTGTCGGTGTGCCTGATCGTCGGCTTCATGTCCCTGCTGGACGTCTCCATCGTGAACGTCGCGCTGCCCGCGATCGAGAAGGGGCTGGCCGCCTCGCAGTCCGCCCTCTCCTGGGTCGTCTCCGGATACGCCCTCACCTTCGGGCTCGTCCTCGTTCCCGCCGGCCGGGTCGGGGACGCGCTGGGCAGACGCACCGCCTTCCTCGGCGGGCTGGTCCTGTTCACCGCCGCATCCATGGCCTGCGGTTTCGCCCAGGGCGCCGGATGGCTGGTGGGGTCCCGCGCGGTGCAGGGGGTGGGTGGCGGACTGCTGATGCCGCAGATCTCCGGAATGATCCAGCAGCTCTTCCGGGGGGCCGAGCGCGGCAAGGCGTTCGGCCTGCTCGGCTCCACGATCGGCCTGTCCACCGCCGTCGGACCGCTGCTGGGCGGGCTGCTCATCCAGATCTTCGGCGCGACGGAGGGCTGGCGCTGGGTCTTCTTCGTGAACCTGCCCATCGGCATCGTCGCGTTCCTGCTCGCGCTGCGGCTGGTGCCGCACGCCTGTGCCGAGCGCGACACCGGGCACCGGCACAGCCTCGACCCCGTCGGTGTGGCGCTGCTGGGCTCGGGGGTGCTCGCGCTGATGTTGCCCCTGGTGGAGGAGCGGCAGTGGCAGGGCCAGGGCAAGTGGCTGCTGGTTCCCGTCGGCGCGCTGCTGATCTGCGCGTTCGTGGGGTGGGAGCGGGTCTACCAGCGGCGGGGCGGGGAACCCCTGGTGGACCTGCGGCTCTTCCGGGACCGCTCCTACTCGCTGGGCGCCCTGCTGGGGCTGGTCTACTTCGCCGGGTTCACCACGATCTTCTTCATCTTCACCCTCTTTCTGCAGAACGGCATGGGCTACACCGCGCTGCAGGCCGGACTCACCCTGACGCCCTTCGCCGTCGGCTCGGCGATCTCGTCGGCGATCGGCGGCCGGTTCATCACCCGCGTGGGCCGTCCGCTGATCGCCGTCGGGCTGGGTCTGGTCCTGACCGGTCTCGCGGGCGCGGCGCTCGCGGTGCACGAGGTGCAGAACGGTGGGGTGGGCTGGGCGCTGACCGGGCCGATGCTGTGGGCCGGGCTCGGCTCAGGGCTGGTCATCTCCCCGAACCAGACCCTGGCCCTGCGCTCGGTGCCGGTCGCGCAGGGCGGGGCGGCGGGAGGAGTGATCCAGACCGGGCAGCGGATCGGTTCGGCCGCCGGGATCGCCGCGGTGGGCGCGGTCTTCTTCGCCCGGCTGGCCGGCAGCCGCAACTGGGCGACCGCACTGGACTACGGTCTGCTCACCGCCGTGTGCTTCGTCGCGGCCGCGCTGGTGGTGGCCGTCGCCGACGTCCTGTACGGGCGCCGCGCCGCCCGCCGGGAGGGGTGAGGGACAATATCGGGTGCGCACATCCGTGCGTACGCAGCGCACCACCGCACCCCTCGTTGGAGACCGAGCCATGCCAGCCCCCGCCCGCCGCATGCCCAAGGGCCTCGCCCGCTACGCGACCCTCATCTGTGTCCTGGCCGCCGTCGCGGCCGTGGTCTCCTTCGCCAACGGGAGCTGGCTCGGTGTCGTCTGGGTACTGCTGGCGGGCCTGACCTCGAACATGGCCTGGTACTACCACCGCAGGACGGCCCGGGCCGCGGAGCACCGGGACATCTGAGGCGGCTCGCTCAGGGGACGAACACGTTCTGGGGTTCGCCCTCCCAGAAGCGGAAGTACTCCAGCCCCAGGTAGGTCTCCGGTTCGGAGACGTCCAGACCCCGCAGCAGGGTGTCGACGAAGTCCCAGAAGACCTCGTTGACCTGCGGAATCCACAGGCATCCGAAGACGATCAACAGCCCGAACGGGGCGAGGGGCTCCGCCTGCTGCCGGGCGCGGGGCGACAGCCAGGGTTCCAGGACCCCGAAACCGTCGAGGCCGGGGACCGGCAGCAGGTTCAGCAGCGCCGCGGTCACCTGGAGCAGCGCGAGAAAGGCCAGTGCGCAGCGGAAGGCGACGGGGACGTCGTGCATGGCGCCGAGCCAGAACGGCGCCGTGAGCACGGCCGCGAACAGCGCGTTCGTCAGCGGTCCGGCCGCCGAGATCAGACTGTGCTTCCAGCGGCCCCTGATCCGGCCCCGCTCGATGTAGACCGCACCGCCGGGCAGACCGATGCCGCCGAGGACGACGAAGAGCACCGGCAGCACGATGCTGAGCATGGCGTGCGTGTAGTGCAGCGGGTTGAGCGTCAGATAGCCCTTCGCCCCCACGGACACGTCTCCGGCCCGCAGCGCCGACCGCGCGTGCGCGTACTCGTGCAGGCACAGCGAGATGATCCATCCGGAGACCACGAAGAAGAACACGGCGACGCCCGTCACCTCGGCCCAGCCGGCCCAGACGGCCCAGCCGGAGACCGCCATGATCGCGACGAGTCCGAGGAAGACCGGACTGATCCGGTGGTGGTCCGGGTGGGTGGCGGTGCTGGTCATGGGGCCAGACCGTACCCGCAGCGGCCGGACCCCGCGAACCCCGCGCCCGACACCGGCCGTTGGTGCGCAGGGAGCGGGGCATCGACCCGTGTCGGACGCTCTGTACCCCGTGTGCCCTGCCGCCGCCGGGTCCGGCTCGGTTCCCGCGCTCCGCGGCGGCCTCGGAGCAGCGCTACGGCGCCCCCGCGGCGGACTTCGGCGCTGCTCCGGGCGCTGCGGGGGACGTCGCGGAGGATGCTGCCGGGGGCTCCTCTGCCGTCGCCGCCCCGCGTGCCCCGGCCGCCACCAGCTGTCCGCCGCGCCGTCCCGCCAGGGACACCAGCGTGACCCCGCCGATCAGCAACGCGGCGGCCAGGGCGTCCAGCGCGGTGACGCGCTCGCCCAGCAGTACCGCTGCCGAGGTCATGCCGAAGACCGGCACCAGCAGCGAGAAGGGCGCCACGGACGAGGCGTCGTAGTGCCGCAGCAGGAATCCCCAGGCGGCGAAGCCGAAGAGGGTCGCGACCCAGGCGACGAAGCAGACGGCGCCGAGTCCGCCCGGGTCGAGGGAGCGCAGCGCCGCGAGGTCGGCGGCGGGGCCTTCGAAGAGGAGGGAGAGCACCGCCAGCGGCAGCGGGGGGACGAGACTCACCCACACCATCCACGAGAGCGCGTCCGGGGGTGCCGCCTTGCGGGTCAGTACGTTGGACACGCCCCAGGCCGCGGCCGCCGCGACGACCAGGAGGAAGCCGCCCAGCGGACCCGCCGAGCCCTGCCCCGCGCCGGCCACCGCGATCCCGGTGAGCGCCACCGCCATACCGGCCAGCCGCACCCGGCCGAGGCGTTCGCGCAGGAACGCGGCGGCGAAGACGGCGGTGAAGACCGCCTGCACCTGGAGGACGAGCGAGGAGAGCCCCGCGGGCATCCCGGCGCGCATCCCGATGAACAGCAGCCCGAACTTCGCCACCCCCAGGGCCAGTCCGACAGCGACGATCCAGCGCAGCGCGACGCCGGGCCGGCGGACGAGGAAGACGGCGGGGAGCGCGGCGACCAGGAAGCGCAGCGCGGAGAAGAGCAGCGGCGGAAAGTGCCGCAGCCCGACCTCGATGACGACGAAGTTGACGCCCCAGACGGCGGCGACGAGCACGGCGAGGGCGCAGTGGAGGGGACGCAGACGCATGCTTCGATCGTCGCGGTCCGGACCGTTCAGTACCAGCACAGGCTTCTTCATGGTTGGATTCAGCAATGCTGAATCGTCCGTGCTGCTGGATCGCCGTGCCCGCCGTGCGGGCGCGGAAACCGGAGAGGGGCGCAGAGTCGTGCTCGACCTGTCCAGACTGCGTGCGCTGCACGCCGTCCACCTGCACGGTTCGGTGGGCAAGGCCGCGCAGGCGCTCGGCTACACCCCGTCCGCCGTCTCCCAGCAGGTCGCCAAGCTGGAACGGGAGACCGGTACCGCACTGCTGGAGCGGGCCGGGCGTGGCATCGCCCTCACCGACGACGCGCTGATGCTGGTGCGTACCGCGGAGGAGGTGCTCGGCCTCGTCGAACGGGCCGAGGTCGCGCTGGAGCAGCGCAAGGGGTACCCTGCGGGCCAACTGCGGCTCGCCGCCTTCCCCAGCGGCGCTCGCGGGCTGATGCCCCGGGTGCTGGCCGAACTCGCCGCCGAGCACCCGCAGTTGGACCTGCGGATGTCGGAGGTCGATCCGCACCTGTCGGTGGGGCTGGTGGCCAAGGGTGAGATCGATCTGGCCCTGGCCCACGACTGGGACATCGCCCCGATGCCCGCACCCGAGGGAGTGCGCAGCGTTCCGCTGGGCGAGGACACCTGCGAGGTGCTGGTGCCGGACGGACATCCGCTGGCCGCGCTGGACACCCTGGAGACGGCGGATCTGGCCGGCCGTCGCTGGGTGTGCCAGCCGCCGGGCACCGTCTGCCACGACTGGCTGCACACGACGCTGCGCACCGCGGGCCAGGAGCCGGACGTCGCCTACTACGTGGCCGAGTTCCAGACTCAGGTCGCCCTGGTCGCGGCGGGGTTGGGCATCGCCCTGCTGCCCCGGCTGGGGCGGGGGCCGCTGCCCGCCGGGGTGGCGCTGCGTCCTCTGGAGCCCACGCCCACCCGCCGGCTGTTCGCGGTCACCCGGGACGGGCTGCTGCGTCGCCCGGCGGTCAGGGTGGCGCTGCGCGTCCTGCGCGAGGCGGCGAGCGCCGTTCCCTCTCCCGCGCGCTGCCAATGCCACCGACAGGGTGGTGTGGACTCGCTCAAAGAGTGATGTTACGGCGGATTCCGGACCAGAAGCCGCGAAGCCTGCTGTTCTGAACCGGTGCGAACGCACATCTCCCGACGTCCCGCCGACAGGGGCGGAGCAGACGCGGGAAGTGGAAAGGACAGCCAGATGAGGAAGACGGCAACAACCCGCCGCGCACGGGCCCTGACCGTGGTGGCGGCGATGGCGACCGCGCTGGTGGGCATGGCCCCGGTGGCGGCGGTGGCCGGTGACGGGCCGGACGGCGGTCACCACCACAAGCGTGGCTACGTCTGCGATCGGCTGGAGTGGGACCACCGCGACCACCACCACGCCGCGGTCGGCAGCGGCCGGTGCCACGCGATCAACGCCCCGCGTCGCGGCGACATCCGCGGACCGTTCACCATCAAGACCCGGCACGGCCACCACAAGGTGCTCTGCATGAGCAGGCACGGCGGTTCCGGCTACGCCAACACCCCCAAGTGGGTCCGCGGTAAGGACTGCCGCCGCGCCTGATCGACGGGCACGCCACGGGCCGGGTCGCACGGACTCCACTGTGCGCCCGGCCCGTTCGGCGTCCGGTGGCACGCGCACGCCCCAGCGGCCCGCGGTCTGCCTCCCGTCCGCGCTCCGGCCCCCGGATCTCCGGAAACCGTCCCCGGAAATCGCTCCCGGTCGCCCGGAAGGCGCCGGAGCGGACCGTGCCCGCCGTCTGCCGGCCGTCTGCCCGCCGGGTTCCGGGCGGCCGATGGCAGTATGTGAGGGTGCGCTACCTCTATCGCGTTCTGGGAACCACCCAGGCCCTCCGCCAGGACGGCACCGCCGTGCCGATCGGGGGAGCGCGGCTGCGCGCCCTGCTGACCGCGCTCGCCCTCGCGGGGGGCCGCACGGTGCGCTCCGGCGAGCTCGCTGCATCGGTGTGGGGGGAGCGCGAGGACCCGCCGGCCGATGAGACGGCGGCGCTCCAGGCGCTCGTCGGACGGCTGCGCAGATCCCTGGGCCGGGAGGCGGTGGGCTCCGGGGAAGGCGGCTACCGGCTGGTGGCCGACCGCGACGACATCGATCTGTACCGCTTCGAGCGGCTGGCGGCCGAAGGGGCCGCCGCGCTCGCCGACGACGATCCCGCCAAGGCCGCCGACCTCCTGGACGACGCCCTCGCCCTGTGGCACGGTCCCGCGCTGAGCGACCTTCCCGACGGGGGCGGGGCCGCCGGTGTCCGCGCCGCCGACCGTGCGCTGGGCGCCCGCCGGCAGCGGGCCGAGGCGGCGCTCGCACTCGGCCGGGCGGAGGAAGTGCTGCCCTCGGTGCGGCAGTTGGCCGCCGAGCACCCGATCGACGAGCCGCTGCAGGCGGTCCTGCTGCGCGCGCTGCGCGACGCGGGCCGTACCGCCGAGGCGCTGGCCGCCTACGAGGCGGTCCGCGCCCGGCTCGCCGACCAGCTCGGCACCGACCCGGGTGCCGAACTTCGCGAGCTGCACGCCCGCCTGCTGGCCGACGATCCTCCGGCGCCCGTCCCGGAGCGTTCCGCGGAGCCCGCCGCGGGACGGCCCTCCCGGCGGGCGCCGGGGAATCTGCGGGCCGGTCTGACCTCGTTCGTGGGTCGGGAGGGCGAGATCGAGTCGCTGTGCCGGGAGCTGGGTGCGGCGCGGCTGGTGACGCTGACCGGACCCGGTGGGGCGGGCAAGACGCGGCTGTCGCTGGAGGCGGCGGCGCGGGCCCGCGCGGAGCGCGGCGCTGAGTGGGCGGACGGCGTGTGGGTTGCCGAACTCGCCGCCGTACGGGACCCGGACGACCAGGGCGCGACGGCGGAGGCGGTGCTCACCGCGCTCGGTGGGCGCGAGACGCTGCTGACCGGCACCACGGCCGAGGGGCTGCGGGCGGCCTCCGACCCCACGGCGGGAGATCCGCTGGCCCAGTTGTCCGAACGCTGCGCGGCCCGCCGGATGCTGCTGGTGCTGGACAACTGCGAGCATCTCGTCGGGGCGGCGGCGCGGGTGGTGGAGCGGCTGCTGGTGGAGTGCCCGGGGGTCAGCGTGCTGGCCACCAGCCGGGAACCGCTCGGTGTGCCGGGTGAGTTCGTCCGCCCGGTCGAGCCGCTGCCGGACCCGGTGGCGCTGCGGCTGCTGGCCGAACGGGGTGCCTCCGCGCGTCCCGGGTTCCGGGTCGAGGACGATCCGGCGGCGTGTGCGGAGATCTGCCGCCGGCTGGACGGATTGCCGCTGGCGATCGAGCTGGCGGCGGCCCGGCTGCGTTCGCTGACCCCGGGTCAGCTCGCCCGCCGTCTCGACCAGCGGTTCCGGCTGCTGAACAGCGGCAATCGGACGGTGCTGCCGCGACAGCAGACGCTGCGCGCGGTGGTCGACTGGTCGTGGGAGCTGCTGGACGCGGCGGAGCGGGACGTGCTGCGCCGGCTGTCGGTCTTCGTGGGTGGCTGCCGGCTTGAGCAGGTCGAGGAGGTGTGCGCGGATCTGGCCGAGCGGACGGACGGGGACATCGCCGCACTGCTGAGTTCCCTTGTCGACAAGTCGCTGGTGGTGGCCGCCCCCGACGACGCGGCCGGGATGCGCTACCGGCTGCTGGAGACCGTCGCCGAGTACGCCGCCGAGAAGCTGGACGCGGTACCGGGCGAACGGGAGCACGCCGAGCGCCGCCATCTGGTCGTCTACCGCGAACTGGCCCGGAACGCCGATCCGCTGCTGCGCGGGCCACAGCAGGTCGCCTGGCTGGACCGGCTGGAGCGCGAGCACGACAACATCCGTGCCGCACTGCGCCGAGCCGTCGCCACCGGGGACGAGCACGAGGCGCTGTGCATGATCCTGTCCATGAGCTGGTTCTGGCAGCTGCGCGGCCACCGCGGCGACGCGCGCCACTGGGGGGACGCCGCGCTGGCACTCGGCCCCGACCCCTTCGCCACCCCGGTCCGCCCCGCGCCGCCGCTCTACGAGCCGTGCACCGCGAAACCGCCGCCCATGAGCGAGGAGCAGCTGTGGGAGGCCCGGCGCGGGGCGCGGCTGATGGTGCTGGCGGACGCGGAGGAGGGCGTGCAGGAGCTGTCGAGTCCGCAGCGGCAGGCGGAGCTGCGCACCATCACCCGGGTCTACTCACCGGGCATGCCGCAGGTGTGCCGGATCCCCGGCTGCATGTGGTTCTTCGCCTGGCTGATGACCGGTGAGGTGGGCAAGCTCGCGGAACTGTCCGACGCCTTCGTGGCGGGCTGCCGCGAACTGGGCTACGAATGGGAGCTGGCCTTCGCCCTCCAGCTCCGCGCCAAACTCACCAGCGATCACCCCGAGACCTGGGACCGGTCGGCCATGGACGCGGCGGAGAGCCTGGAGATCTTCCGCCGGGTCGGGGACGCCTGGGGAGAGGCCGAGGCGCTCTCGGGCCGCGCCGAGGCGCTCACCGCCCGGGGGGAGTTCGCACGGGCCGCCGAGGACTGCCGGCACGCCATCGCCCGGGCCGATCAGCTCGGGGCGTACAGCCAGGTGCCGCAGCTCAAGTCCCGGTTGGGCTCGGTGCTGGTGGAGCTGGGTGACCCGGCACAGGTCGCCGAGGGCGAGCGGCTGATGGAGGAGGCCACAGAGGAATCGGAGCACATGGGTGGCGAAGGCCCCAACTTCGCTGCCGTGCAGTGGGCCATCCACCTCACCCGGCTGGGCCGGACCGCCCGGGCGCGGGCGCTGCTGATCCCGCTGGTCGACCAGTTCGCCGAGCGGGTCCCGCAGCTCTTCGCGGGGATGATCGAGGGTGTGCTGGCCTGGACGTACGTCGAGGACGGCCGGGGCGCCGAGGCGCTGGCCACCGTCCAGGAGTCGATCGTCAAGACCCGCGAGGTGGTGGCGGAGGCCATCGCCCCGCACCTGACACTGAGCCAGTTGCTCACCGCCGCACGGGCCCTGGCCCTGCTCGGCCGGGCCGCCGAGGGCGGGCGCCTGATCGGTGGCTACGACGGCCTCTCGAAGCTGCCGGAGGGGCACTTCCCGCACCCCGTCGAGCGTGAGTCGCGGAGGGCCGCCGAAGCGGCCGTGCGGGAAGCACTGCCCGCGGGAGGAGCGTACGCGCGGGCCTACGCTTCCGGTGCGGGCCTCACTCTGGCGGAAGCCGTCGCGCTGGTGCGCGACGCCTGAACCGGGGTGCAGCCGTCCCGGGCGCCGCGCGCCCGGGACCGCCGCCGACCCCGCTGCCGACCGGGACCGCCACGGCAGGGCCGACGGCGGCACCCGGCATCCTCAGGTCTTCTTGCGGAACTTCGCGATGGCGATCGGCGCGGTGACGACCGTCAGCCCCACCGACCAGATCACCGTCCACATCACCGGGTTGGCGACCTCGCCCTGACCGAGCATCAGCCCGCGTGCCGCATCGGCGAGGTGGGTGAGCGGATTGACGTCGGTGAACGCCTTCAGCCAGTCGGGCATGGTGCCCGGCGGCACGAAGACCGAGGAACCGAACTGGAGCGGCATCAGCACCAGGAACGAGACACCCTGCACGGCCTGCGCCGTGTTCATCGTCAGACCCAGCAGGATGAAGATCCACAGCAGTGAGGCGCCGAACAGCGCGGTCAGTCCGATGGCGGCCAGCATCCCCAGCCAGTGGCCGTTGATCTCGAAGCCGTTCAGGAAGCCCACGGTCAGCAGGACGGTCACGGCGACCAGCATCCGGCCGATCTCGACGACCGACTTGGCTATGAGCACCGACGAGCGGGCGATCGGCATGGCCCGGAAGCGGTCCATCACGCCCTTGCGGAAGTCCTCGTTGATGCCCGTGCCGACCGCCATGGCGATGGACATGCCCATCATGCCCATCATGCCGGGGATCAGATACTGCACGTACTGGTCCCGGTCGCCGCTGGCGCCGTTCCCGCCGATGGCGCCGCCGAAGACATAGACGAACAGCAGCGTGAAGATGATGGGCATCAACAGCGCGTCCATCATCGACTCGGGGTCCTGCTTGATCTGCAGGGCGTTGCGCCGCACGAGCGCGCCGATGTGCCGCAGATTGGCCTTGAGCCCGATCCGGCCCTCCACCGTGCCGGGCTTCCCGGGCGCGGAGCCGCTGCCCGTCCCGGACCCGGTCGGGGACTCCCCGGATTGGGGCGCTTTGACGGTGGCGGTACTCACGCCGCGACCTCCTCGAGCTCGTTGTCGTCGTCCTGGTGGGTGGCCTTCTGGCCGGTGAGGGCGAGGAACACCTCGTCCAGACTGGGCAGATGGGTGGCGATGTCGGCGATCGCGAAGCCGCGCTCGCCCAACAGCGCGACCACGGCCGTGAGCTGCTCGTCGCTGACGATCGGGACGCTGACCACGCCCGCCGCCTCGTCGGCCGTGGCGCCCGCCAGCCCGTCCAGCCCGGCCTGGGCCAGCGCGCCGACCATCCGCTGCAGCTCGCCGGGGTCCGTCGGGCGGACCTCCAGGGTGCGGCCGCCGACCTTTGCCTTCAGCTCGGGCACCCGGCCCTCGGCGATGATCCGGCCGCGGTCGATGACGGTCAGCTCCTCGGCGAGCTGCTCCGCCTCCTCCATGTACTGGGTGGTGAGCAGGACGGTGTTGCCGTCGGCCACGATGTTCTTGACCTCGTCCCACACCTCGTTGCGGGTGCGGGGGTCGAGACCGGTGGTGGGCTCGTCCAGGTAGAGCACCCTGGGGCGGCCGATCATGGAGGCCGCCAGGTCGAGCCGGCGGCGCATACCGCCGCTGTACTTCATCACGGGGCGCCGGGCCGCCTCGGTCAGGGAGAACCGCTCCAGCAGTTCGTCCGCGCGCTCGCGGGACTGGGAGCGGGACAGGTCGAGCAGCCGCCCGATCATGTACAGGTTCTCCCAGCCCGACAGCTTCTCGTCCACCGAGGCGTACTGGCCGGTCAGACCTATCGTGCGGCGCAGCTCGCGGGGCTGGCGCACCACGTCGTACCCGGCGACCTTCGCCGTGCCCCCGTCGGGCTGCAGCAGGGTGGAGAGCATCCGGACGAGCGTCGTCTTGCCCGCGCCGTTGGGGCCCAGCACACCCATCACGGTGCCTTCGCGCACGTCGAGGTCGATGCCGTCGACCGCCTTCGTCTCCCCGAAGTGTTTGACCAGCCCGCGGACCTCGACCGCGTTCGTCGTCTTCTCTCGCGTCATGCGGCCAATATGACAGCCGCCACTGACAAACGACCGACAGCCCGCCGACAGCACCGGGAAGCGCTGTCGGCGGGCTGCCGCCGTCACCGGCGGGCCGCTGCGCTGCGCACCACCGTCACCGGGTGCCCGGGGGCGGGGCGGCGCCGGTCCGGCTCACTCGTAGGAGTGCTCGGCGGCCGGGAAGGCGCCGGTGGTGACGTCCTCGGCGAACGCGCGGGCCGCGTCACCCAGCACCGAGCGCAGCGCGGCGTACTGCTTGACGAAGCGCGGCAGCTTGCCGGGGGTGAGGCCCGCCATGTCGGTCCACACCAGAACCTGTGCGTCGCACTCGCTCCCGGCGCCGATGCCGATCGTCGGGATCTGCAGGTCCCGGGTCACCTCGGCGGCGACCGGTGCGGGGACCATCTCCAGGACCAGCGCGAAGGCTCCGGCGTCCTGCACGGCCTTGGCGTCCCGCATGAGCTGCGAAGCCGCCTCCTCGCCGCGCCCCTGCACCCGGTAGCCCATGGCGTGCACGGACTGCGGGGTGAGCCCGATGTGTGCCATCACGGGGATGCCGGAGCGCGCCAGCAGGCCGATCCGGTCGGCCGAGCGCTCCCCGCCCTCGATCTTGACGGCCTGCGCGCCGGCTTCCTTGACCAACCGGGTGGCGCTGCGCAGCGCCTGCACCTCCCCCTCCTGGTACGAGCCGAACGGCAGGTCGGCGACGATCAGGCCGCGGCTGGTGCCCCGCACCACCGCGGCCGTCAGCATCGTCATCTCGTCCATGGTGACCGGCACGGTCGTCTCGTAGCCGAGGTGGCAATTGCCCATCGAATCGCCGACCAGGATGACGGGGATACCGGCCTCGTCGAAGACGGAGGCGGTCATCGCGTCGTAGGCGGTGAGCATGGGCCACTTCTCGCCCCGCTCTTTGGCGAGTGCGAGGTCGCGCACGGTCACACGGCGATTACGGGTGCCCCCGTAGAGCGTCTGCGGCATGGCGTTGACTCCTGTTGTCGTCTCGAAGCGCCCCAACGGCGTCTCCGGATCCAGGTCCATGCTGGCACGCCCCTCCGCGGTCCGGTAGGGGCCCCGTCTAGAAGTGGATCATGAATGGGTCCGCCGCGACACCGGGGTGAACGGCCTGCGGGCGCGCCGCGGCGAACCGCTGCCGCCACCGGGTGTCCGGGTTGTGTCACAGTCGCGGTCCGGCCCCGACCTGCCGGAACTCCCGGAGCGCCGCGCCTCGTCCTCCTCTCGACTCCGCAAACCGGAGTCAGGGCGGAAGCGCCGGTGGGACCGCAGGGTTCGACTGGATGAAAACCGTTATCGCCTATCGTTCATCGAGCACCAGCACAGGCAAGTGAGGACGGCGGATGGCGCGCGCGTACACGTCGGAGGCCACGTACCGCGAGGACGGCGACGGGCGGCGGGGACTCTGGTCCCGCTGGTCCGGCCGGCTGCCGGGGGGCGGCGCTCCGGGCCGATGGGGTCCGGGCACCTGGCGGCGCGGCCTGGTCCTCGCGGCGGTCGCGCTGCTGCTGGGGCTGGCGTTCTTCCTGCACGCCGAGGTGCCCAACGCGGTCGGCAACCTGGGTTCGCTGTGGGAGACCTTCCTGCCCTGGGGCGGCTTGCTGATCGTGGTGCTGCTGGTCGCGGCTGTGCTGCGCCGCTCGGCCACGGCGCTGGTCGCACTGCTGGTGCCCGCACTGATGTGGGTGAACCTGTTCGGTGGCCTCTTCAGCGACAAGACCGGCGGCGCCGCCGGCGATCTGACCGTCGTCACCCACAACGTCAACGCCGGCAATCCCGACCCGCGCGGCACCGCCGAGGCGCTGGTCGACTCCGGAGCCGACGTCATCGCGCTGCAGGAGGTCTCCTCGTCACAGGCCGGCACCTACCGGGCGGCCCTCGAGCGCACGCACCCGTACCACAAGCTCACGGGCACGGTCGGGATCTGGAGCAAGTATCCGCTCTCCGGCGTCAGGACCGTCGACATCAAGATGGGCTGGCCACGCGCGATGCGTGCCACGGTGCGCACCCCGAAGGGCGAGGTCGCCGTCTACGCCGCGCATCTGCCCTCGGTGCGCGTGCAGTTCCGCTCCGGCTTCACCGCCGGGCAGCGGGACGGCAGCGCCGAGGCGCTCGGCGAGGCGATCGCCCGCGACCGCGCCGATCGGGTTCTCCTCCTCGGCGACCTCAACGGCACCATGAACGACCGTGCGCTCGCGCCCATCACCTCCCAGATGCGCTCCGCGCAGGGTGCGGCGGGCGACGGCTTCGGGTTCAGCTGGCCCGCCTCCTTCCCGATGGCCCGGATCGACCAGATCATGCTCAAGGGAGCCGACCCCGTCTCGGCCTGGACGCTCCCCGCGACGGACAGCGACCACCTGCCGATCGCGGCGACGATCGACCTGGCGGACTGAACCGGCCGGGACCGCTCCGGCGGCCGCCGGCGGCGGGCTCGTTTTGCACCCTGGAACATCTGGCTGCGAGACTTTGTTGCGGAGCAATACATAGGGGGCAGTGCCGCCTCCGGCCACTGTCCGCTCCTTCCCCTCCGCACCACCTCACCCTCTTACACCGCACCGTGCCGCGCCGGGGCCGCCCTGCCGCCCGGCGCGCGGTACTCCCCGGTGCCCGGCACGCGACGCCGCATCCCGCCGGGGCCCCGCCCGCTTCGAAAGGTTCTCTCCGCATGCCTGTGGCTCTGCTCGCACTCGCCGTGGGCGCCTTCGGTATCGGCACCACAGAGTTCGTGATGATGGGCCTGCTGCCGAACGTCGCCGACGATCTCGGCACCTCCGTGCCGACCGCCGGATACCTGGTGTCCGCCTACGCCCTCGGCGTCGTCCTCGGCGCCCCGCTGCTGACCGCCGTCGGCGCCCGTGTGCCGCGCAAACTGATGCTGCTGCTGCTCATGGGCCTGTTCACGCTCGGCAACCTCGCCTCGGCGCTCGCTCCCGGCTTCGGCACCCTGCTGGCCGGGCGGTTGCTGGCGGGACTGCCGCACGGTGCCTTCTTCGGGGTCGGCGCGGTGGTCGCGGCCCGGCTCGTCCGGGAGGGCCGGGCGGCCCGCGCCGTGGCCACCATGTTCCTGGGGCTGACCGTCGCCAACATCGTCGGCGTACCCGGCGGCACCGCGCTCGGCCAGCAACTCGGCTGGCGCGCCACCTTCGTGGTCGTCACCCTCATCGGGCTGCTCGCCATGACGGCCCTCGCGCTGCTCGTGCCGCGGATACCGCTGGAGCACCAGGGCGGCGTGCGCCACGAACTGCGCGCCCTGGGCAACCGCCAGGTCGTCCTCGGACTGCTGACCGCGGTCTTCGGCTTCGGCGGCGTCTTCGCCGTCTACAGCTACCTCGCCTCGATGATGACGGAGGTCACCGGACTCGCCGAGACGTCGGTCACCTGGGTGCTGGCGCTCTTCGGCATCGGCATGACCCTGGGCACCCTGATCGCCGGGCCGCTGACCGACCGCGCCCCGCGCCGCACCCTGTACGCGGCCCTCGGGCTGATGGCCGTGCTCATGGTGGCCTTCCACTTCGCGGCACCGGTGAAGTGGGCGGCGCTGCTGCTGGTCGGGCTGCTGGGCGCGGTCGGCTTCCTGATCACCACGCCGGTCCAGATGCTGGTGATGCGGGCGGCCTCACACGCGCCCACGATCGCCTCCGCCTCCAACCACTCGGCGTTCAACCTGGCCAACGCGGGCGGCGCCTGGCTCGGCGGTGTCGTCATCGCCGCGGGCTGGGGCTGGACCTCCCCCACCCTGGTCGGCGCCGTGCTCGCGTTGACCGGACTCGCCATCGCCGTGACGGCGGGCGTACTGGACCGCGGCGACTCGCGCGTGGTCGCCCGGGCGCAGGAGGCCCCGGTGGAGGTCCCCTCCGGCGGCTGAGGGCCCCGGGTTCCGGACTTCGCGGCCCGTCGGAGCCGGCGACCGGAAGGCCGCCGGCCGCACGCGGCCGACGGCTGCTGCGGCCGGGCCGTCAGCCCTCCCGCCACCGGTTGGTGATCGGCAGGCGGCGGTCCTTGCCGAACCCCTTGGGGGAGATCTTCGTGCCCGGTGGGTACTGCCGGCGCTTGTACTCGGCCCGGTCCGTCATCCGCAGCACCCGGGTCACGGTCTCCGCGTCGAAGCCCGCCGCGATGATCGCCTCGGCGCCCTGGTCGCCGTCGACGTAGCGCTTCAGGATGCGGTCGAGGATGTCGTAGTCGGGCAGCGAATCGCTGTCCACCTGCCCGGGGGCCAGCTCGGCACTGGGCGGCTTGGTGATCGAGCGCTCGGGGATGGGCGGAGTGTGGCCGCGCTCCTCGGCCGCGCGGTTGCGCCAGGTCGCCAGGCGGAACACGTTCGTCTTGTAGACGTCCTTGATCGGGCCGTAGGCGCCCACCGCGTCTCCGTACAGCGTCGAATAGCCCACCGCCAGCTCCGACTTGTTCCCCGGGGCCAGCACGATGGGGCCCTCCTGGTTGGAGAGGGCCATCAGCGCCGTGCCGCGCAGTCGCGCCTGGAGGTTCTCCTCCGCGAGCCCGGTGAGGCCCAGTGAGTCCATGTAGGCCGCGAACATCGGCTCGATCTCGACGGTGCGGAAGTGCAGTCCGGTGCGCTCGGCGAGTTCGGCCGCGTCCTCCCGGGAGTGCTCGGAGGAGTAGCGTGAGGGCATCGAGACGCCGTACACGTGCTCGGCTCCGACCGCGTCGCAGGCGATCGCGGCCGTCAGCGCCGAGTCGATGCCGCCGGAGAGCCCGATCAGCACCGAGCTGAAGCCGTTCTTGACCACGTACGCGCGCAGTCCGACCACCAGCGCGGTGTAGATCTCCTCGTCGTCGGCCAGCCGCGGTGCCTCGCTGCCGACGGCCTCCGGCGGGTAGGCGGGCAGCGGTTCGGCGGAGACCACCCGGTGGTCGATGCGCAGCCCGTCGTCCACCTCGCCCGACGGCGGGGCCGCGGCGGCCGCGGGCAGCTCCAGGTCCAGGACGACGCACCGCTCCTCGAACTGCGGCGCCCGCGCCAGCACCTGCCCGTCGGCGTCCACGACGATCGAGTCGCCGTCGAAGACCAGTTCGTCCTGGCCGCCGACCTCCGCCAGGTAGGCGGTGGTGCAGCCCGCCTCCTGCGCCCGCTTGCGCACCAGCTCCAGCCGGGTGTCGTCCTTGTCCCGCTCGTAGGGCGAGGCGTTGACCGACAGCAGCAGTCCGGCCCCCGCACTGCGCGCCGCCGGGACCCGGCCGCCCTCCTGCCAGAGGTCCTCGCAGATGGCGAGCGCGACATCGACACCGTGCACCCGGACGACCGGCATGGTGTCGCCCGGCACGAAGTACCGGAACTCGTCGAAGACCCCGTAGTTCGGCAGGTGGTGCTTGGCGAAGGTCAGGACGATCTCGCCCCGGTGCAGCACGGCGGCCGCGTTCTGCGGAGCGCCCGCGGGCTGGCCGTAGTGCGGCCGGGCCTGCGCGCAGCGGTCCAGATAGCCGACGACGACCGGCACCTCGCCGAGCCCCTCGTCGGCCAGCCGCCGGGCGAGTTCCCGCACGGCGGTGCGGCTCGCCTCCACGAACGACCTGCGCAGCGCCAGGTCCTCGACCGGGTAGCCGGTCAGCATCATCTCCGGGAACGCGACCAGGTGGGCGCCCCGTTCGACGGAGTGCCGGGTCCAGCGGAGGACCGCGGCGGCGTTCCCCTCCAGGTCGCCGACGGTGGAGTCGATCTGATTCAGCGCGAGACGTAGGTGAGCCACGCACCCGAGTGTAATCGTCGGGCTGACGTTATGGCTCGGGGCACCCATCCGGTGCCGGTCCCCGGCCGGCCCCCGGGGGCGGGCCCGGGACGCACCCGGGACCCGCACCGCGCCGTCCGGCAGGCTCCGGTGCGCCGTTCGTGCGGAGACCGCGCCCGGGGACCGCGCCCGGGTACTACGCGCGGTAGCCGAGGACCGTCATCATTCCCGACCCGCTGTGGTAGACGTTGTGGCAGTGCGCCAGCCACAGGCCCGGGTTGTCGGCGTCGAAGTCCACCTCCAGCGTCCTGCCCGGCAGCACGATCGCGGTGTCCTTGCGGGGACCGCCGTCCGGCAGCGCGAAGGTGTGGCCGTGCAGATGCATCGGGTGCCACATGCTGGTGGTGTTCACGAAGCGCAGCCGCACCCGCTCGCCCGCCGTCACGGGGTGCCGCCGCCGGGGGTCGTACTGCCGGCCGCCGATGCCCCAGTCGTACCGGGCCATGGAGCCCGTCAGCCGCAGGGTGACGGTCCGGTCCGGCTGGCGGGGAGCGAGCCGGACCGCGTCCGCGGCCGTCAGCCTCCCCGCGGTCAGCGGAGTGCCGGACAGCTCCTGCGGGCGGGCCGCGGCCGGGGGCGCGGAACCCGGCGCGGTGCGCAGCAGCGCGCGGGCGGTCCCCTTCTTGCCCTCGGCCAGCGCGGTGAGGGGAAAGACGCCGTCTCCCGCGGTGACCAGGACGTCGTAGCGCTCGCCCATGCCGAGCAGCAGCGTGTCGGTGGCGGTGTGCTCGACGGGGTAGCCGTCGGTGTGGGTCACGGTCATCCGGTGCCCGCCCAGCGCGACCCGGTAGGCGGTGTCGCCGCCCGCGTTGATCAGGCGGACGCGGATGCGGTCGCCCGGCTTCGCGCGGAAGGTCTCCGGGTCCGTCCGGGTGCGGCCGTTGACCAGGTGGTGCGGGTAGTCCACGTCGCCCGCGTCGCCGCCCAGCAGCGGGCTGCCGGTGCCCGCGGCGGTGGACGGCCCGGCCGCGGCGGACGGCCGGGCGCCGGTGCCCAGCATGCCGTGCATGCCGTGCATGCCGTGCGCGTCCCCGCTGCCGTCTCCGTCGGAGCCGTCTCCGCCGTGCCCCATGCCGCGGCGCAGTGCGGCCAGGACGCTGTCGGGGGTGGCGCCGTCCACGCCGTCCAGCCAGTCGTCCAGGACGACCACCCACTCCTTGTCGTAGCGCAGCGGCTCCCTCGGGTCCTCCACGATCAGCGGCGCGTACAGTCCCCGGTCCCGCTGCAGGCCGGAGTGGGGGTGGAACCAGTAGGTGCCGGGGTGGGGGACGGCGAACCGGTAGGTGAAGTCCGCGCCCGGCCGGATCTCCCGCTGGGTGAGCCCGGGGACGCCGTCCATGTCGTTGCGCAGGGCCAGCCCGTGCCAGTGCACCGACGTGGCCGCCGGGAGGTGGTTGGCGAGGGTGAGCTCCAGGGTGCCGCCCGCGGTGGCGCGGATCTCCTGGCCGGGGATCCGGTCTCCGTAGGCCCAGGTGGGGACGGTGACTCCGGAGCCCAGCGCGAGCCGGGTGCGGGTGGCGGTGAGCCGCACCCGCCGGGTGCGGCCGTGCGGGCGCCGGGCCTCGGCGGCCCGGACCTCGGGGCCGTCGGGCCGGACGTGGCCGCCGGTGCCCTCGGCGTCGGCGGTGTCGGGTCGGCCGCGGTCGGCGCAGCCGGCGGTCAGACCGGTGGCGGCCAGGGCGGCGGCGCCCAGAACGGTCCGGCGGGCGGGAAGGGAACGCATGCGCATACCTCGTGTGGTGTGGTGTCGAGCGCTGAACACGGGCGCAGGCACATCGCACCCCGGGGCGGCCGGTGGCCGCCCGCGCGGCGGTGCGGTGTGCCTGCGGGCCCGCTCAGATCCGCAGGACCGACAGCCGCGCGAGTCTCGACGAGGTGTCCGGCGGCGGAAGTGGACGCAGCGCGCGCCGTATCCGGGTGCGGCAGGGCTCCCGCCCGTCCGTGCCGCGCGGTGCCAGGACGGAGACGGCGGCGCCCAGCAGCGCGGCGGCCGTCCACGCGCCCAGTACGGCCAGACAGACGGAGAGCGGGTCGGTTCCCGTCCCGTGCCCGCCGCCGTGCTCCGGCTCCGGGGGCGTGGAATCCTCGTACCCGGCCGCCGGGTCGGTGGCGCCGTCCCGCAGGCGGGGCGGGTGCGCCGGATGCGCCGGAGGGAGTGCTCCGTCCTCGGCCCGGACCGGTTCCGTGCTCCCGCCGTGGACCGCGGACGCGGAGAGGTCCGCGGCGACCCGCGGCGACTCCCGTGGTCCGGCGGCGGGGTGCCCGAGGGTGTGCATGCTGACGATCCCCAACAGCAGGGCGGCGAGCAGGAGAAGGCGCCCGCACCACGTGCCGCGGGCGCGGGTCGTGCGCTCGCCGGTCAGCATGGGTCGCATGGGGCCACCCTAGCCGGATGCCCGGCGGGGGTATCCCGCCGGTGTCCCGCGTCGGAATTCGCAGGGTTCCTGCATATATGACGAGGCGATGGCGGCGTTCGGTCATTGACGTGAACTCGCCACCGCACACAGGATGCCCAGCATGTTGGAGGCTCTTGATCTCGATCCCGTCCAGCAGCAGGTCTACGAGGCGCTGGTGGACGGCGCCGTGACCGTCAGCGAGTTGCGGGCGGCGGCGGGAGTGGGAGCCGCGCGGGTGCGGGCCGCACTCGCCGCGCTGGAGAGACTCAACCTGGTGGGGCGCTTCCCCGCGGACCGGGGCAGCAGAGGCGCCGAGCGCTATCTGCCGGTGGCGCCGGAGATCGCCTTCGAGTCGCTGCTGCTCGCCCGCGAGGAGGAGATCCATCGTACGCGGCGGCACATCCAGCACCTGGCCGCCCGGTTCCGTGCCCAGGCGGCGGGCCGTGACCCCCTGGAACTGGTGGAGATCGTCACGGGGCGGGCCGCCGTGATCCGCCAGGTCGACCAACTCCAGCGCAGTGCGCGCGCCGAGATCCGGGGCATCGACCGGCCGCCCTACGCCAACAGCGACCCCGACCGGCTCGACCCGAAGACCGGCATGATGCCGGTGCAGGCCCAGATGCTGCGGCGCGGCGTCAACTACCGGGTCATCTACGACACCGACGGGCTCGCCACCTCCCACCGGTTCGACACGGACATCGGCGCCGCGGCCGAACTGGGCGAGGATGCCCGGGTGATGGCCGACACGCCGACGAAGATGCTGATCGCCGACGACTGCATGGCGCTGATCCCGCTGCGCGCCGCGCCGAACGAGCTGGCCAGCAGCGTCGTCGTGCACCCCTCCGGACTGCTGGAGGTGCTGTGTGACTTCTTCGAGGTGCTGTGGGGCCGGGCGCTGCCGATCTCGGAGTACCTCTCGGGCCGCAGCCCCGGTGCCCCGGACGGCCCGACCGCGCAGGAGGCCAAGTTGCTGGCCCTGCTGGCCACCGGTTTGACCGACCAGGTGATGGCCCGGCAACTCGGCATCAGCTACCGCACCTTCCAGCGCCGGCTGCACGGGCTGATGGGGCGGCTGGGGGCGACGACCCGGTTCCAGCTCGGGATGCGTGCCGCGAGCCTCGGCTGGCTTCGGCAGTCAGGGGCATCCGAGTCACGCCCGAATCGCCAAGTATGACCGCTCGTTGGGTAATTGCTCTTCGGTCGGGCGATCCATCGAACTCTTGTCCTGCTCGTGACCATGCCTCTAGCGTGCCGATCGCGCACCCCACATGCGCACCCCCCACACGAGGAGGAACCCTCCCCATGGCAGTGACGCGCAGGAAAGTCGCCCTCGGTATCTCGGCCGCGGTGGCCGCGGCAGCCGTCGGCACCGTCACAGCGCTCCCCGCGAACGCGTCCCCCGAGGCCCCGGCGCACGGCACCGTCCTCGGCGCGCACTCGGCGCAGGCCGTCAAGGGCAGCTACATCGTCACCATGAAGAAGTCGGCCGTGCGCACCACATCGGCCGCCGCGAAGGGCCGTACGGTCATCTCCGAGCACGGCGGCAAGGTCCGCAGGACCTTCACCAAGGCCCTCAACGGCTACTCCGCGAAGATGTCGGCGAGCGAGGCAGCTGAGCTGGCCGCCGACCCGGCGGTGGACAAGGTGTACGCCAACCAGAAGCACACCGTCACCGGCGAGCAGGCCAACCCGCCCTCCTGGGGCCTGGACCGCATCGACACCCCCGAGCTGAACCTGGACGACACGTACGTCTACCCGGACAGCGCGGGCGAGGGCGTCACCGCCTACATCATCGACACCGGCGTCCGCACCACCCACAAGGACTTCGGCGGCCGCGCCACCAGCGGCTTCGACGCCGTCGACGGCGACGACGACGCCTCGGACGGCAACGGCCACGGCACCCACGTCGCCAGCACCGTGGCGGGCGAGGCGCACGGCGTGGCGAAGAAGGCCGACGTGGTGGCCGTCCGGGTCCTGGACGACCAGGGCTCCGGCACCACCGAACAGGTCGTGGCCGGCATCGACTGGGTCACCAAGAACGCCGAGTCGCCCTCGGTCGCCAACATGTCGCTGGGCGGCGGCGCGGACCAGGCGCTGGACACGGCCGTGCAGAACTCCATCAAGGCGGGCGTCACCTTCGCCGTGGCGGCCGGCAACGAGTCCTCGGACGCCGGGAACAGCTCTCCCGCCCGGGTGAAGGAAGCCCTCACCGTCGGCGCGACCGACAACAAGGACGCACAGGCGAGCTTCTCCAACTACGGCGACGCACTCGACCTGTACGCACCCGGCGTCGACATCACCGGAGCCTGGAACACCGGCGACGACGCCACCGACACCATCTCCGGCACCTCGATGGCCTCCCCGCACGTCGCCGGCGCCGCGGCGGTCTACCTCTCGGGCCACAAGGAGGCCACCCCCGAGGCCGTCTCCAAGGCGCTGACCGACGGCGCCTCCGAGGACGTCGTCGGCAACCCCGGGCAGGGCTCGCCGAACCTGCTGCTGAACATCGTCGAGTGACACCCCGCAACACGGCCGGGTGACGACGACACCCGGCACACCCCCCCACCTTCCGCGGCCCGGTGCCCCACACACCGGGCCGCGGTCGCGTGCCGCGGGGCGCCCCCTCAACGGCGGCCCGGCCGCACCAGCCCCGTCTCGTAGGCGAAGACCGCGGCCTGCGTGCGGTCCCGCAGCCCCAGTTTCACCAGGATGCGGCTGACATGGGTCTTGACCGTCTGCTCGGCGACCACGAGCTCCCCGGCGATCTCCAGGTTCGACAGCCCGCGCGCGACGAGCGCGAGCACCTCCGTCTCGCGCTCGGTGAGATCGGCGACCCGCTCCTTGAGCCGGGCCCCGCCCGGCCCGTCCGGCATCCCGGCGAACTTCTCGATCAGCAGCTTGGTCAGGTTCGGCGCGAGCAGCGCCTCTCCGCGGGCCACCACCCGGACCGCGTCGGCGAGTTCGGCGGCCGAGGCGTCCTTGAGCAGGAGCCCGGAGGCCCCGGCGCGCAGCGCCTCGAAGACGTACTCGCCCAGGTCGAACGTGGTCAGGACCAGGACCTTCGGATCCGCGGCGGCGCCGGTGCGCGCCTCGGTGATGCGGCGCGTCGCCTCGATGCCGCCCAGCCGGTGCCCCGGTCGCGCCCGGGCGGCGAGGCGGCGCCGATGCGGTGGGCGAACGGCACGCGCGTGCCCTGCGCCGCGAGAGGAGTACGCATCGCCATGACCGGGGGCCTTCCGTGCGGGGACCGGATGCCCGGCCGACGCTAGGAATCCTGCCCCCGCACGCACGTCCCTCCGCGGAGCGCACTCGCGGTGTCCCTCTCGGGTATGACGCGCGGTGCGCACGGGCCGCCGAGGCCCGGACCGACCTGGCTCAGGACGAGGACGGTGCGGGGGGAGGAAACGTTCGTTCCTCCGGCGGACGCGCGGAAGCCGGCACGCGCCGCAACTGGTCGCCGTACCGGTAGACGACGATGGGCGGGGTGCCCTCGTGCAGCATCAGCCGGTAGATGACCGGTGCGGGCCCCGTCGCCTGGATGATCTCGCCGGTCTTCCCGCTCTTCCGGTCCTGCGCCACCTCGCCGACCGCCCACATGTCACACGCTCCGCAGGCGCCGGCCGGCACCGGGCACAGTCGGCAGGTGCTTGCGGCGCAGATGCGCGCCGAAGAGCGCCTCCAGATCCGCCCGCGGCTCCGGATCCCCCGCCGCCCGATTGATCATCGTGCGGAACCAGGCGCAGTCCTCGCAGGGCCGCGCCTCCTCCTGCGGGGAGTTCTCTTCCCGGTGGCCGCCGGGGGGTTCGCTTCGCTCCATGGTGCCTGCCCTGCCGTCCGCTGGTCACTTTCTGTGGTGAGAACAACACGCAAACGGCTAGGATGGTGCGTTATGAGCACCTCTTCTCATGAGGTTGCTCGGCAACGGACTTGTACTGGGGTACGTAAGGGCAGGTCGGCATGGGTGGGACGCGCAAGTGGCCAGTGGGGATGAGTATTCCGCCGAGTCTTGGTGAGGACGTCCGCCGCGTCAGACGAGCCCGCCGTATCTCCCAGACGGCGTTCGCCTCCGCCACCGGCTACACCCAGAGCTATGTGAGCCGCGTGGAGTCGGGCGAGTTCATGCCTTCTCTGAAGTTCGCCGAGGCGTGCGACCGGACATTCGGCACGGGGGATCTGTTCGTCGGACAGTTGCGGCGCGTGATCGAAGGGGAGTACCCGGCGTGGTTCGCCCCGTACATCGATGCGGAGCGCGAAGCGACCGCCATCCGCGACTTCTCCACCATCTTCATCATGGGCTTGCTCCAGACCGAGGCGTACGCGCGTCTGTCGTTGCCGAACGGTCGCCCTTGTGTCGCGAGCCGCGACATCGATGCGAAGGTGGCAAGTCGCCTGCGCCGCCGAGAGCTTCTTGAGAAATCGGAGCCGCCTCGCGTGTGGGTTGTCCTCTACGAGGCGTGCCTGCGTGCCCGGATCGGATCTCCCCAGGTGATGTCAGAGCAGATGGATCACCTTCTGGGGCAGGTGAGGCGGTATCGGTCGCTCACTGTTCAAGTCCTGCCGTACTCGGCGGCGGAGGCGGCGATCGGAACGCCGTTCGTACTCCTGGATGCACCCGACGGCAGCGCGAGTGTCTTCGTGGAAGGTCCCGGCAGCGGGCGACGGCATGATGGTCCGGAGACCGTCACCAACTCGGCTGACCTATACGATCATATTCGAGCCAGTTCGTTGAGTCCCCGCGACTCGGTTGCCTTCATCAGCGAAGTAAGGGACGAGCATGAGCGAAGGACAGTGGATCAGGAGCAGCTACAGCGACCCGCAAGGCGGCAACTGCGTCGAGTGGGCGCCGGGTCTCGTGTCCGGCGTCGGCGTGGTTCCGGTGCGGGACAGTAAGGCCGTCGAGCGCGGGACGCTGTCGTTCCCGCCGGCCGCTTGGCGGGCGTTCGTGCGGGGTTTGGCGACCAGCGCGCCACGCGGCGGGCCGGGAGCCTGACCCGGCTGCCCCGGCGGCGGCGGTGAATGCTTCAGCTCCTGCGGAACTGCCGCGGCGCCGCCGCCGGTTCGGCCCGGCGACGCTTTCGGCGGTGGATGTGTACGGCGCCGCCCAACGCGGCGGTTCCGGCCCCCCAGGCCAGGAGTTGTCCTGCTCCGCTCCACCGGGTACTCCGAGCGTGGCCGCACACGCGCGTGAGATAGGGCTCTGCCGAGGAGGATTCGAACGGGCGGGGCGAGAGGAGCGATCCGCATTCCTCCCGCACCGTCGCGGTCGGGTCGGCAGGGTCCTCGTTCGCGCGGAACGGCACCAGCACCACGGCGGCGGCGGCCAAGAGCAGCAGCGCCGGGAGGGACCACAGCGCGAGATTCACCGTCCGCCGCTTCCACCCCTGCGGCATTCCTCCTGCTCCGGCTGCTCCGGCCCTGGCCACTGCCCCTGTTCCTCCCCGCTGACGCTCCCGCCCGCCGGAAGCGATGTGCACCTGTCCCACCCCTGGAGTCGGCCCCCTGGACGGCCGGCTTCGCAGCGGATGCGGCAAACGATCGGTGCGGCAGGCTCCCCCCACACGCGAGATGCCCGCTGACGCTCAGCGCGATGCACGCGTTCGATCCGCTCCGCCGACGCGGGGTTACGATGCCCGCATCACAGCATGTCACGGATGGTGAGCTGGGGGATTTACGGTGGACGCGTTCAAGGCGGAGTGGGGTGCGCTGGTCTCGCGGGCGCAGGAGGCGCACGACGCGCGGATGCGGCTCGACTCCGCGGCCCCGGAGGGCGGCGGGAGCACCGGCCCCGGCGGAGCCGACCGGTTGGCGTCGGACCCGGCGGCGAAGAAGGCGACGGCGAAGTACGTCGACGAGGAACTGCTGCCGCACCTGCGCAGCGCGGGCCGCATGGCCGGACAGCCCGCCGAGGAGCACCAGCCGGGGATGCTGGGCAGCGAGCGAGCCCGGCCCGGCGGCACGATGCAGACCTGGGAGGCGTGGCAGGGCGTCGAGCACGTGCTGCGGCAGTGGAGCAAGCAGGTTCGCAACCTCGAACAACGCCTCCAGGGGGAACGGGACGCACTGCGCGGAGTGCGGGTGCTCCTGCAGTCGAGGGACGGCCTGGTGCACAACTCCATTCTGACCGGTATGGATCCTTACCAGCCCACCCTCCCCGGGAACGAGCCCACCGGGCTACGTCCGGCCCGGTAAGGCAGAAGGGGCCGGGCGATGACGCTCACGTTTCGCGACATCGTGTCCGCAGATGCGGCTGAACTGGAGGACGCCGCAGAGGCGTTCCGACGGATGGGCAAGCGCTTCGGTGACCTCCACACCGACTACGACACACGCGTCCGTGGCCAGGTCTCCAGAAGCTCCTGGGAGGGTCTGGCGCGGGTGGGCTACGACGAGGTGGCCCGTATCTCCTCGGGCCAGTTCGGCGATGCCAAGCAACAGGCCCAGAACATCGCCACGCTGCTGACCAAGGCCCACGACGACCTGGCGGACCGGAAGCGGACCCTCGGCAAGGAGGTGAAGGCCGCCGAGGAGGACAGGATGAGCGTGGACGGCGACGGTCGGGTCACGCTCGACACCACCAAACTCAACGAAGGCGAACGCCTGGCCAGAGGCCACGATTACACCTTCGCGCAGGCCCTCGACGAAGACGTCGCGAAATGGCAGGCCCGCATCGACGCGGCCGTCGAAGCCGTCAACGACACGGACGCCGCAATCAGGAAGACTCTCGCCACCGCCGTCGAACCACCCGACAGTCGCGAGGCCGGAGCACACGGATTCAACCCCGAGAAGGTCGAGTACACACCCCCCGGAACCGCGCAGGACCTGGATCGGATCCTCCGCGACTACCAGGTCGCCCCCGACCCGGACGGCCTCGTCGCATACCCCCGCAACTGGGTTCTGCACGCGGGCGCTCTGCTCATGGGGATGGACGAGAGTGTCACCGCGCAGGAGGCGGACATGCTCGACGGTCTGGGACTCGACGGCCTGAAGGACTTCAAGGACGTACAGGGCAAGGCGTTCGACACCGCCGACGACCGGTTCCCGCCCGACGTGCGACACGGCAGGCCGGACCGCAACGACAATCACAACGACGCCTTCCGCCACACTTACTGGAACGCGCTGATGACGAAGAAGTACGGCGCCCAGTGGACCGAGAAATACGCCACCACCCATGAAGCCAGGCCCGGTAACCAACCCGAGCGCGAAGCCATGGATCTCCACAACAACGAGGTCGGCAGACGCATCACCCAGGAGCACTCCGACGCGAGCGAGGAAGAACTCGCCGATCTGGTCGAGAAGGCCGTCAGGGACGGCGACACGGTCGTCATCGATCACGGTGGAGGCCGTCTCGCCTTCAGCGACCAGATCAGCTCCCCCGACACCGGGGAACCCAAGCTCCGGCCTCCCGAGGGCGGGCAACCCGGCAAGTCCAGCAGTGTGGGTGGCGGCTCGGCACTCGGTGAGGACAGCGGAAGCTGACAGACCGGCTCGGCGCCTTGCGGCGAACTCAACCGGGAGGTCGGGCCCGCCGGCCCGCCGCCCCCCCCGGGCGATGAGGCGGCCTCCCCGGCCCGCGCCGGGAGCGACGGAATCACGGGGGCCGCTCCGAGGGGCAGGGGCCTCTCCACCTCGTCCCGGCTCAGTCCTCGACCCGCAGCGCGGCCAACTGCTGCTCGAACGGCACCACGTCCGGCTCTTCCGGGCGTGCGTCCCGGGTGGCGGCGCGGGGCGCGATCAGGCCCGCCAGTTCGCCGCCCGCGCGGGCGATACGGCGGGGGAGCGAGGGGGTGACGCCGTCGTCGGGGGCGGCCCAGTCGTCGGTCGCCGCGTACACGGCCGTCGGTACGGCCACCGCCCGCAGGTAGCTGAACAGCGGCCGCATGGCGTGCTCCAGGACCAGCGAGTGGCGCGGGGTGCCGCCGGTGGCGCCCAGCAGTACCGGCTTGCCCGCGAGAGCGTCCTTCTCCAGGACGTCGAAGAACGACTTGAACAGCCCGCTGTAGGACGCGGAGAAGACGGGGGTGACGGCGATCAGCCCGTCCGCCTCCGTCACCTTCCCGATCGCCTCGCGCAGCGACCCGCCGGCGAAGCCGGTGGTGAAGTTGTGCGCGATCTCCGTCGCCACGTCCCGCAGTTCGACCGTCGTGACCTCGACGTCCACATCGGTGTCCACGTCGGCGTCGGTGCGCAGCGCGACCCGCGTCGCCTCGGCCAGCCGGTCGGCCAGCAGCCGGGTGGCGGAGGGCTCGCTCAGCCCGGCGGAGACGACGGCCAGCCGGACCGCCCGGGTGCTGTCGGTGGACGTCATACGGAGGCTCCCTTCTCGTTCTGCTGTTCTGCTGCCTGCTCGGCGGCCTGCGCGGAGCGCTCCGCGGCGACCCGTGCCGCGTGCGTGGGCGCGTCCGCCGTGCCCGCCGGGCGCCGGGCGGCCATCTCCTTCCGCAGCACCGGCACGACCTCCTCGCCGAGCATGTCCAACTGCTCCAGCACGGTCTTCAGGGGCAGGCCCGCGTGGTCCATCAGGAAGAGCTGGCGCTGGTAGTCGCCGAAGGACTCGCGGAAGGTCAGCGTCTTCTCGATCACCTCCTGCGGGCTGCCGACGGTCAGCGGCGTCTGGTCGGTGAACTCCTCCAGGCTGGGGCCGTGCCCGTAGACGGGCGCGTTGTCGAAGTAGGGGCGGAACTCGCGCACCGCGTCCTGGGAGCTGCGCCGCATGAACACCTGGCCGCCCAGGCCGACCAGGGCCTGCTCCCGGGTGCCGTGGCCGTAGTGCTCGAAGCGGTCGCGGTAGAGGTTGATGAGGCGCTTGAAGTGCTCGTTGGGCCAGAAGATGTTGTTGGCGAAGAAGCCGTCGCCGTAGTAGGCGGCCTGCTCGGCGATCTCCGGGCTGCGGATGGAGCCGTGCCACACGAACGGCGGTACGCCGTCCAGCGGGCGCGGGGTGGAGGTGAAGCCCTGCAGCGGGGTGCGGAAGCGGCCCTGCCAGTCGACCACGTCCTCGGTCCACAGTTTGCGCAGCAGCGCGTAGTTCTCGATCGCCAGCGGGATGCCCTGCCGGATGTCCTGGCCGAACCAGGGGTAGACGGGGCCGGTGTTGCCGCGGCCCATCATCACGTCCGCGCGGCCCTCGGCGATGTGCTGGAGCATCGCGAAGTCCTCGGCGATCTTCACCGGGTCGTTGGTGGTGATCAGCGTGGTGGAGGTGGAGAGGATCAGCCGCTCGGTGCGGGCCGCCAGGTAGCCGAGCATGGTCGTCGGCGAGGAGGGCACGAACGGCGGGTTGTGGTGCTCGCCCGTGGCGAAGACGTCGAGCCCGACCTCCTCGGCCTTGAGGGCGATGGCCAGCATCGCCTTGATCCGCTCGTGCTCGGTCGGCGTCCGCCCGGTGGTGGGGTCGGGCGTCACGTCGCCGACGGTGAAGATCCCGAACTGGATGGGGGTGGCCGTCATGGTGCTCGCCGTCCTCCGTGTGGCTGTGGGCTGCTGCTGAGCTTGGGGTGCGGGATGAACTGGTTGACCATTGAACTATCTCTGCCCGTCTCAATGCACACGGGTGCCCGGAAATTCCCGCCGGCCGATCCCGGTGACCGGTCCCGTCGGCCGGTGTGCCGGGTGCCCCGGTGGCCGGTCGCGCTGCGTGCCCGGGCGGGTGCGCGGTGCTCGTCGGTACCCGCTGTGAAACGATCGGATCGGGGCGCGCAACCCCGTGGAAACCCCGTGGTGGAATGCTGAGACGGCCCCGTGCGCCGGGGGATCTGAGCGAACCTCTCCGACCTGCAAGGATAGGCTCATGGACAAGCAGCAGGAATTCGTCCTCCGCACCCTGGAGGAGCGCGACATCCGGTTCGTCCGACTCTGGTTCACCGACGTCCTCGGCTTCCTGAAATCGGTCGCGGTGGCCCCCGCTGAACTCGAACAGGCATTCGATGAGGGGATCGGCTTCGACGGCTCGGCCATCGAGGGATTCGCCCGCGTCTACGAGTCCGACATGATCGCCAAGCCCGACCCCGGCACCTTCCAGATACTGCCGTGGCGGGCCGAGGCTCCCGGTACCGCGCGGATGTTCTGCGACATTCTCATGCCGGACGGCTCCCCCTCCTACGCCGACCCGCGCTACGTGCTCAAGCGCGCGCTGGCCAAGGCGTCGGACCTCGGGTTCACCTTCTACACCCACCCGGAGATCGAGTTCTACCTGCTCAAGAACAAGCCGGTGGACGGCACCCGCCCCGTTCCCGCCGACTCCTCCGGGTACTTCGACCACACCCCGCAGAACGTCGGCATGGACTTCCGCCGCCAGGCCATCACCATGCTGGAGTCGATGGGCATCTCCGTCGAGTTCTCCCACCACGAGGGCGCCCCCGGCCAGCAGGAGATCGACCTGCGCTACGCCGACGCGCTCTCCACCGCCGACAACATCATGACGTTCCGCCTCGTCATGAAGCAGGTCGCCCTCGAACAGGGCGTCCAGGCCACGTTCATGCCCAAGCCGTTCTCGGAGTACCCCGGCTCCGGCATGCACACCCACCTGTCGCTGTTCGAAGGCGACCGGAACGCGTTCTACGAGTCCGGCGCCGAGTACCAGCTCTCCAAGGTGGGCCGCTCCTTCATCGCCGGGCTGCTCACGCACGCGGGTGAGATCTCCGTCGTCACCAACCAGTGGGTCAACTCCTACAAGCGCATCTGGGGCGGAGCCAACCGCACCGCGGGCGAGGGCGGCGAGTCCCCCTCCTACATCTGCTGGGGCCACAACAACCGCTCCGCGCTGGTCCGCGTCCCGATGTACAAGCCCGGCAAGACCGGTTCGACGCGAATCGAGATGCGCTCCCTCGACTCGGGCGCCAACCCCTACCTCGCCTACGCCGTACTGCTCGCCGCCGGCCTGAAGGGCATCGAGGAGGGGTACGAGCTCCCCGCGGGCGCCGACGACGACGTGTGGGCGCTCTCGGACGCGGAACGGCGCGCCATGGGCATCGAACCGCTGCCGCAGAACCTCGGCGAGGCGATCAGCCTGATGGAGCGCAGCGAACTGGTCGCGCAGACGCTCGGTGAGCATGTTTTCGACTTCTTCCTGCGGAACAAGAAGCAGGAGTGGGAGGAGTACCGTAGCGAGGTCACCGCCTTCGAGCTGCGCAAATCCCTTCCCGTGCTGTGAGGCGACCGGCCCGCGGGACCGGTCGCGGCGCCGGGCCCGGAGTGCTCCGAACGCCGCGGACAGCGCTCGGCGCGGCCGCGGGGAGGGCGGTTCGCGCGGCGACCGGAGGGGCGGCTCGCGCCGCGGCCGGGAGGACGTCCCGCGCGGGAGCGCCCGCTGCGCCCTCCGCGGGAGCGCGCAGCGGGGGCGGGTACCCCCGGCCGAGGGCCGGGGAGGGGCTGGGAGAGGACGGCAGGGAGTGAGCGTGACACCAGAGGGGCGCCGGGGAAGCCGGTACGGACGGCTGCTGCGGCACGGCTTCACGGACCCGGAGTCCGCCACCCGGCTGCTCGAAGCCCCCACCCTGGCCACGGTCCGCGACGACGCGCTCTTCCTGGACGCGCTCGGCGCCACCGCCGACCCGGACCTCGCGCTCGTCGGCCTCGTCCGCCTCATCGAGGCGCTGGAGGCCGTCGACAAGGACGCGCAGCCCCTTCTGGACACCCTGCTGACCGCCAAGCCGCTGCGCGACCGGCTGCTCGGCGTGCTCGGCTCCTCCGACGCGCTGGGCGACCACCTCGCCGCCCACCCGCACGACTGGAAGGCGCTGGTCACCTACGAGTCGGCCGACCTCAACCCGGGCATCGCCGAGTTCGAGACGGCGCTGGGGGACGTCGAGGGGCCCGACGAGCTGCGGGTCGGCTACCGCCGGGCCCTGCTGTCGATCGCCGCGCGCGACGTGTGCGGCACCAGCGACCTCGCACAGACCGCGGCCGAGCTCGCCGACCTGGCCACCGCCACCCTGCGCCGGGCGCTCGCGCTCGCCGAGGCGGCGGCGCCCGAGGACGCGGCCGCCTGCCGGCTGGCGGTCGTGGCCATGGGCAAGGCGGGCGGGCACGAACTCAACTACGTCTCCGACGTCGACGTCATCTTCGTCGCCGAACCGCCCGGCGGCGCCACCGGGGGGCGGGGCGCGGACGCCGCCCAGGACGGCGAGCGGGCGCTCAAGGCCGCCACCCGGCTGGCCGCCCACATGATGCGGATCTGCTCGGACACCACCGGCGAGGGAACCATCTGGCCGGTCGACGCCAACCTGCGTCCCGAGGGCCGCAACGGCCCCCTCGTCCGCACCCTCAGCAGCCATCTGGCCTACTACCAGCGCTGGGCCAAGACCTGGGAGTTCCAGGCGCTGCTCAAGGCCCGGCCGATGGCGGGCGACGCGCAGCTCGGCTACGAGTACGTGGACGCCGTCACCCCGATGGTCTGGCAGGCTGCCGAACGGGACAACTTCGTCACCGACGTCCAGCAGATGCGCCGCCGGGTGGTCGCCAGCATCCCCGCGGCCCAGCTCGACCGGGAGCTGAAGCTGGGGCCCGGCGGACTGCGGGACGTGGAGTTCGCCGTCCAGCTCCTGCAACTGGTGCACGGCCGCAGCGACACCTCGCTGCGCAGCCCCACCACGCTGGAGGCGCTCGACGCGCTGGCCGCGGGCGGCTACGTGGGCCGCCAGGACGCCGCCGCACTGGACGCGGCCTACCGGTTCCTGCGCACCATGGAGCACCGCATCCAGCTCCACCAACTGCGCCGCACCCACCTGATGCCCGAGTCGGAGGCCGACCAGCGGCGCCTCGGCCGCTCGCTGGGCTACCGCAGCGAGCCGGTCACCGAACTCCACAAGGCCTGGCGGCGGCACGCCGCCGCGGTCCGCCGGCTCCACGAGAAGCTGTTCTACCGGCCGCTGCTGGACGCCGTGGCGCAGCTGGAGGCCGGACACGAACGCCTCTCGCCGCAGGCGGCCCGACAGCGGCTGGAAGCCCTCGGCTACGCCGACCCGGCCGCCGCGCTGCGCCATCTGGAGGCGCTGGCCTCCGGCGTCACCCGCAAGGCCGCCATCCAGCGCACCCTGCTCCCGGTGCTGCTGGGCTGGTTCGCCGACTCCTCCGACCCGGACGCCGGGCTCCTCGGCTTCCGCAAGGTCTCCGACGCGCTGGGCAAGTCGCCCTGGTACCTGCGGCTGCTGCGCGACGAGGGGGCCGCCGCCGAGAACCTCGCTCGCGTCCTGTCCGCCGGCCGGTTCGCGCCCGACCTGCTGCTGCGCGCACCCGAGGCGGTCGCCCTGCTCGGCGACGAGCACGGGCTGCGCCCCCGGTCGCGGGTCGCGCTCACCCAGGAGACGCTGGCCGCCGTCGGCCGCGCGGAGGGCGCCGAGGCGGCCGTCGCAGCGGCGCGCGGGGTGCGGCGCCGGGAGCTGTTCCGCACCGCCGCCGGAGACCTGATCGGCGCGTACGGCACCGAGGACGTCGCCCAGCAGGAGCCCGCCGAGGCCCTGGACCGGGTGGGCGACGCGCTCACCGACCTCAACGCCGCCACCCTCGCCGGAGCCCTGCGGGCTGCCGTCCGCCAGCAGTGGGGCGACGAGCTGCCCACCCGGTTCGCCGTCATCGGTGTCGGCCGGTTCGGCGGCCACGAGATGGGCTACGGCTCGGATGCGGACGTCCTGTTCGTGCACGAGCCCCGGGACGGGGTCAGCGAGCACGAGGCGGGCAAGGCGGCCTTCGCCGTCGCCACCGAGATGCGGCGGCTGTTGCAGCTCCCCACGTCCGACCCGCCGCTGCTGATAGACGCCGATCTGCGCCCCGAGGGCAAGTCCGGGGCGCTGGCGCGGTCGCTGAGCTCCTACGCGGCCTACTACGACCGCTGGTCCGTGGTGTGGGAGAGCCAGGCGCTGCTGCGGGCCGAGTTCGTCGCGGGCGACGCGGGCCTGGGGGAGCGGTTCATCGAACTGATCGACCCGCTGCGCTATCCGCGGGGCGGCCCTGGCGAGGACGCCGAGCGGGAGATCCGGCGGCTCAAGGCCCGGATGGAGGGCGAGCGGCTGCCGCGCGGCGCGGACCCGACGACCCACGCCAAGCTGGGCCGCGGCGGACTGACCGACGTCGAGTGGACGGTGCAGCTGACCCAGTTGCGGCACGCCGCCGAGCTGCCCGCGCTGCGGACCACCCGCACCCGGGTCGCGCTCGCCGCCGCCCGGGAGGCCGGACTGATCGACTCCGACGACGCCGAGGTGCTGGACGAGGCGTGGGTGCTCGCTTCGCGGGTGCGCAACGCGGTGATGCTGGTGCGGGGCCGGCCGGGGGACACCTTCCCCTCAGAGTCCCGGGAACTGGGGGCCGTCGGCCGCTACCTCGGCTACGAGCCGGGGCACGTCGGCGAGATGCTCGACGACTACCGCCGGGTCACCAGGCGGGCCCGCGCTGTCGTCGACCGCCTCTTCTACGACGCGGAGTGAAGGGCCGCCGCACACCGGCCGGGCTCTTCCGCGGGGCGGCCCCCGCCGGGTGGCGGGGGCCCGCTCAGACCGGCGCTGCGGCCAGCCGCGGCAGCCGGTAGGGCAGCCGCCGGTACCAGGCGCAGGCGAGGCCGTAGCCCAGAGCGAGGCACAGCAGCCCCCCGACGGCGTCGAGCCAGAAGTGGTTGGCGGTACTCACGATGACGGTGAGGGTCGCCACCGGGTACAGCACCCCGAGGATCTTCCCCCACAGCGGGCGCGCCAGCATCGCGATGGTGATGCCGCACCAGACGGACCACCCTATGTGCATCGACGGCATGGCCGCGTACTGGTTGGACATCTGCGCCAGGTTCCCCGACGCCATCGACCCCCATGTCTGGTGCACCTGCACGGTGTCGATGAAGTCCCCGCCGGCCATCAGCCGGGGTGGCGCCAGGGGGAAGAGGTAGTAGCCCAGCAGCGCGCTGCCGGTCGTGGCGAAGAGCACCAGCCGGGTGGCCGCGTACCGCCCCGGATGCGCCCGGTAGAGCCACACCAGTACGCCGATCGTCACGATGAAGTGCAGCGTGGCGTAGTAGTAGTTCATCGAGACGATCAGCCAGGTCACCCCGCCGATCGCGTGGTTGATCGACTGCTCGACGGCGATACCGAGCGTGTGCTCGGTCCGCCAGATCCAGTCCGCGTTGTGCAGCGCCTCGGCGCGCTGCTCGGGAACCGCGTTGCGGATCAGCGAATACGTCCAGTAGCTGACCGCGATCAGGACGATCTCGAACCACAGCCGGGGATGCCGCGGCGAGCGCCACCGCGCCAGGAGTCCGCCTCCCCCGGAGCGGACGTCGGCGGCGGCGTCGCGTTCCGCAGGGGCCTGCGCCGCATCGGCTTCGGTGCGCGCAGCGCTCTGCTCCGCCGGGGCTTCGGTGGAGTCCTGCCGGCTGCTGTCTTCGGTCCTCGTGGTCGGTGCCCCCATAGACCGACAGTCTGCCAGACGGGGGGCAGGGGCCGATCATCCTGCGGTCGGGTCTTGGACTCCCGCCGTCGTCCGCTCGGCGGAGGCCGCCGGGCCGCTCCTCCTACGGGACGCGGTGGACCCGCGCACCACCAACTCGGGCAGGAAGACGAACTCGCTGTGCGGCGCCGGGGTGCCGCCGATCTCCTCCAGCAGAGTCCGTACGGCGGCTTGCCCCATCGCGGTGACCGGCTGCCGGATCGTGGTCAGCGGCGGATCGGTGAAGGCGATGAGCGGGGAGTCGTCGAAACCGATGACCGAGACGTCGCCGGGCACGGCCAGACCCCGCTGCCGGGCCGCGCGGATCGCGCCCAGCGCCATCATGTCGCTGGCGCACACCATGGCGGTGCAGTCCCGCTCCAGCAGCGCGGCGGCGGCGGCCTGCCCGCCCTCCAGGGTGTACAGGGAGTGCTGGACGAACTCGGCGGGATCGCGGCCGTCGGTGCCGAAGTGCTCCCGCACGGTCCGGGTGAAGCCCTCGATCTTACGCTGGACGGGCACGAAGCGCTCGGGCCCGAGGGCGAGGCCGATCCGCTCATGGCCGAGCGAGACCAGATGGGTGACGGCCAGCCGCATGGCCGCCCGGTCGTCGGGGGAGACGAACGGCGCCCGCACCCCCTCGGAGAAGCCGTTCACGAGGACGAAAGGGACACCCTGGCCGTGCAGCCGCTCATACCGGCCGGTGTCGGCCGTGGTGTCGGCGTGCAGGCCGGAGACGAAGATGATCCCGGCGACGCCCCGGTCCACCAGCATCTCCGTCAGCTCGTCCTCGGTGGAGCCCCCGGGGGTCTGGGTGGCGAGCACCGGGGTGTAGCCCTGCCGGGTGAGGCCCTGCGCGATGACCTGCGCGAAGGCCGGGAATATCGGATTCTCCAGCTCGGGCGTGATCAGCCCCACCAGACCCTCGCTGCGGCGGCGCAGCTTGACGGGGCGCTCGTACCCGAGCACGTCGAGCGCGGCCAGCACGGATTCGCGGGTGGTCGCGGCCACGCCCGGCTTGCCGTTCAGCACCCGGCTGACCGTGGCTTCGCTGACCCCCGCTTGTACTGCGATGTCAGCCAGCCGCGCGGTCACAGGAGTGGACCTTACCGGCCGATCATCACGCTGCCCACCAGGTGCAGGAATTGGCCGGAATGCGCAACTGGTCCGCCGGCCCTCCGGCCTCCATCGCGTCCCGGGACTCCTCCGGCGCGGAGCAGAGCAGCAGCTCGCCCGGGGCCCCCGCGTGCGCACCGCCTCGTCCCGGGTGTTGAGCAGGCAGACCAGACCCGTCGCTGCCGGACGCCGGGCAGATCACCATGCCGTCGCCGTCGCCGTCGGCGAAGGAACGGACGTAGACCTGGTAGATCACCGCGTCCCGCCACCAGCCCGGGGCGGACCGCGGTCGACGGCCCGCAGGCGCGGGGACGGTGGCGCGGGTGGTGGCGTGCTGGGTCACAAGTCTTCCCCGTCGGGCTCGGGACCGGTACGGATCGCGAAGTGCGGCAAGCCAGTGTCAAGGGTGACAACGCGGACAGGAGTGCGGAGTTACGTCCGGCGAGACTGCCGTCCGTCGTCTTGCAGAAATTTGCGGCAAGGTCTTTCTTCGTGATGTCAGCACTGTTACGTTCCTCCGCAGCCGGGCGCCGCCACATACCGGCAGAAGCCCGGGCGCGCGCCTCTTTCACCTTGCGGAGGGATCGGACATGCGGCGTGGCATAGGCGCCACCGCGCTGATAGCGGGGCTGGCACTTGCGGCAACAGCTTGCGGCAGCGACTCGGACGACGCCCGAAGTGGCGCCGACGGGAAGATCGAGGGAACCGTCACCTACTGGGACACCTCGAACGACGGAGAGAAGGCGACCTACAAGAAGATCGCCGAGGACTTCGAGAAGAAACACCCCGAAGTCGACGTCAAGTACGTGCACGTCAACTTCGGCGACGCCAACCAGAAGTTCAAGAACGCCGCCGGCGGCAACTCCGGGGCGCCCGACGTGATGCGCACCGAGGTCGCCTGGGTCGCCGACTTCGCCAACCTCGGCTACCTCGCCCCGTTGGACGGCACCCCCGCACTCGACAACGCCTCCGACTACCTGGAGACGGCCGCCGGCTCCACCCGCTTCGAAGGCAAGACCTACGCCGTACCGCAGGTCACCGACACGCTCGGGCTGTTCTACAACAAGCGGCTGCTGAAGAAGGCCGGTGTCGAGGTGCCCACCTCCTTCGCCGAGCTGAAGAAGAACGCCGCGAAGATCAAGGACAAGACCGGCGCCACCGCGCTCTACCTGCGCGGCGACGACCCCTACTGGTTCCTGCCCTACCTCTACGGCGAGGGCGGCGACCTGATCGACGCCGAGCACAAGAAGGTCACCGTCGACGACAAGCCCGGCGTGCGGGCCCTCGCCACCATGAAGGACCTCGTCGACTCCAAAGCGGCGGTCACCGACTCCAGCGACGGCCAGGAGAACGGCATCAAGGCGTTCCAGGACGGCGACGTCGCCATGATCATCGACGGTCCCTGGGACATCGCCCTCGCCCGCGAGGGCAAGGAATTCAAGGACGAGAACAACCTCGGCGTCGCCCCCGTCCCCGCGGGCAGCAAGGCCCAGGGCTCCCCGCAGGGCGGCTGGAACCTGTCCGTGTACGCCGGAACGAAGAACATGCGCGCCGCGCAGGAGTTCGCCAAGTACATGAGCAGCGCCGAGGTGCAGGCCCGCACCACGGAGGAGCTGTCGCTCCTGCCCACCCGCAAGTCCGTGTACGAGAAGGACGCCGTCAAGAAGAACGAGATGGTGCAGTTCTTCCGCCCAGCCGTCGCCAAGGCCGTCCAGCGGCCCTGGATCGCCGAAGGCAACTCGCTCTTCGAACCGATCCGGGTCGGCGTCGACGGGGTCCTCGCCGGCGGCAAGTCGCCGAAGGCGGCCGCGGAGGGGACCGGCGACAAGTTCCGCAAACTCCTGAAGGACTATCACTGACCCCGGCGCCCCCTCGCGGGGGCGCCGCCTGTCGGGGCTTCGCCCCGACTTCCGCGGCGTGCCCCCACAACGCAACGCACCCCACAACGCAACGCCCCGCGCAGGGGGCCGCACCCCGCGAAGGGGGCGGCCGAGGACATGGGAAGGTCGGATGAGGAAGGTCAGAAGCTGGGCGGCGCGGCACTGGTACGCCTGGACGATGGTGGCCCCGGTGGTCCTGGTGATCGGGCTGATCATCGGGTACCCCCTCGGCCGCGGCGTCTACCTGTCGCTCACCGACGCCGACGAGGCGAACGTCGAGCGCACCATCGGCGTCAACCACATCCCGGCCACCTATGAGTTCACGGGGCTGGACAACTACCGGGCGATCCTCTCGGACAGTGTCTTCTGGGACCGTCTGGGCTGGACGGCGCTGTGGACCACGGGTTGCGTCGGTGTCACGTTCACACTCGGGCTGACGCTGGCGGTCATGCTCAACCGCCGGGTGCGCGGGCGCTCCTTCTACCGGGTCGCGATGATCGTGCCGTGGGGCATTCCGGCGTTCGTCTCGGTGTTCGCCTGGAAGATGCTGTTCAACGAGAAGCACGGGCTGCTCAACAAGGTCCTCTCCGGCGGCGGCATCGACGGCGTTCCGTGGCTGGGCGACCCGGTGTGGGCCAAGGTGTCGGTCATCGCGGTGAACGTGTGGCTGGGCGTACCGTTCATGATCGTCGCGATGCTGGGTGCGCTGCAGGCGATACCCGGCGAGCTGTACGAGGCGGCCGAGATGGACGGCGCCGGTCCCTGGCAGCGGTTCCGCAACATCACGCTGCCGGGGGTGCGCTCGGTCAGCAGCACGGTGGTCCTGCTCAGCACCATCTGGACGTTCAACATGTTCCCGGTGATCTTCCTGCTCACCCGGGGCGGGCCCGAGGACTCGACGGAGATCCTGGTGACCTACGCCTTCCGGCTCTCGTTCGTCAACAGCCCGCGGGACTTCGCCACGTCGGCGGCCTGGGGCGTGCTCATCCTGCTGCTGCTGTCCCTGTTCACGGTCGTCTACCGGCGGGCGCTGCGCCGCCAGGGAGAGGCGTGGTGACAACCATGAGAACGACGAAGAGAACCCCGCTCGCCTCCGCCGGACTGCACGCGGGCCTGCTGCTGGGCACGGTGTGCGCCCTGTTCCCGCCGCTGTGGCTGCTGGTGACCTCCTTCAAGCCGGAGAGCGAGTCGTTCACCACCGCTCTGGTGCGGGACTTCACCTTCACCAACTACCGGCATGTCATCGCCGACACGCACTTCCTCACCTGGTTCGGCAACTCGCTGGTCGTCGTGGTCGGCACCACGGTGGTCGGCGTGCTCATCGCGGCCACCACCGGCTATGCGCTCAGCCGGTTCCGCTTCCCCGGGATGCGGCCGCTGATGTGGGTACTGCTGATCACCCAGATGTTCCCGATGGCCGTGCTGATCGTCCCGCTCTACAACACGATGGCGAAGCTGGGCCTGCTCAACCAGCCGCTGGGGCTGATCATCACCTACCTGACGATCGCCGTGCCGTTCTGTGCGTGGATGATGAAGGGGTTCTTCGACACCATCCCCGTCGACATCGACGAGTCGGGCCGGGTCGACGGACTCAACCCCTTCGGTACGTTCTGGCGGCTGATCCTGCCGCTGGCCAAGCCCGGGATCGCCGTCACCGGCTTCTACACCTTCGTGACCGCGTGGGCGGAGGTCGCCTACGCGACGGCCTTCATGACCGGCGAGGAGAACCTGACCCTGGCGGGCGGCCTGCAGACCTTCGTCAACCGCTACGGCGCCGACTGGGGCGCCATGACGGCGGCGGCCGTCGTCATCGCCGTACCGGCCGCCGTGGTCTTCGGCTTCGCGCAGCGCCATCTGGTCGGCGGCCTGACGGCCGGCGCCACGAAGACCTAGGCCCACGCCCTCGCGGCGAACCCCGATCCGCATCCCGTCGACCACCGCGGCGGGACCACCAACCCCTCAGGGACGACATGACTCAGCACAGCAGCGCACCGCAGGCCGACGGCGCCGTGGGCCCGCGCGTCAGGGCCGCGCGTCCGGACGCCGCCCCCTCGGCGCGGTCCGGCGCGTCCGGCTGGTGGCGGGACGCGGTGATCTACCAGGTGTATCCGCGCTCGTTCGCCGACGGCGACGGGGACGGCATGGGCGATCTGCCCGGTGTCCGGCAGCGGCTGCCGCATCTGGCCGCGCTCGGGGTGGACGCCGTCTGGCTCAGCCCCTTCTACGCCTCACCGCAGGCCGACGCGGGGTACGACGTCGCCGACTACCGTGCCATCGACCCGATGTTCGGCACGCTGCACGACGCGGACGCGCTCATCCGGGACGCGCACGCGCTCGGGCTGCGCGTCATCATCGACATCGTCCCCAACCACTCCTCCGACCGGCACGAGTGGTTCACCCGTGCGCTGGCGGGCGATCCGGCGGCCCGCGAGCGCTACCACTTCCGCGCGGGCCGCGGGGAGCGGGGCGAGCTGCCGCCCAACGACTGGGAGTCGGTGTTCGGCGGCCCCGCCTGGAGCCGGGTGCCGGACGAGCCCGGACTATGGTATTTGCACCTTTTCGCGCCGGAGCAGCCCGACTTCAACTGGGAGCATCCCGCGGTCCGCGACGAATTCCGTTCCGTGCTGCGGTTCTGGCTGGACCTGGGCGTGGACGGCTTCCGGGTCGATGTGGCCCACGGCCTGGTCAAGGCGGCCGGACTGCCCGACATGGGCAGCGGCGAGCAGTTGCGCCTGCTGGGCACCGCCGAGCTGCCGTTCTTCGACCAGGACGGGGTGCACGAGATCTACCGCTCCTGGCGGCAGGTGCTGGACGAGTACCCCGGGGAGCGCATCGGCGTCGCCGAGGCGTGGGCGCCCAGCGCCGAGCGCACCGCGCTGTACGTCCGTGCGGACGAGCTGCACCAGGCGTTCAACTTCCACTATCTGGGCACCGACTGGGACGCGCCGGCCCTCCGCGAGGTCATCGACGCGTCGCTCACCTCGCTCGGCGCCGTCGGGGCGCCCGCGACCTGGGTGCTCTCCAACCACGACGTGGTCCGCCACCGCACCCGGCTCGGCGGTGGTGCGCCCCGCGCCCGCGCCGCCTCGCTGCTGATGCTGGCGCTGCCCGGCTCCGCCTATGTCTACCAGGGCGAGGAGCTGGGCCTCCCGGAGGTGACGGAACTGCCCGACGAGGCCCGCCAGGACCCCTCGTTCTTCCGGGACAACGGGCAGGACGGCCTCCGCGACGGCTGCCGTGTTCCGCTGCCCTGGGCCGAGGAGCGGACCGCGGACGGCGGCACCTCCTTCGGCTTCGGCGGCGGCGGCAGTTGGCTGCCGCAGCCGCCCGAGTGGGGCGCGCTGTCCGTCGCGGCGCAGACCGGCGACCCGGACTCCACCCTGGAGCTGTACCGGACCGCGCTGCGGCTGCGCCGCGAGCGCCCCGAGTTGGGCGACGGCGAACCGCTGGAGTGGCTCACCGCGCCCGAGGGGGTGCTGGCCTTCCGCCGCGGCGCGTTCGTGTGCGCGGCCAACACCGGACCCGGGTCGGCCGCGCTGGACTTCCGCACCGGCGCACTGCTCCTCGCCAGCGGTCCGCTGCCCGCGGCGGAGTCCGGCAGAACCGTACTGCCCGGCGACACGACCGCCTGGTGGGCCGAGCGATGACCACGGCGCTCACCGCGCGGCTGGCCGACATCGCCGTGCAGGCCGAGGTCAGCGAGGCCACTGCCAGCCGGGTGCTGAACGGCAGGCCGGGGGTGGCCGCGGCGACCCGGCAGCGGGTACTGGCCGCCGTCGACGTGCTCGGCTACGAGCGCCCGGCGCGGGCCCGGCAGCGCAGCGCGGGCCTGGTGGGGCTGGTCATCCCGGAGCTGACCAACCCGATCTTCCCCGCGTTCGCCCAGGTCATCGAGCAGTCCCTGTCCGGCTACGGGTTCACGCCGGTGCTGGGGACCCGGATGCTGGGCGGCGCCACCGAGGACGAGTTGGTCGGTCAGCTCGTGGAGCGGGACGTCTCCGGGATCATCTTCCTCTCCGGACTGCACGCCGATCTGACGGCCGATCCTTCCCGCTACGCCCGGCTGGCGGCCCGTGGGGTGCCGTTCGTGCTGATCAACGGGTACAACGAGGAGATCAGCGCGCCGTTCGTCTCCCCGGATGACGAGGCGGCCGCGGCGATGGCCGTCGAGCATCTGCGCCAACTGGGCCACGAGCGCATCGGGCTGGCCGTCGGCCCGGAGCGGTTCGTCCCCACCCGGCGCAAGGTGGCCGGGTTCACCCGCGCCATGGAGCGCTGCGGGGCCGTGCCGTCGATCCGGCACACCCTCTTCACCGTCGAGGGCGGACACGCGGCGGCCGGGGCACTGCTGGACGAGGGCTGTACGGGCATCGTGTGCGGAAGCGACCCGATGGCCCTGGGCGCGGTGCGGGCCGCGCGGCAGCGGGGGCTGGCGGTGCCGCGGGAGGTGTCGGTGATCGGTTACGACGACTCCGAGTTCAACGCCTTCACCGATCCGCCGCTGACCACCGTCCGCCAGCCGGTCCGGGCGATGGCCAACGCCGCCGTGCACGCGCTGCTGGAGCCGATGGGCGGCAGTCCGATGGCGGACACGGAGTTCGTCTTCCAGCCGGAACTGGTGGTCCGGGGCTCGACGGCGCACGCACCCCGCGGCTGACCGGTGCGGCCGGTGGCCGGCGCACTGCGCCCGTCCGACCCCCTGCCCCGGGGGCCGACCCGGCCGCGCCACCGCCCTCGTGGTCAGCCCGCCGCGGTGCCGCCCTCCGCGTCGTCGCCCGTACCGTCCGGCACCAGGCCCGCCTCGTGGGCCAGGACCGCGATCTGGACGCGGTTCTTCAGCTCAAGGCGGGCGAGGACCTGGCTGACATAGGTCTTCACCGTGCCCTCCACCACGTGCAGCCGGTCCGCGATCTCGGCGTTGGACAGTCCCGCGCCGACCAGGCCCAGCACCTCGCGCTCGCGCGGGGTCAGCGCCGCGGTGCGGGCCCGCGCCCCGGCCCGGCGGCCCAGCCGCCCGCCCGCCATCTGCGTGATGACGTGCCGGGCCACGGTGGGGGAGAGGTAGGCGCCGCCGCCGTGCACCGCGCGCACCCCGGCCAGCAGTTCGCCGGGGTCGCCCGACTTGAGCGCGAACCCCGCGGCCCCGGAGCCGAGCGCGGTGGCGATGTACTCCTCCTCGTTGAAGGTGGTCAGCATCATCACCGCGCTCTGCGGGCAGGTGCGGCGCAGTTCGGCCGCGGCCCGCAGACCGTCCAGGTGCGGCATCCGGATGTCGAGCAGGCACACGTGCGGACGGTGCCGCTGGGCCAGCGCGACGGCCTCCCGCCCGTCGCCGGCCTCGGCGACCACCTCGATGTCCCCGGCCGACGCGAGGATCGCCCGGACCCCGGCCCGGATCATCGCCTCGTCGTCCGCCAGCAGTACCCGGATCATGGTGCTTTCCCCGTTCTCGCCCGTGTCCTCACCCGTGGTGACGCTCTCACGCTAACCCCCGTGCGCCGTGTCCGGGGCACCTGACGAAAGTGCAGGGGCGCCGTTGACCCGCGTGCACTGTCCCCGCTCCGGGCGCCGCATAGCGTCCACGGCATGCTCACACTGCGCGGACTCACCAAGAGATACGGCGAGAAGACCGCCGTCGACGACCTGACGCTCGAAGTGGCGCCAGGCAAGGTCACCGGCTTCCTGGGCCCCAACGGCGCCGGCAAGTCCACCACCATGCGCATGATCACCGGACTGGACCGGCCCACCTCCGGCAGCGCCCTCATCCAGGGGCGGCCCTACGCCGGCCTCGACCGCCCGCTGCGCACCGTCGGCGCGCTGCTCGACGCCCGTGCGGCGCACCCCCGCCGCACCGCGCAACGGCACCTGCTGGCGATGGCCCGCAGCAACGGCATCCCCGCACGCCGGGTGCCCGAGGTGCTGGAGGCGGTCGGACTGGCCGACGTGGCGGACAAGCGGGCCGAGTCCTTCTCGCTGGGCATGTCCCAGCGCCTGGGCATCGCCGCCGCCTTGCTCGGCGACCCGGCGGTGCTGCTGCTGGACGAGCCGGTCAACGGGCTGGACCCGGACGGGGTCCGCTGGGTGCGCACGTTCCTGCGCTCCTTGGCCGACGAGGGCCGCACCGTCTTCCTCTCCAGCCACCTGATGAGCGAACTGGAGCTGACCGCCGACCGGGTGGTGGTGATCGGCCGCGGCCGGCTGCTGGCCGACGGGACCGTCGCTGAGGTGGTCGCCGCCGGTACCCGCCGCACCGTGCGGGTGCGGGGGCCCGAGCCCGGCGGGCTGCGACTGCTGGCCGACCGGCTGGCGGAGGCGGGTGCCGAGGTGGAGTGGACCGGTCCGGAGGCACTGGCCGTCGCCGGAGCGTCGGTCGAGCACGTGGGCGACCTCGCCCATCGGGCGCACGTCCGGCTGCACGAACTGCGCGCCGAAGAGGCGTCACTGGAGGAGGCATACATGCGACTGACGTCGGACAGCGTGGAGTACGCGCAGACCGGCGCAGCCGGCCGGGGCCGGGCCGCCGCCCGGGAAGCGGAGGTGGTCCGATGACCGCCGCCGCCACGGCACCGGTTTCCCGTCCGGTCCGGCGCCGTACCGCCCTGCGGTGGGCGGTGGCCGCCGAGTGGACCAAGCTGGTGTCCCTGCGCTCGACCTGGTACCTGCTGCTGGGCGCGCTCACCCTGACCGGGCTGGTCGCCTCCACCACGGGCGTGCTCAGCGACGATCCCGGCGCCTCACCCGGCGATCCGGCCGTGGTGGCCGAGCTCAACGGCACCTGCCTCGTGCTGGCCTCGCTCGCCATGCTCGCGGTGACCGGAGAGCAGGCCACCGGAGGTGCGGCGACGGCCCTGCTGTGCGTACCCGACCGCATCCGGCTGCTGACCGCCAAGGCGCTGACCCTGGGCGCGGCGGTCTTCGCCGCCGGGCTGGCGTGCGCGCTGCTGGGCGCGGTCTGCGGCGCACTGTCCCTGGACCGCAGCACGTTCGACGCCGCGGAGACGACCGGTCAGCTGCTGGCCGTCGCGGTGCACGCCGCCCTGCTGGGCGCGCTCACGCTGGGGCTGGCCGTGGTGGTGCGCCGGTCGGCAGGCACGATCACGGCACTGTTCGGACTGCTGTTCCTGCTCCCGGTGGCGCTGGACCCGGTACCCGGCGCCGAGAACGTGATCGACCTGCTGCCGGGGAGCGCCTCCGAAGCCTGGCTGATGGGCGGCAACGGCACCCTGGAGCGCCCCGGCGGGCTGCTGGCCCTGCTGGTGTGGGCGCTGGGTGCGCTGCTGCTGGCCGCGGTGGTGATCCGTCGCCGGGACGCCTGAGGCCGGCCCGCGGGCTCGGCGGCCCGGCGCGAGGGTGGCCGGCCGGTCGACCGCCCCCCGCCCCGCCTTCGGCTCCGTGTCCTCCGTGGTGCGCATGCCGAGGAGGAGATCATGCGTGGCCGCCCGCGACGGAGGTGCGACGGTTCACCTCGCGAACCGCCGCACCGTCCGCCGCCCGGCCGCTACGCCTTGGTTCCCGCCCCCGCCCCCGCCCCCGACGGCTGGGGCAGGTCCGGGGCGAGGTGCGCGGAGAGGGAGCGCAGGAAGTCCGGCGCGTCGAAGAGCGCCCCGGCGGAGGCGACTCCGGTCCGCCGGACCTCCCCGGCGAGGATCCGGCGGACGGCCTCCACCGCCAGCGGGGCGCTGACAGCGTAGATGTCCCGCCCGCGCGCGACGGCGCGCCGCTCCGTGTCCCCGTGCCGGACCACGACGTCCACGAGGAAGGTCTGCGCGGACCGGCCCCGTGCGTCCACCGCGGTCGGCGGCGGGGTGTCCGCCGCCGCCATGTCACCCGCCGCCTCGGTGCTCATGTAGGTGCAGACCTCGGGGACGGCCAGGTGGCTGGGAACGGTGACCACGTCGGCCATGGTGAACTCCCCGAGTACGGTCCGGGTCCCCAGCGGCTCGGGGAAGTGCCAGGTACGCCGCGGCAGGGGGTCCTCGCGGTACTCCAGCCGTCCGCCGCTGTAGCGCAGCCGGCGGCCGTCCCTGCGCTCCCGGGAGACCACACCCGCCGCGCGGGTCCCGGCCGTGGGGTGCCAGCCGCTCAGCCCGTAGGCGATGTGCGCCTCGTCGGCCGCGCCCAGCTCGCCCAGCGCCGCGGTGACCAGCAGGTCGCCGAGGCCGCCGAAGAAGGCCATGGCCGGGAGCACCACGGTGCCCGCGGCGGCGGCGCGCTCCGCGAAGTGCGCGAAGGTGTCGAGGTTGGCCTCGATCTCGGCGGCCACGTCCACGTACGGGATTCCGGCGCGCAGTGCCGCCTCGATCACCGGGGCGGCGGTCGAGGCGAACGGCCCGGCACAGTTGATCACGGCGTCCGCCCCGGCCAGGGCGCGGTCCAGCGCGGCCGGGTCGTCCACCGCGGCGGGCCGGATCTGCCACTCCGGGGCCGAGGGTGCGTGCGCCCGCAGCTTCTCCGCGTCGCGTCCGGACAGGACCGGCACGAATCCCCGGGCCGCCAACTCCGCCACCATGAACTTCCCGGTGTGCCCGTAGGCCCCGAACACCGCCACTGCCTGACCCGGTCCCATCGGATTCTCCTGTCGTCCTCGCTGTGCAACCGGAGTCATCCTGTGCGGTCCGGAGGCACAAGAGTGAGTGTCTGGAACGACATGCCCCGTACAATTCCGGACATGGGTACTGTCGGGCTGGCCGTCACCGACGGCATGCTGCATTTCGAACTGTCCGTGGCCTACGAGGTGTTCGGCACCGACCTGCCCGCCGCTGCCGGCTCCTGGTACCGCCTCGGCGTCCACGGCCGGGGCCCCGTGCGGTTCGGCGGATTCCGGCTGGAGCCCGACCGCGGCCTCGACCGGCTCCCGGAGGCCGACACCGTCATCGTCCCCGGCTGGGCCGACGTCGACGTGGAGCCGCCCGCCGACCTGGTGGACGCGGTGCGCGCCGCCCACGAGGCGGGCGCGCGGGTCGCCTCCCTGTGCACGGGCGCGTTCGTGCTGGCCGCCGCCGGACTGCTGGACGGCCGCCGGGCGACGACGCACTGGGCGCACACCGGGGCGCTGGCCGCCCGCCACCCCCGGGTCGAGGTGGACCCGGACGTGCTCTACGTGGACAACGGCACCGTGCTCACCTCCGCCGGCAAGGCCGCCGCCATGGACCTGTGCCTGCACCTGGTCCGGCTCGACCACGGTTCGGCGCTCGCCAACACGGTCGCCCGCCGCCTGGTCGTGCCCCCGCACCGGGCCGGAGGCCAGGCCCAGTTCGTCACCGCGCCGGTGCCCGAACAGGACACGCACCCGCTCTCCGAGCTGCTGCCCTGGGTGACCGAACGGCTCGACCAGCCGCTGACCGTGGAGGATCTGGCCCGCCGCGCCAACCTGAGCACCCGCCAGCTGGGCCGCCACTTCCGCACGGCGACCGGCACCACCCCGTTGCAGTGGCTGCTGACGCAGCGGATCCGGCGCGCCCAGGAACTGCTGGAGACCTCCGCCGACAGCATCGACGCCGTCGCGGCGGCCACCGGCATGGGCACGGCCACCACGCTGCGCCGCCACTTCAACCGCGCCGTCGGCGTCCCGCCGGACACCTACCGCCGCACTTTCCGCAGCACCCGGTCCGGTACCCGGGGGCCCGGTGCCTGGTGATCCGTTGCTCGGTGACGTGGTACCGGGCCGGAGGCCCCGGATGCGGCAGGTCTCGGGTCAGTCCGGCGGGTCGACGGGGGCGGGTGGGGCCGCCGGGGCGGTGCCGTTCCCGCGCGTCGCCGCGAGCCGGACCGACGCCTCCCGCCCGGCGCGCACCGCCAGCGTGTTGCCCACCGCCTCCGCCGGGCCGCCCGGCAGGCCCTCGCCGCGCGCCCGCAGCCGGCTGACGCCCTCGTCCCCGGCGGCCAGCACATACCAGCGGCCCTCCGTCGACCGCCACAGCAGCCCCGTCAGTACCGCCCGCGCGTGCGGCCCGCACACCCGGCTGTCCTCCAGCCGGGAGGTCACCGCCCCGGGGCGGCCCGGAGCACCCGCCGGCGGCTGGAACTGCGTCATCACCCGGGCCCCGGTCCCCCGCCAGGTCGCGGCCCTGGTGCACACCCACGCCGCCTCGCCGTCCCCGTCCGGCAGCCGCTGCCGCGCGAACTGCCAGGAGTTGACCGCCCTGACCCCCCTGTCCAGCACCGCCGGGAAGTGGCACGCCGTACGCGCCAGCCGCCTGCGGGCCCCTGCGTCGGTCGCGGGCGTCCGCTCGGCGCCGTCGGTCAGCCGCGCCGGGGCCAACTCGCCCAGGTCCGTGTAGAGCTGCAGGCGCCGCGCCGCCCCCGGGCTTCCCCGCAGCGCCAGCCCCGGCCAGCTCTCGCAGTGCCGCGGCAGGGTGACCGGGAGCGGTAGCGGCCCGGTCACCCCGTCCGCGCCGCGGGAGAGCGTCCGGCCGGTCCCGTCCGCCGGGTCCAGGAGGTCCACCCGGGCCGCGCGGGTGATCCACGGTGCCGTCAGAAACCGCACCTCGCCCCCGCGCCGGGTCACGACCAGGGCCCCGGACTCCGCCGTCCGCGCTCCCGCGGTGCGGGCCAGCTGTAGTGAGACCCCGTCCTCGGCGGCGGCCGAGCCGGCGTCCGGGTCCAGCGGCTCGGTGTACCTCGCGACCCGCAACCCGTCGTACAGCAGCACCACGGCGGTCCCCGCCAGCCGCCCCGCGTACAGCAGCTGCGGCGGTCCGGGCGGTGGGCCTTTCGGGGTGCCGGGAGCGGCTTCGACCCGGACGTCGGCCCGTGGCCGCGCCCAGGTGACCAGCGCCCGGCGCAGCAACGATTCGTCGCGGGTGAGCGCACCGCGCGCAGGCCACGCCCCGAAGTCCGTCCGGGAGGACCGCCGCCAGGCACCCTCCCGGGCGCGCACCAGCGCACCGGGGTCGAGGGCGTGCTCCGCGTCGGAGCCGCGCACCAGCGGTGGCCGGGCTGCGGCGTCCGGCCCCCAGCTGTCGCCCGGCACCCCGAGCAGCCCGCAGCACACCAGCGCCGCCAGCACCGCGGCCCCGGCTCTCCGCCGCTGCCGGCGCCGCCGCACCGTGTCGAGGGCGTGCCGGATCCCGCCCCCGCCCCCGCACAGGGGGCACGGCTGGCCGCGGGGTCCGGAGGCGGGCGCGGGTGCTCCGGGGCCACCGGGTGTGTCCGGCGCCTGCGGCGCTTCCTGGGCCGGGGGCAGGTCCGTTGCCGGGGCCGCCGTCCCGGCCCGGGCCAGCGCCGCGTCCGGGTCCCGGACATGGGCGGCGCGCAGCAGTCGCCGGATGTCCGGGTCGGCCATCCGCTCCAGGTGCCGCAGTGCGTACGCGGCACGGGCCGGGGCCCCGCCGCGGGGGAGGGAGCGCGGCAGCCTCGGGCCCCGCGGCCGGTCCAGCGCCGCGCGGAGCACCCGCAGCCGCAGCCACACGTAGACGGGGTCCTCGTCCGCCGCCCGCGGGTGGGGGAGCGCCGCCGTGGACGTGCACCGCCGGGGCAGCGCCCCGCAGGTCACCGCATGCGCTGCGGGAGCGCGGCGGGGGCCGTCCTCCAGCACGCAGTACGCGAGCCGGACCAGCCTCCCGTAGTGCTGCACGAGGGCGAGTTCGGCCTGCTCGACGTCCAGCGTCGCGGTCCGCTCACTCACACCCACTGAACGAGGTGTCCGGGCCGGGGGTCACCTCACTCGGCCGCGTGGCCGGCCGGGACCTCCAGGGTGATCATCGTGGGTCCGCCGGGCGGGCTGCTCAGCGCCAGCACCCCGTCGAACTGGGCGAGCCGGCGCTGGACGCCCTGCAGGCCCGAGCCGGAGCCGAGCGCGGCGCCGCCCCGCCCGTCGTCGGTCACCGTCACCCGGATCGCGGAGCCGTCCGGCCGCTCGACGTACAGCACGTCCAGCCACACCTTCGCGGCCCGGGCGTGCTTGGCGGTGTTGGTGAGCAGCTCGCTGACGGCGAAGTAGACCGCCGACTCCAGGGGTTCCTCGAACCGGCCCGGGAGCTCGATGTCCTCCTCGACGGGCACCGGCATCCGCAGCGCCAGCGCCCGCAGCGCGTCGGGCAGCCCCCGCTCGGCGAGCACCGGGGGGTGGATGCCCCGCACCAGGTCGCGCAGTTCGGTCAGCGCCTCGGCGGAGTTCTCCCGCGCCTGCGCGATCATCTGCTTGGCGCGGGCCGGGTCCTGCTCGACGAGCGCCTCGATGGTGCCCAGGCTCATGCCCATGGCGACCAGCCGGGCCTGCGCGCCGTCGTGCAGGTCCCGCTCGATACGGCGCAGTTCGGCCGCCGAGGTGTCCACCGCGTCGTGCCGCGTCTCGTACAGTTCCGTCACCCGCCGGGACAGCAGCATCTCCCGGGTGGGTTCCAGCATCCCCTTGGTGAGCTGGAGGTTGAGCGGCAGCAGCGGCGGCAGCAGCGCGGTGACGAATCCGGCCGTCAGGTCGGCGGACAGCCACGCCATGTCGCGCCAGGTGGCCGGGTCCTTGAGCAGCAGGATGCACCGCTCGACCTGTCCGACGACACCGCTGCGCAGGTCCCGCGGCCAGGGCCGGTACGGCTCCGGCACCTCCAGCCCGGCCCACGCGTGCACCAGCCGCCGCCGCTGGTTGGCGTACCAGCGAACGGCCTGCTGGGTGGGCGGCGTGGTCACGACGCCCACCCCGATCGGCAGCAGCACGATCGAGACGAGGGAGAGGGTGAACAGCAGGATGGACAGCGGGAGGGTGACGACCGCGAGCGCGGGCCCCCTCACGAGTGCCAGCATCAGCTCGTGCGACTGCACCGCGGCCCGCGGTCTCTCCTCGGTCACGTCTCCGTGTCCTCCACCCGTTCTCCGCCCGTCCGCACCGTGCTACCCGGTCCGCCAGTCCGCGAACTCCACCAGTGCGCGGTCACCGCTGCCGCCGTTGGTCGCGGACATGAACAGCCCGGCGTCCTGTCTCCCGGACGCGCCGGGGACCTCGACGGTTGAGACGGTACGCCACCTCTTCCCGCCGTCGGTCGAGAGCTCTCCCTTGTAGGAGGTGCCGGACCGGGAGAGCCGCAGCAGCACCGGGGCCTTGATACCGGAGACGGCCCGGTAGGTGTCCAGGGTGCCGTCGCCGTCGCTGTCGTAGGACAGCACGACACCGTGGGCCGGGGTCACCGCCAGGTTCAGGAAGCCCGCCGCGTCCGGCTCGGCGAGGCTGTTGCGGACCACGATGCCCGCACGCGCCCATGGGCCGCTGTCCTCCTGGGAGACGACCTTCAGCGTCACGGTGCCGCCGTCGCGCAGCGCCTGCGGACGGTAGACGGTGCCGAACTCGGCGGTGGACCGCCACAGGTCGGCTCCGGCGCCGTCGACCGCCCAGCGCCCGTCCAGGTGCCCGAAGACGGCCTCGTTGCTCGTGGCGGTCCGTACTCCGCCGGGGAGCGGGCCCGCGCGGTAGATCCGGCCGGCCCGGCCGAGGGTGACCCGCTCCTGGCCCGCGGGGCCGTTCTCGGCCTCCACCGTGTACTCCAGCGGCTCCAGCGGTTCGGTCTGCCGTCCGGCGGGCGCGGTGAAGCGCCAGCGCACGGTGGCCGTACCGCCGGGGCTGACGGCCCGGTGCGAGGTCGGGTCCTGGGCCCGGGCGCCGTCCAGCCCGCGCAGCCCGAGGTCGACGGCGCCGGTGGGGCTCAGCCCGTTCTCGTTCCGGAAGACGGCCCGAACGGTGCTCACCTCACCCGGCGCCACCGCGCGCGGCTCGGCGGCGACCTTCAGCGAGCCCTGGTAGGGGGCCTTGGCCAGGACGTCGCGGACCCGGGTGGCGGTGGCGTACGGATCGGTGAGCGGTCTGGTGGGGTACTCGTCCGTCTTCCGGGTCCAGGGCTCCTCGCGGGCGTACCAGTCGAACTTCTTCGGTGCCCGGCCCTGGTCGAGCGCGTCCTGCACCTCGTCGAGGAACGCCCGCCACTGCGGGAGGTGGAAGTCCCGGATCAGACCCTGCCAGTCGCGGTTGGCGTAGTTGGCCAGATGGCCGCCGTCCGCCGTCGGGCGGTCCGCCCAGGTGGTGACGAGCACCCGGGCGGTGCGCTCCAGATCGGCCCGCTCCCGCGCGGAGGCGGCGGAGCCGCGGGCCGCGGCCAGCCAGGGCCCCAGCAGGAACGCCCGGTGGCCGCCGGACATGTCGTCGGCCAGCTCCATCAGCTTCAGCCACAGCGCCGCCAGCTTCTTGAAGGTGGCCGCGTCCTTGCGTTTGAAGGCGTCCTGGAGCTGCCCGATCAGCGACCAGGACCGGTTGGCCAGCGCCTGGCGGCCGATGTCGGTGAGGTCGTAGCGGTAGGCGTCGCTGTCCCGCAGCGCCTTGTCGACGCCCAGCAGCGCGTCGAACGCGGCGTCGAAGGCGGGCAGGTCGAAAGCGGGGGTGTGGGTGGCGTAGTAGGCCCCGGAGCGGGCCGAGAGGCTGGGGCGCGCGGCGAAGATGCTGTCGTGCGGCCGTCCGTCCTTGCTGCTGATCCGGTACGCCGTCTCCCGCAGCGCCGTCATGGCCTCCTTCGCCTTGCCGTCCGCGGCGCCGTACCGGATCCTCGCCCAGTCGTCGAACCAGCCGCCCCGGTCGACGGCCTCCTGCCGCCAGGCCAGCTCGCCGAACAGCTCCAGCGCCGCGGCGTCGCGGTGAGTGGCCTCGGGCATGTAGCAGGTGCCGGCCAGCTTGCTGCCCGACTTGTCGCGCCAGGTGGTGAAGCGCTCGGTCCACATGTGGGTCTTGGCGCCCATGGTGGTGCGGCCGCCGAAGTTGGGGATGGTGCCGAACGCGTACGGCACCCCGCCCCAGTCCTTCTCGCGGTCGGTGACCCGGTCCAGGTCGGAGAGGCCGTCGACGATCAGCATGCTGTCCTTGGCGGCGAGCCCGTCGAGCAGGTCCCGGCGCGGGTTCTCCTGCCAGCCCAGAATCACCCAGGTGGCGCCCGGCCGTGCGGTGTGCAGCGCCTTCTCCACGGCCCGCGCCGCCTGGGGCACCGGCACGTCGCCCGGGTCGCCGCCCTCGTGCAGCAGGTCCATCTTGAAGTGGTCGACGTCGCCGAACAGTTCCTTCTGATGGCGGTAGAAGGCGGCCGCCACCTTGCGGAAGACCGCCGTGCGCGGGTCCAGCCACGGCGGCCGGTCCAGTCCGGCCCACTTGCCCTGCGGGACGGTGCGGCCACCCCTGTTGCGCTTGGCGAAGTCGGTGGGGACGGTGCCGAAGTAGCCGGGCAGCACGGGCTTCATGCCCAGCTCCCGCATCCGGTCCAGGATGCGCTTGCCCAGGGCGGTGCGCCGCTCCAGCAACTCGGTGCTGATCGGGCCGCCGTACTCGGCCATGTTCTGCAGCAGCCACCACGGCTGGTGGGTGGGCGCCGGGATCCAGGAGCGCGCCTCCCGGTCGCTGTAGCCGAAGTCCTGGAGCATGCGGTGGTAGACGGCCTCCTGGCCCGCGGTGACCAGCACCTCGTTGAAGCCGTGCAGCGCCAGGATGTCCAGGAACCGCTCCCAGTGCGCCCAGTCGGCGTAGGGCGCTGTGTACCCGTCGTGGGTGTCGTTGAGCGCGAAGCGGTTGGGCACGGTGGCCCGCCGGGCGTGCTGCGCGCGGGGCGCGGGCAGGGTTCCGGGGAGGTCGAGCCGGCTGCCCGCCCAGGAGAGGTGCGCGTCGCAGCTGTACTTGAGGTACCAGTGCACCCCGGTCAGCAGGGCCACCGGGCCGGTGCCCGCCACCCGGATCCGGCCCGCGCCGCCGGTGACCTTGAAGCGCTCCGGGCCGCCGATCTGCTGGAGCGTGATCTGGTCGGCGTGCCGGGGGAGCAGCCGTCGCAGCGCCGCCTGCGCGGCGTCGGTGGGGGACGCCTTGCGAGGTGTGCCTGTCCGGTCCGCTGCCATGGCGGGGACATACCCGCTTCCCAGCGCGAGACCCGCGCCGAGCGCTCCGGTGCTGCCGAGGACGGCGCGTCTGCCGGGAGCGGAGCGGGCCGGAGGCACGGAGTGCGTACCGGTATGACTGGACTGATCGTTATTGTCGTATCTTTCACGCTCATTGATCGGCTCGTACATGGGGGGCGCCTCCAGTGGCGGATGTCCTGCCGTATGTGACCAAAGACACGTACGGGGAGGCACGGTAACGAAGCGGTCAGCCCCGGTCGAGGTAGGCGAGCACGGCGAGTACGCGTCTGTTGTCGTCGTCCGAGGGCGGCAGCCCCAGCTTCCCGAAGATGTTGGAGGTGTGTTTCGCGACCGCTCGCTCGGTGACGAAGAGCTGTGCCGCGATGGCCGCGTTCGACCTGCCCTGCGCCATCAGCTCCATCACCTCCTTCTCCCGCGCTGTCAGGTTCCCCAGCGGCGCGTCCTGCGCACGCCGCGACAGCAGTTGCTGGATGACCTGCGGGTCCATCGCGGTACCGCCCTCGGAGACGCGGCGGACGGCGTCCACGAACTGGTCCGCGTCGAACACCCGGTCCTTGAGCAGGTAGCCCACCCCGCCGTTGCCGTCCGCCAGCAGTTCGCGCGCGTACAGCTGCTCGACGTGCTGCGAGAGCACCAGCACCGGAAGCCCCGGCCGCCTGCGGCGGGCCTCCAGCGCGCACTGCAGTCCCTCGTCGCTGAACGAGGGCGGCAGCCGGACGTCCACCACCGCGACGTCCGGCTCCTGCTCCCGCAGTGCCCGGCTCAGCTCCGGCCCGTTGTCCACCGCCGCGGCGATCTCGAACTCGAACGCCTCCAGCATCCGTACGAGTCCGTCCCGGAGCAGGAACAGGTCTTCGGCGATCACGACACGCACGGAAAGCTCCACATTCGCAGCGGGTTGGGCCGTATGGCGGCAGGAGGTCAAGAATCTATCGGTGAATCTACCGGCCCGGCTCCTCGCGCGGCGCGACAGCGTCCGCATCGAGACGCTCCGGCCCCCTGCCGGGAGAAACGCCCACGTGGGTCATCCCGAGTCCGTCCAGGTAGTCCCGGACCTGCACCAGGCGGCCGCCGGCATGCCGCAGCACCAGCAGCCCCGGGAAGCGGAACGTACGCCCCTCGGGCACCAGCGTCCCGGCCCCGGTCTGCTCGACGGTCAGCACCCGCGGGTCCGTGCTCCGGTGTACGACGGCCTCGCGTCGAGGGCGTACAGGTCGGCCGGAGTCCGCGTCCCGCTCCAGCATCGCCCGGTGGAAGCCGGCGAGCAGCTCCCTCCCGGCCGCTCCGTCCGGCACGCGCTCCGAGTCCGGCGGGGCGGCCCGTCACCTCGGCCTCCTTTCCGAACGTCGTCCCCCGGCGAAGGGGGCTCTCCGGCCCGTCGGGCGCGGGGAGCCCCCTCCCGCCGCGGATCGTACGGCGGTTCAGCCGATGACGCCGCGTATCCAGTCGCGGTGCTCGGCGACGCTCGGGTAGACGTCGGGCGTCGACCCGCAGTCACCCACGGCCCGGCTGGTGACACCGGCCAGCTGCCAGCGGCCGTTCACCTCGGTCAGCGCCGCCGCGCCCGAGTCGCCTCCGCAGGTACCGGCGTTGCCGTCCGGGTTGCCTGTGCAGAAGTCCCCCTCCCGGATGCCCCAGGCGTCCCCGTCCGCCTCTCCGGAGACGCACTCCGGAGAATCGGGGGCGAGTACCGGCAGGTCGACCTCGCGGTGCTCGACGGGCAGCTGCGAGGGGTCGTTGCCGGTCGCCTTCGTGTAGCCCCACCCGGTCGCCTTGATGCTCTCCCCGGCGGCGGGGGTGCGGGTCGCCAGCGGGGCCGGCTTCTTCGAGACCGCGGAGGAGAGCTTGATGAGCGCCAGGTCGTGGGCGCTCCCCTCGTCCTCGTACGCCGTGTAGCCCGGGTGCACGACGAACTCCGCCACATCGGCGACCTCACCGCCCGCGGTGCGGTCCAGGGAGCCGACCCGCACGTGGTACGCCTCCGGGTCGTTCATCCCGTCCGCGGTGGTGACGCAGTGCGCCGCCGTCAGCACCCAGTCGGCAGCGACCAGCGTCCCGCCGCAGTAGTGGCCGTCGGGGTCGTCGCCGCGCTGCTTCTGCAGGGAGACGACGAAGGAGTACTCCTCGGTCGACTCCCCGCCGCCGATGATCGTCGGGCCGGCGCCGGCGTCCCCGCCGCCGCTCGCGTCCTGGGCCGCGTGCGCGGTCGTACCCGCCATCGCCAGGCCCAGCCCGAGCGCGGAGGCGCACAGCGCGCGGACCGCCCTGCCGGTGCCGGGGAGGGCGCGCCGCACCGGACGGCTTCCCGGAGTGCGCTTGCTGGTTGTGATGAGCATGTCCTCTTCTCTCGTTCGTCTCGGCACCCGGGCTTCCGTGCCGGGCTCCTGCCGCCGTCCGGACCGGGCAGGGCGGACGTGGGCGACCGCGTCCTCGGTGGCGTGAGCGGCCCCGGATGACGCGCGTATACGGCGCGTATCCCCGGGCCGCGCGCCTCCCCGGGGGAGGCGGCGAGGAGCCGCGGCCGCGACCGTCGCCGCCCGCCCGCCGTGGCGGGTCGGCTGCTGCCGCTCCCGACCCGTCAGCGGGCGCACGCCCCCGACCGCCGACCGGCCGCACGCCTCTCCGGCACCGGCGGACGAGCCCATCCCATCTTCTCAACTCCCTTTTGTCCATGGGGCTTTGACCCGCGCCACTCGAGGCGCCCCGGGCCGGCGCAAGCGTTCCCCGAGCCGGTCCACCGCAAGGTGGGCCCGCGACGAACGCGCCGGCGCACGCCCCCATGGGTGCACCGGCCCACTGCTCGGGATAAGGTGCGGCCGACCGGCAACGGATGTTCGACGCGGTGACAGAGGGAGGTGAGAGGCATTTCCGCTCCGGCAGACCACGCGCTCTCGCCTCACGGCGGACGGCCCCGCACCAGCTAGCGGAGACCGCCGCGGGCGACGGGAGCGCTCCAGTACTGGAAGGGCTTCCATGCACCACACCATCCCGCAGGCCGAACTCACCCGGCGGCTGCGCGCGGCCGGCTGCGTCTTCGCCGAGGACGAGGCGCGACTGCTGTCCGAGACCGCCCGCGACACGGCCGCACTGGCCGAGATGACCGCCCGCCGGATCGCCGGGCATCCCCTCGAACACGTACTGGGCTGGGCCGAGTTCGCGGGTCTGCGGATCCTCGTCGACCCGGGTGTCTTCGTCCCCCGCCGCCGCACCGAGTTCCTGGTGCGGTGCGCCGCCGCCGGCGCGCCCGGTACCGGCGAGCCCGTCCTCGTGGACCTGTGCTGCGGCACCGGCGCCGTCGGTGCGGCCCTGCTCGCCGCCCTCGGCGGACGCGGCCGACTGCACGCCGCCGACCTCGACCCCGCCGCCGTACGGTGCGCCCGGCAAAACCTCCCGGTGCCCGACGACCACGTCCACCGTGGCGACCTGTTCGCCGCGCTGCCCGACCGGCTGCGGGGCCGGATCGACGTGCTGACGGCCAACGTGCCCTACGTCCCCACCGCGGACATACCCCTCCTGCCGCCCGAGGCCCGCGACCACGAACCGCGGCCCGCACTGGACGGCGGACCCGACGGCCTCGCCCTGCTGCGGCGGGTCGCCGCGGCAGCGCCCGACTGGCTCGCCCCGGGCGGCACCCTGCTCACCGAGACCAGTTCCCGGCAGGCCGCCGCGGCCGCCCGCCTGCTGGCCGACGCCGGCCTGGAGGCCGCCGTCACCACCGATCCCGAACTGTCCGCCACCGTCCTGACGGCCCGCCGCCCCCGGCAGCCCTAGGACCCGGACCGAGACGCGGCGCTGGGCGGGAAGCGCGCGGCCCGCCGCCGCGTTGGACCGGGCATGGCGACTTCCATTCTGATCGGGGAACTGGCCGAGCGGACGGGCGTGAGCAAGCGCTCCCTGCGCTACTACGAGCAGCAGGGACTGCTCGCCTCCCGGCGGTCGGCCAAGGGCTGGCGGACCTACGAGGACAGCGCGGTCAACCGGGTGCGCAACGTGCGGGAACTGCTCGCCGCGGGCCTCGGCACCGAGGACATCCGCCAGGTCGCGCCCTGCCTGGACATGAAGACCGAGGCGTTCCTCACCTGCCGGGCCAGCCCCGCGGAGACGCTGGAGATGTACGAGCGGCGGCTGGCCGCACTGGAGGAGAAGGCGGCCGAACTCGACCGGTACCGGACCCGGCTGGCGCACCGGATCGCCCAGCTCCGCGCCGACGAACCCGGTACAGCGCTGGACGAGCTCCTCCGCCGCGGTGCCGTCCGGAAGCCCGACGCCTGACCACCGCCCGCCCAGGGCGCGCGGACCCCGCTCTCCGCCCGGGCGCGGGGCCTCGCCTCTCTCCCCGGCGCGGGGACTTCGCCTCCCCGTACCGGTTCTCCGGCTTGCAGGTGACACCGGTGTCACTGCCTACCGTGCGCCGCATGAGTATCCCGACAGCAGCCGTCGGCCGGCTGCCGAACTGGCTGCACCTCCTCTTCCTCACCCTGGTGGCCACCGCCACCGACGAGTTCATCATCGCCGGACTGCTTCCCCGGATCGCCGACGACCTGGACGTCGGCGTCCCGGCGGCCGGCCAGTTGGTGACCGTCTTCGCCGTCGTCTACGCGCTCGGCGCCCCCACGCTGGCCGTGCTGTGCGAGCGTTTCGCGCGCCGTACGGTGACGGCGACCGGGCTCGCCCTCTTCGTCGCCGCCAACGCCGCGGCGGCGCTCGCACCGGGCTACTGGTGGCTGCTGGCGGCCCGGGTGGCCGCGGCGCTGTGCGCCGCCGTCGTCGCCGCCGCCGCGTTCGCCACCGCGGCCGCCGGGGCGCCCCCGGGCGCGCAGGGCCGCTACCTCGGCTACGTCACCGCCGGTATGACGACGGCGCTGTTCACCGGCGTCCCCGTCGGCTCCTGGCTCGGCGGTGCGTTCGGCTGGCGGGCCACCTTCTGGCTGATCGCCGCCGTGGGCGCCGTCGCCGCCCTCGGCGTACTGGCCACGGCACCGGCCGTGCCGGGCGCGGCACCCGTCCCGCTGCGCCGCCGGCTCGCGCCGCTGCGGCAGGCGGCCGTACTGCGCCTGGTCGGCGTGACGTTCCTCGCCGCGAGCGGCGGACTGATGTTCTACACCTATCTGGGCAGCTACACGGCCGAGGTGGCCTCCGGCTCCTACGGGCTGCTGTCCTTCCTGCTGCTGCTCGTCGGGGCCGCGGGGCTCGCCGGGGCGCTGCTCGCGGGCCGGGCCACGGATGCCTGGGGGCCCCGCCGCGGGCTGCTGGTGGTGCTCGGCGGGCACGCGCTGACCCTCGGCGCCGCGGCGGTGACGGCCTTCGCGGGCGGAGCGGGCGCGGCCGCCCTCGCCCTGGTCGTGGGCTGCTGGGCGGTCTTCGCCTGGGGCCTCAACCCGCCGGTGCAGGGCAGCGTCCTGGCCGCTGCCGGACCGGAGGCCGGGATGACGGCACTGGCGCTCAACATCTCCGGCCTCTATCTGGGCACAGGCGTGGCCGGGGCCCTCGGCGGAGCCGTGATCGGCGCGGCCGGTGTCCGCTACGTACCCGTGGCGGCAACGGCACTGCTGCTGTGCGCGTTCTCGCTCGCGCTGCTGCCGGACCGGACGGGCCGGCAGCCGACCGGGCTCACCGGGCCGGCAACTGCTGCTGAGCCGAGTGCAGCACCTCGGTGACCGTCTCGGCGAAGCGCGCCCCGCACAGGTGCGCCTCGCCGGTGCGGACCTCCCGCAGCAGGGCGTCCACGGCGCGGCCGAAGGAGACGGCCGGCGCCTCGTCCCGCAGGGGCAGCTCCGCCACGCCCGCGGCGCCCCGCACCTCGGCCGTGACGCCGGCGGCGGCGGGCGGCACGGAGTGGCTCAGCGTGCAGGTGCTGGAGGCCCCGGAGGCGTGCCGCAGGACGAGGTGCACGGTGTCGCCGAAACCGCCGGGCGACGCCGTCACCCCTGCGACCGGCCCCAGCAGCGGCAGCAGCACGGACAGGGCGTGCGGCCCCACGTCCCACAGCGCACCCTTCTCGCGCCGCCAAGGGGAGGCGGTGTACGGCGAGTCGGCGCCGCCGAAGACGGGGGAGAGCCAGTCGGCGCGCCCGACCAGCCAGCCGTTCCCGGCCGGTGACCGCGCCCCGGCACCGGGGTCCAGTTGCGGTACGGCGCCCATGTGCGCCGCCTGTTCGCGCAGCCAGCCGCCGGTCGGTTCGCTGAAGTGCAGCGTGAAGAAGACGACGCACCCCACTCCGGCCCGCTGCACCGCCTCGGCGACGCCGCGCGCCTCTTCGGGCGCAGTGGCGACGGGCTTGTCGAGCAGCAGATGGCATCCGGCGTCGGCCGCGCGGCGGGCCAGCGGCGCCTGCACGTCCGGCGGCAGGGCCACCGCCACCGCGTCGCACGCCCCGAGCAGCGCGTCCACGTCCTCGAACGGCCGGGTGGCGAGGTGCTCGGCCAGTGCCCGGGTCGGCTCGGCGCGGCGCCCCCAGACGCCGACCAGTTCCACTTCCTCGTGCGCGGCGAGCGCGGGTCCGTGCGTGCGTTCCGCCCAGGGCCCGGTGCCCAGCAGTCCGAACTTCATACCGAGCAGCGTACGGGGGACGCGCCTGCTGCGTCCCACGCCCGCCGCGGACCGGCGCGAGGACGGTCCGGGAGGGCCGCGCCCGGACGGCACAGCCGCATCCTGCCCCCGAACTCCGCGCGGCCGGCTCGGGAGCGGCGCGGATTGCCCCATCGGTGCCGATTATCGCCGCGGAGGCGCCGCCGCCCGGTGCGTCCCGTAGCCAGCGGTGCCGCGCGGCGCGATCGTGACGCCGGTCGGGTGCGAGCGAGGGAGACGGGCGATGGCGGAGCTGTTCATCGACGGGGAGTGGCGGCAGGCCACCGCGGGCGGGCGCCGGGATGTGATCAACCCGTTCGACGCCTCCGTGCTCGCCACCGTCGACGAGGCGGACGCGACGGACGTCGACCTGGCCGTACGCGCCGCCAAACGAGCCTTCGAGCGGTCCGACTGGTCCGCGGCGCCCACCCGGGTCCGCGCCGATGTGCTCTACCGCGTGCACGAACTGCTGCTGCGCGACCGGGAGGAGATCGCCCGCACCGAGACCCTCGACACCGGCAAGACCCTCACCGAGGCCCGGGTCGACATCGAGGACGTGGCGGGCGCCTTCCGCTACTTCGCGGAACTGGCCGGCAAGGACGGCGGCCGCGTGGTCGACGTCGGGCCCGATGTGCTCAGCCGCGTCGTGCACCAGCCGGTCGGCGTCTGCGCCCTGATCGCGCCGTGGAACTATCCGCTGCTCCAGGCGTCCTGGAAGGTCGCCCCCGCGCTGGCGGCGGGCAACACCTTCGTGCTCAAGCCCAGCGAGACGACACCGCTGTCCACCCTCGCCATGATCCGGCTGATCGCGGAGGCCGGGGCGCCGCCCGGGGTCGCCAACCTGGTGCTGGGCTCCGGTACGACGGTCGGCGCCGCCATGACCACCCACCCCGAGGTGGACCTGGTCTCCTTCACCGGCGGACTGGCGACCGGACAGAAGATCATGGAGAGTGTCGCGCCCGGCGTGAAGAACCTCGCGCTGGAACTCGGCGGCAAGAACCCCAACGTGGTCTTCGCCGACGCGGACTTCGCCGCCGCCGTCGACTACGCGCTGGACGCCGCCTTCCTGCACTCGGGGCAGGTCTGCTCGGCCGGCTCGAGGCTGCTGGTGCAGCAGGACATCCACGACGAGTTCGTCGCGGCCCTGGGCGCCCGGGCGAGCGCCATCCGGCTGGGCAGCGGGCTGGAGCCGATGACCGAGTCGGGCCCGCTCAGTTCGGCGGAGCACCGCGCGAAGGTGGAGCGCTACCTGGAGATCGCCCGTGAGGAGGGCGCCCGGCTGGTCACCGGCGGGCGGCGGCCCGACGACCCCGAACTGGCCGACGGCTACTTCCTGCTGCCGACCGTCTACGCCGACTGCGACCGCTCGATGCGCATCGTCCGGGAGGAGGTGTTCGGCCCGGTCGTCACCGTCGAGCGGTTCCGCACCGAGGACGAAGCGGTCGAACTGGCCAACGACACCCGCTACGGGCTGGCCGGCGGGGTGTGGACGAGCGACGCGAGCCGCGCCCAGCGGGTGGCCAACCGGCTGCGGCACGGCACGGTCTGGATCAACGACTTCCACCCTTACGTGCCGCAGGCCGAGTGGGGCGGCTTCGGCCGCTCGGGTATCGGCCGCGAACTGGGCCCGACCGGCCTGCGCGAGTACCAGGAGGCCAAGCACATCTACCAGAACCTCTCACCGGCCCCCTCCGGCTGGTTCAAGGGCTGACGAAGCTGCGGAACACGACGGGGAGAAGAGGACCGGCATGAACGCGACGGACGCGACGGACCAGGACAGCCAGGACACGGGTGAGAACAGCTACGACTACGTCATCGTCGGCGGCGGCACCGCGGGCTCCGTGCTGGCGGCCCGGCTGAGCGAGGACCCGGACTGCCGGGTGTGCGTCATCGAGGGCGGCCCCAGCGACGTCGGCGACGAGCGGGTGCTGCGGCTGCGCAACTGGATCAACCTGCTGGAGTCGGAGTACGACTACGGCTACACCACCACCGAACAGCCGCGCGGGAACTCGCACATCGTGCACTCCCGCGCCAAGGTGCTGGGCGGCTGCTCCTCGCACAACACCCTGATCAGTTTCCTGCCCTTCCCCCAGGACCTGGACGAGTGGGTGGGGATGGGCTGCGCCGGCTGGGACCCGATGACCGTGCTGCCCTACCGCAGGCGGCTGCGGAACACCATCGTCCCCGTAGGCGAGGAGGACCGCAATCCGATCGCGCGGGACTTCGTGACCGCCGCCGCCGAGGCGCTGCACGTGCCCGTCGTCGAGGACTTCAACCGCCGCCCCTTCGCGGACGGTGCCGGGTTCTTCTCGCTCGCCTACGATCCGGCCACCAACACCCGCTCCTCCGCGTCCGTCGCCTACCTCCACCCGATCATGGACAAGCGGCCCAACCTCACGCTGAAGCTGCGGACCTGGGCCTACCGCCTGGAGCCCGACGACGCGGGGCGGCTCACCCGCGTCCGGGTGCGGTACGCCGACGGCACCACCGGCATGATCGGCGCCGAGCGGGAGATGCTGCTGTGCGCCGGAGCCGTGGACACCCCGCGGCTGCTGCTGCTCTCCGGGATCGGCCCCGCCGACGAACTGGGCGCGCTCGGCATCGAGGTGCGCGCCGATCTGCCGGGGGTGGGTGAGAACCTGCTCGACCACCCCGAATCGGTGATCGTCTGGGAGACGCACGAACCGCTGCCGCCGAACTCGGCGATGGACTCCGATGCCGGGCTGTTCGTCCGCCGCGACCCGGCCCAGTCCCGGCCCGACCTGATGTGGCACTTCTACCAGGTGCCCTTCACCGTCAACACCGAACGCCTCGGCTACCCGACCCCTCCGCACGGCGTGTGCATGACGCCGAACGTGCCGCGGGCCCGCTCCGTCGGCCGGCTGTGGCTGCGCAGCGCCGATCCGGCGACCCACCCCGCGCTGGACTTCCGCTACTTCACCGACCCCGAGGGCTACGACGAGCAGACCGTCGTCGACGGGCTGCGGCTGGCCCGTGAAGTGGCGAACACCGCACCGCTGCGCGGCTGGCTCAAGCGCGAGATCGCGCCCGGACCCGGCGTGACCTCGGACGCGGAGCTGTCGGAGTACGGGCGGCGGGTCGCCCACACCGTCTACCACCCGGCCGGTACCTGCCGGATGGGTGCGGCCGACGACCCGACGGCCGTCGTCGACCCGCTGCTGCGGCTGCGCGGCCAGGAAGGAGTGCGGGTGGTCGACGCCTCCGTCTTCCCCAGCATGCCCAGCATCAACCCCATGGTGACGGTGCTGCTGGTGGCCGAACGCGCCGCCGACCTGATCACCGGGCGGCCCGGCCCGCAGCCCGAGGGGGGCGAGCGCCGATGAGCGGAGCATCGCAGCCCGCGGCCGCCGCAGCGGGCGAGAACGGCGCCCCCGGCTCGGAGTTCCGCAAGGAGATGGGCCCCTGGGCGAACTTCGCCCTCGGCTTCACCTACCTGTCACCCGTGGTGAGCACCTACACCCTCTTCGGCTCGGCCCTCGCCGAGGGCGGGCCGCCGATGATCTGGGCGTTTCTGCTGGCCGGCTGCGGACAGTTCCTGGTGTCGCTGGTCTTCGGCGAGATCGTCGCCCAGTTCCCCATCGCGGGCGGCGTCTACCCGTGGGCGCGGCGGCTGTGGGGGATGCGCTGGGCGTGGATGACCGGCTGGGTCTACATGTGGGCGCTGCTGGTGACGATCACCAGCGTGGCCTACGGCGCCGGCCCCTACATCGCGATCCTGTTCGGCTTCGGCGCCAGCGTGCACAACACGGTGATCTGCACCGTCATCCTCATCGTCGTCGCGGCGCTCATCAACTACGCGGGCACCAAGGCGCTGTCGCTGGCGGCGCTGATCGGCTTCAGCGCAGAGCTGATCGGCGCGCTCATCGTCGGCGTCTACCTGCTGGTCACCCACCGCGAACACGGCCTCGGCGTCATCTTCGACACCTACGGCACGCAGGGCGACGGCTCCTACGCGCCGGTCTTCCTGGCCGCCGCCATCATCGGCTTCTACCAGTACTACGGGTTCGAGGCGTGCGGTGACACCGCCGAGGAGGTCGCCCACCCGGGCCTGGTCATCCCCAAGGCGATGCGCCGCACCATCTACGTCGGCGGCGCCGCGGCCACCTTCACCTGCGGCTCGCTGCTGCTGTCCGTCACCGACTACGGTGCGGTGATCTCCGGCGAGGACTCCGACCCGGTGGTCAACGTCCTCTTCGACGCCATGGGAGAGGTCGGGGCGCGCCTGGTGATGGCCGTCGTCCTCATCTCCTTCCTCTCCTGCACCATCAGCCTGCAGGCCGCGGCGGGCCGCCTCATCTACTCCTACGCCCGGGACCGGATGGTCGTCGGTCACAAGCTGCTGCGGCGCTTCTCGCACAAGCGGGCGGTACCCGAGGTGGCGCTGCTGGTTGCCGCCGTCATCCCCGGACTGATCGCCTTCGGCTCGCTGATCTCCGAGAACGCCCTCACCAAGATCGTGTCGTTCGCGATCCTCGGCATCTACGGCTCCTTCCAGATGGTCGTCCTCGCCGCACTGCGGGCCCGGCTCAAGGGCTGGCGCGCCACCGGCGAGTTCACCCTCGGCCGCTGGGGCCTGCTGGTCAACGGCGCGGCGCTGGCCTACGGCATCTTCGCCATCGTCAACATCTGCTGGGCCCGCACCCCCGAGGAGCCCTGGTACTCCAACTACATCGTGCTGCTCAGCGGCGGAGTCGTCGTCGCCGCCGGGCTGGTGTACATGTTCACCACCCACCACTACGGGCGCGGCGACGCCCCGTCGGGCGACGCGGTCCCCCAGCCCCGGCACGCGGCGCGCTGAGCACGGCGGCGGCGCCCCGCGGATCTCCGCGGGGCGCCGCCGCCGGTCCGGGCCGACTATCCGATGCGCTCGGGAGGCCGCTCGCCGGAGCGTGGCCCGGCGTGTCCGCCCGGCCCGGTACCCCAGGCGTCCCGCGGCGCGGCGCCCGCGCCCTGACCGGACGTCCTTCGGCCGGATCCGTCGGCGACGTCGAACCCGTCGGGCCCGACGGTCTCCTCGCCCCCGGCGTCCCCGTGCGCCAGGTGCGGCAGCCCGCGCAGTGCGCGCGGCAGATACCAACTGCGCTCGCCCAGCAGCATCAGCACCGCCGGCAGCAGCACCATCCGCACGACGGTCGCGTCCAGCAGCACGGCCACCGAGAGCCCGACGCCCATCTGCTTCATGTCCTGCATCGACAGCGTCGCGAAGACCGCGAAGACCGCGACCATGATGAGCGCCGCACCGGTCACCGCCGAGGCCGTGGCCCGGATCCCGTCGCCGATGGCCTCGCGGGTGCTCATGCCCCGGTCCCTGGCCTCGCGGATCCGGGATACCACGAAGACGTGGTAGTCCATCGACAGGCCGAAGAGGACGACCAGCACGAACAGCGGCATCCACGACTCGATGGCGCCCACCGCCTCGGTGCCGAACAGCGAGGCCCCCCAGCCGTGCTGGAAGACCGCCGTCATCACCCCGTAGGCGGCCCCCACCGACAGCAGGTTGAGGACGATCGAGGCGAGCGCGACGGGCACCGAGCGGAAGCAGACCAGCATCAGCAGGAACGTGACGGTGGTGATGAAGACCAGCACCGGCACGATGCCCTCCTTCAACTGGTCCTTGAAGTCCTCCGATCCGGCCAGCTCCCCGGTCGTGTAGACCTGCCCGTCGGCGGCGACCGGGCCCAGCGTGTCCGGGACGATCCGCTCGCGCAGCACCTTCAGCGCGGCCAGCGACGTCGCGTCGGTGCCGTCGCCCGCCAGCGGGACGTCGATGACGGCGACGTCCTGCCCGGCGTGCACCGCCGTCTCCACACCGCGTCCGAAGTGGCCGCTGTCGCCGCGGACCGTCTCGGTGAACTCCGCCAGCGCCGCACGGGTCTCCGGGGCGCGCACGTCGTCGGCCTTGAGCACGACCCGGGCCGGGGCCGGACCGCCGGGGAACCGCTCGCCGATCTTCTCCGCGTCGATCCGCAGCCCGGCGTCCTTCGGCATCTGCTTGTCCAGCGAGAGCTGCTCGGTCTTCATCCCCAGCGCGGGGGCCGCCAGTGCCAGCATCGCCACGGCGGCGAGCACCGCGCACACCCCGGGGGCCGCCAGCACCGGGCGCAGCAGCGCACCGGAGATCCGGCCCGCCGGCTTCCGCCGCCCGGCCGCCCGGTCCCGCCTGCGGCCGCCCAGGAAGGGGACCTTGCCCTTCTCGACGCGGTCGCCCAGCCAGGACAGCAGCGCGGGCAGGATCGTCACGGAGCCCAGCATCGCGATGCAGACGACGAGGATCGTGGCCACGGCGAAGCCCTTGAACAGCAGCAGTCCGGAGAAGAACATGCCCGCCATCGCCACCATCACCGTCAGGCCGGACACCAGCACGGCGCGGCCGCTGGTGGCGGCGGCGATCCGCAGCGCGCTCTCCGGGTCCCGTCCGGCGGCCCGCTCGTCCCGCTCCCGCCGCAGGTAGAAGAGGCAGTAGTCGACCCCGACCGCGAGACCCATCAGCAGCATCACCGAGTTGGTCGTCTCGTCGATGTGCAGCGCGCCGGAGACGAGCGCCAGGATGCCGTTCGCGGCGAGGAACGCCGTCAGCGCGAGCGCCACCGGCAGCAGCGCGGCCACCAGCGCCCCGAAGGCCACCAGCAGGATGCCCAGGGCCAGCGGGACGGCCGTCCACTCGGCCTTGGCGAAGTCGTCGCCCAGGATCCCGTTCAGCCACTTCATGGCGCTGGCCTCGCCGTACTGGCGGATCTCGACGCCCTCGCCCGCGTGCGCGTCGCGGACCCGGTCCACGGCGCCGAGCACCTTGTCGATCGGCCCCTCGTCGGCGCCGTCCGTCTCCTCCCGCATCCGGAATCCGATCAGGCCGGCGCGGTCGTCCGCGGCCGGTACGGGCTCCCGGACGTGCTCGACCTCGCCGGTCGCGCGGACGGCCCGGACGACTTCGTCAGCGGCCGCCCGCCACCCGCCCTTGTCCGGGCTGGTGACCATCACCGACTCGGCCGGCGGCTCGTCGATCCCGGCGTCCTCCAGGATGGCGGTCGCCCGCGCCGAGTCCCGCACGGACTGCTCGCTGTCGGTCGGTTCGGTTAGCCCGGCCATCCCGCCGAGCGCGGTGGCGAGTACGACGAAGAGCAGCCAGCCGATCACCGCCGATCTGCGGTGCCGCACGCTCCAGTCCGCGAGCCGCGCGGCCGCTCCGCGCGGTGCCGGCCGGCCGGCACCCCCCGGAGGGCTGCTGGGTGTGGTCGCTCTGCGCATGGGTGCTCCCCGTCTCCTCGATACCGCGCCGATGGGCCCCGAAGCGGCCGCCGAACCTGTCCGCACCGGGCAGGAACGACGCTAGGAACGCCGGGCGGCCGCCCACAGCCGCCGAGCCCCCGTACCGCGGAGCCGGAAGGAGACCCCGGTGGTGGTGCTAGGTGAACCCCCGGGAAGGCGGCCCGGGCCCGTGCGCTGAGGTCCGCGGCGGACGCAGACTGGAGCCGTGCCCGGACGTCGGCACCGAGCCCGCTCCGCGGGCGGCGCGTACCTGGCGTACGAGACGTACGAGGCTCACGGCATGTACGGGGAGGGCGGGGACCAGCAATGACCGGAGTCGGACGATGGACGTGAGCGGGGCGGTCGAAGCCCGGGAGGCGGCGGCGCGGATGGACGAGGGGCGGCCGGGAGCCACCTCCCCCGGGCGGCGGGCGGGCGGTCCGACGGGTGCGGCCCTGCTGGCGGCCGGACGCGGCTTCGTCCTGATGGCGCTCTCCCTCGGCGTCTCCCTGGCCCTGTTCGTGATGACGCTGGTGTCGCTGGTGCTGACGCTGCTCGGCATCGGAGCCGCCGGCACCCCGTGGCTTCTGCACGTCGTGCGGGTGCACGCCGACCAGCGCCGAGTGCTCGCCCGGGAGTGGGCGGGCCTGGACATCCCCACCCCCTACCGGCCGCTGCCGCCCGGCCTGCACGGCCTCACCGGACACGTCGAGCGCTGCGTGCTGATGCTCAAGGACCCCGCCACCTGGCGGGACCTGTGCTGGCTGCTCACCGACGCCGTCGCCGGCTTCGTCCTCGCCCTGCTGCCGACCGCGCTGATCGGCTACGGCCTGGAGGGCTGGGTGATGTTCGCGGGCGTGTGGCAAGCCGTCGCCGGCGACTACTGGTACGGCTTCATCCACCTGGAGACCTTCGGCGACGCGGCGCTGTGCGCGGTCCTCGGCAGCGCCCTGCTGGTGCTGGCCCGCTTCGTCAACCCGCACCTGATCACCGCGCACTTCCTGCTGGCCGGGGGGCTGCTGGCGCCCACCCGCGGTGCCCGGCTCTCCCGGCGCGTCGAGCAGCTGTACGAGACGCGGCACGACGCGGTGGACACCTCGGCGGCCGAGCTGCGCCGTATCGAGCGGGACCTGCACGACGGTGCGCAGGCCCGGCTGGTCGCCATGGGCATGAGCCTGGGCACCATCGAGGCGCTCGTCGAGCAGGACCCCGGGAAGGCCAAACGACTCCTCGGCCAGGCCCGTGCCTCCTCGGCGGAGGCGCTGACCGAACTGCGCGACCTGGTGCGGGGCATCCACCCCCCGGTGCTCGCCGAACGAGGACTGGGCGACGCGGCCGAAGCCCTCGCGCTGCGCACGCAGGTGCCGGTCGAGACCGACATCGAGCTGCCCGGCCGGTTCGCCGAACCGGTCGAGTCGGCGGCGTACTTCGCGGTCAGCGAGGTCCTCACCAACGCGGTCAAGCATGCGGAAGCCGACCACATCTGGCTGGACATCCACTACTCCTACGGAGCGGGCGGCATGCTGCGGATCTCCGTCACCGACGACGGAGCGGGCGGCGCCGACGCCTCGAAGGGGTCGGGGATCGCCGGCATCGAGCGCCGACTGGGCCCCTTCGACGGCATCGTGGCCGTCAGCAGCCCGCCCGGTGGCCCCACCATGGTCACCCTCGAGATCCCCTGCCGCCCGGTGCCCCGGGCCTGAACCCGGTGCTCGGGCTCGGCGTTCAGGCCGGGGGCTCCGGGGCGGACCACAGTTCGCGGGCCAGCGCCGCCAGCTCCCGGACGGCCGGCGGCACCGAGCGGGCCGCGTGCCGGACGAAGAAGACGTCCAGCACCGGCCGGTGTTCCCAGGCCAGGGCAGTCAGTTCGCCGCGGGCGATCTCCCCGTCCACCGAGGAGGCCGGCGCGGCCCCCACCCCCAGCCCCGCCGCCGCGCAGCGCCGCAGCGCCTCCAGACTGAAGAACTCGACCGTGGGCGGGCACAATCCCGCCCGGCTCAGTTCGCGCTCCATCACCACCCGCTGCACGCATCCGGGCTCCAGCAGCAGCACGGTCTCGCCGGCCAGCTCCTCCGTCGCGACCCGCCGCTTTCGGGCCAGCGGATGCTCCGGCCGTGCCACCAGTCGGAGGGGCTCGCGCCGCATCCGCTCGGCCACCACCCCGGGCGCGTTGACCGCCTCCTCCTGGAGGAAGCCCGCGTCGATCGTCCCCTCGGCCAGCGCGTCGAGCAAGGGGCCGCGTCCCGCGGGCCGGAAGGCCAGATGCAGCCGGGGAAAGCGGGTCCGCATGGCGCTCAGCACCGTCGGCAGATGGTGCGCGCACAGGCTCTCCGGCGCCGCCAACCGCAGCGTGCCCCGCATCTGGTCCGGGTCCTCGCCCGCGCCGCGCACGGCATCCCGCGCCTGCTCGGCCTGGCCGAGCAGCACCCGCGCGTGCCCGCACAGCTCCCGGCCCGACTCGGTCAGCGTCACCCGCCGCCCCGGACGCTCGAACAGCGCCACCCCCAACTCCGCCTCCAGCGTTTGCACATGCGCGGTGACGCTCGACTGGACATATCCCAACTCCCGAGCCGCCCGGGTGAAGTGCAGGTGGCGGGCCACGACCAGGAAGGTCTCCAGATGCTTCAGCTCCATGGTCGTCGAGGCTAACTCCATGGATCGGCGATACCGATGAGTCTGATCGGGAACGTTCGTTGGACTCGATGACACTCGGCGTTCTACAACTCGTGCATGAGCACATTCCCCACCCGCCGTCCCCACCCGACGCGGTCAACCTCCCCCGACCAGCCGTCCGCTGCGGCCGCAGTCGCACTCGAAGGCCGGTCCGAGCCCGCGTCCGGGACTGCCGCCACTCCCGGGGGCGTCGCCGCGCCCGGGCTGGCGAGCCGCGACTTCCTCCTCCTGCTCGCCGCCACCTTCGCCGTCTTCGGCAGTGCCACACCGATGCTCTCGGTCGTCCCGCTGTGGGCCGAGCACGGCGGAAGCGGGCACGGCGGAGCGGGTGCGACGACTGCCGTACACATGGCGACGACGGTGGCGACGCAGATCGCCACGGGCCGCATCCTGCGCCGCATACCGGCGTCCTGGGTGCTGGGCGGGGGCGCGCTGCTGATCGGCCTGCCCTGCCTGGGATACGCGCTCACCGCGGCGCTCCCCTGGACGGTGGCGGTCTCGGCCCTCCGCGGGACGGGCTTCGGCCTGGTCACCGTCGCGGGCAGCGCACTCGCCGCCCGCCTGGCGGGTCCGGGCCAGCGCGGCAGGGCGCTGGGCTGGTACGGCGTCGCCGTGGGGCTCCCGGCGGCGGTGCTGGTGCCCGCGGCGGTGTGGGCGGTGGCGGAGGTCGGCTTCGTCCCGGTCTTCTCGGTCTCCGCCGCGCTGGGAATGCTCGGCGTCCCGCTCGGCGCCGCGGTCCTCGCCGGCCGCGACCCCTCCCGCGGCCGCCCCCGGACGCGCACCTCCGGGCCGGTCGCTTCGGGGCCGGGCCCCGTCGGCCCGGACGCCCCCGGCGCCCGCACCGCGCCGGTCCGTACCGACTCGGCGCCGGGCACCTCCGGCGGCCCCGTCCCGGTGCGCGGACTGCCCGTGCGCCTGCTGGCGGCGCCCGTTCTCCTGCTCCTCGCGCCGGTGTGCGCGCTGGGCAGCCTGATGTCCTTCCTGCCGCTCGCGCTCGCGCCCCAGGCAGCGCCGGTCGCGCTGCTCACGCTCTCCGCCGCGCTGACCGTCGGCCGCTGGGCCGCGGGGGAGTGGAGCGACCGGCGCGGCGGCACCGGGCGCTTCATGGCACCCTGCGCGGCCCTGTGCGCTCTGGCGACCGCGGCGTTCGCCCTCGTCGGAGGCGGCCCCGCGGCGCCGGAGGGCGGCGGCGCCGCAGGCACGGTCGCGGCGGTGGCGGCGGCCCTCGTGTTCGGACTGGGGATGGGCGCGCTGCAGAACGACACGCTCGTGGCGATGTTCCACCGGACCGGACCCGAGCGCCACGCAGCGATCAGCGCAGCCTGGAACATGACCTTCGACTCGGCCTACGGCGCCGGTGCACTGCTGACCGGCGCCGTGGCCCAGACCTTCTCCCTCAGCCTGCCCGCGGCCTTCGGAGTCCTCGCCGTCCTGACGGCCGCCGTACTGCCCGTGGCGGCCGCGCTCCGGCTCCGGCCCTCACACCAGGGCTGAGACCTTCTCCCGGTACTGCCGAACCGCCGCCGCGTCCCGGTAGGGCTCCAGCCGCCGCTCGAAGTCCCGTACATACTCGTGCGCCCGCACCGACCGCATCTCCGCGGCCTGGTGCGCGGCCTCGGCGGCCAGCCCGCACGCCTGCTCGATCTCACCCAGACCCAGTCGCGCCGAGGCCAGCACCACCCGGCAGAACAGCCGGCTGCGGGCGAACCCGGCGCCGCGCAACTGGAGCGACCGCTCGGCGTGCTGCGCCGCGGCACGGTACTGCTGCAGGTCGCGATGGCAGTGCCCGAACTCGTCGGCGAGCTGCGCCTCGTCGAAGAACCGCGCCCAGCCGGGTACCTCCTCGCTCGGTCGGGCCGCGTCCAGCGCCCGCTCGGCGCGGGCCAGCGACGCCGTGCAGGCCCGCACCTCGCCCAGCACCCCGTGCCCGCGCGCCTCGGCCGCGTGCAGCAGCGCCTGGACCACCGGCGGCACCGAGGTCCCCACGCCCTGCTGCGCCACCCGGGCCAGTTGCACCGCCTCGCGCCCGTGCCCCAGATAGACGGCCTGCCTGCTCATCGTCACCAGCACATAGCTGCCGAACGCGCGGTCGCCCGCCGCCTGCGTCAGCCGCAGCGCCTGCACGAAGTAGCGCTGCGCCAGCCCGTGCGCGGCGATGTCGTAGGAGGTCCAGCCCGCCAGCCGGGTCAGGTCGGCCGCGGCGCCGAAGAGCCGCCTGCCGAGCTGTTCGCCGTAGACGCCGCGCAGCATCGGCTCCGCCTCGTGCTCCAGATACCGCACCAGGGCCTGCCGCGCGTGCCCGCCGCCGTAGGCGTGGTCCAGGGCCCGGAAGAGTTCGCACACCGAACGCAGCGCCGCCACATCACCTCCCGAGACCCGCTGTCCCGGACCGCGCTCCACCCGTTCCAGCCGGGCGGCCGCCAGCGACGGGGCTCTGCCCGCCACCCCGATGCCGCCGCCCACCCGGGTCTGGGCCGGAACCCGCAGGCCGCCACCGGGACCCGCGCCTCCCGGCCTGGCAGTCGCGGCGCCGAGTCCGTTTCCGGGGACCTGCCCGCGGGACGCGCCCACGACGGCGCCCACCCCGGACGCGCCGGTCCCGGAAGCGGGCGGGCCGGCCGGTCCGCCGCCGGTACCGCCGCCGCCCGGTCCGGGCGGGCCGCCGGAACCGCCCGAGCTCTCCGGCTCCGGCCCGCGGGCCACCCGCTCGTCGGCGCGGCCGATCAGCCAGTCCCGGCTCGGCACCACGAGCCCTGCCGGGGTGAACGCGATCTTGCGCAGCTCGGCGTGGCTGCCGGAGTCCTTGCGCCACAGCCCGCTGACGATGTCCACCGCCTCGGCGGGGGACGCCGCGAACTCCAACCCCGCGTACACGGGTGCACACGCGTCGAGCCCGAGATCCTGCGCCGTCAGCCGCCGCCCCAGGCGCCTGGTGAAGACCTCGGCGATCAGCGCGGGCGTGGTGCCCCTGGGCTGCTGGCCCCGCAGCCACCGGGTCACCGATGTCTTGTCGTAGCGCAGGTCGAGGCCGTGTTCGAGGCCGAGCTGGTCCACCCGCCTGGCCAGACCCGCGTTGGAGAACCCGGCCTCCGCGATCAGCGCGGCGAGCTGGCGGTTGGGGATGCGCTGCTGGGAGGACGGGGCCGGGTCGGCCACGGTTTCCCCAGGTCGTTCCATCGTCATCAGGTATGCGGTCTCCTGCCCTCACGGCTTGGATCAGACGCCGGGGCGCCCTGCTGGAACGGCGCGAATGTAACGGCCCCCCGTTTGGCGTTCGCCCCCTTCGTCGTGCATTCATCCGTACGTGTGAGTAGGCGACCACCTGCGGGGACGGTCCCCGGCAGCCGTAGAGTGGCGGGGGGCGCGCGTGTGGAGCAGCCCGCCACCCCGGGTGCGCGCAGCGGGCTTACGAAGGAGAGAGGCATGGGAGATTCCCGGCCGGCGGGTCCGGCGGACGGCGAACTGCGCTTCGTCCACCTCGGATTCGGCGAGAACGCCGTCGACTACCTGGACGCGTGGCAGGAGCAGAAGCGGGTGCACGCCGCGCGCTTCGCCGACGAGGTGCCCGACACCTGTCTGATGCTGGAGCACCCCCCGGTCTACACGGCCGGACGGCGTACCGAGGACAGCGAGCGTCCGCTCGACGGCACCCCGGTGGTGGACGTCGACCGCGGCGGCAAGATCACCTGGCACGGCCCCGGTCAGCTGGTCGGCTACCCGATCCTGAAGCTGCCGCGCCCCGTCGACGTCGTCGCGCATGTGCGCCGCCTCGAGGAGGCCATGATCCGCGCCTGCGCCGAGCTCGGCCTGGAGACCACGCGCGTGGAGGGCCGCAGCGGCGTGTGGGTGCTGGGCGAGGACCTCGGCCGGTCTGCGGGGCCGCCCGCCGCCCCCGGCCTGGCCCTGGACTTCGATCCGCGGCTCGGCCAGGACGGCGGGCCGCCGGTTCCGGAGGATTACGACCCGCGCCTGATGGGCCCCGAGTACGCGCCCTCCAACGCGGGCCAGCGGGGTGAGGACCGGAAGCTGGCGCAGATCGGCATCCGGGTCGCCAAGGGCGTGACCATGCACGGCTTCGCCCTGAACTGCGACCCGGACACGACCGGTTTCGACCGGATCGTCCCCTGCGGTATCCGCGACGCGGGCGTCTCCTCGCTCTCCCAGGAGCTGGGCAGGAATGTCCCGGTCGCCGAAGTGCTTCCTCTCATGGAGAAGCACCTGCGCGAGGTGCTGGAGTCCGACACCCCGATGCCCCGCGCGGTCTGAGCCCGTTCGGAGCCCGGGCCGAGTCCACCGGCCGGGCGTGCGGGCGGTGAGATTTCCCGGGCTCCGGCCCGTGCGCAAGCAGTGAACCGCAGGCGTAGGCTGATAGCCGCCGCTGAATCGAAAGTACGTAGGGAGCCGGACGTGTCCGCTGTCGCACCCGACGGTCGCAAGATGCTCCGCCTGGAGGTCCGCAACAGCCAGACCCCCATCGAGCGCAAGCCCGAGTGGATCAAGACCCGGGCGAAAATGGGCCCCGAGTACAACGCCCTCCAGAGCCTGGTCAAGAGCGAGGGGCTGCACACGGTCTGCCAGGAGGCGGGCTGTCCCAACATCTTCGAGTGCTGGGAGGACCGCGAGGCGACCTTCCTGATCGGCGGCGAGCAGTGCACCCGCCGCTGCGACTTCTGCCAGATCGACACCGGCAAGCCCGCCGAGCTCGACCGGGACGAGCCCCGCCGGGTCGCCGAGTCGGTCCGCACCATGGAGCTCCGCTACGCGACGATCACCGGCGTGGCCCGCGACGACCTCGACGACGGCGGCGCCTGGCTCTACGCCGAGACCGTGCGGCAGATCCACGGGATGATGCCCGACACCGGTGTCGAACTGCTGATCCCCGATTTCAACGCCGAACCCGACCAGCTGGCCGAGGTCTTCTCCTCCCGCCCCGAGGTGCTGGCGCACAACGTCGAGACGGTGCCGCGGATCTTCAAGCGCATCCGCCCCGGCTTCCGCTACGAGCGGTCCCTGGAGGTCCTCACCCGCGCCCGCGAGGCCGGGCTGGTCGTCAAGTCCAACCTGATCCTGGGCCTGGGCGAGACCCGCGAGGAGATCAGCGAGGCCCTGCGGGACCTGCACGAGGCCGGTACGGAGCTGATCACCATCACCCAGTACCTGCGCCCCTCCCCGCGCCACCACCCCGTCGAGCGCTGGGTCAAGCCGCAGGAGTTCGTCGAGCTGAAGGACGAGGCCGACGCCATCGGGTACGCGGGCGTCATGTCCGGACCGCTCGTCCGCTCCTCCTACCGCGCCGGACGCCTCTACCAGCAGGCGGTCGAGGCCCGGCGCGCCGGAACGACGTCGGCCGCCTGAGCGGCCTCCTGGGCCGCTCCGGTCGCTCCGGGGTGGCCCGCCCCGGAGCCGTCCCCGGGTGGCCGGATCCGGGCGGCTCGACCCGTGCAGCGAAGCGGAATACGGGCTTCAGTGACGTGAGCTTCGCCGCACAGGCTTTCGTGGACTTTGACCCTCCGGTCATCGCCTGGTAACACCAATGCGTAACGCTGAAACCACGTACCGCGCACACACGGCCCGTACGGCCGTGCGAGGCGCCCGGTTCAGACGGATGTGACGGAGGGGACGACAGTGCGGACCACCCTGTGGGCACTGGAAGGTCTGGAACACCTTTTCTTCGGCAACGGGCAGCGCGTCGCCCGGCGCAACGCATGGACGGCGGTCCTGGAGGACCGTCGCCGGGCCCGGGCCCGGCACGAGGCGGAGACCGTGCTGGAGGCGGCCTCGGACCGCCGGGCACTGCTGACGTCCCGGGGCTGAGCCTCGCCCGGTCGGCCACCGATGCCGGCCGGCGGATGCGCCCCGGCGGTCCCGGCCTGCGGGTTCGTCCCGGCGGCGGCCGGCCCGCGCGGGGCGGACCGGGCCTCTCGTCCGGGCTCTGACCGGGCCGGTCCCGGCGACCGGACCCGGTAGCCCCGGCCGCGCAGCACCTCGCCGTCCCTCCCACGTAAACTTCCCCGCATGGCGAGGAAGGACAACACCGAGAATCCTGGGCGGCTCAAGCAGATCGCCCAGACGTACAAGATGACCCGGCGCGTGGACCGGAAGATCGGTTGGATCCTGGCCGGCGTGGGGCTTGTCACCTTCGGTGTACTCCTCGCGGTCGGCTTTCTGATCGGTCACCCGGTCTACCTGGGGATCGTCGGCGTGCTGCTGGGCCTGCTGGCCTGCGCGATCATCTTCGGGCGCCGCGCTGAGCGGGCCGCGTTCGGACAGATGGAGGGCCAGCCGGGAGCGGCGGCCGCCGTACTGGAGAACATCGGCCGCGGCTGGCAGGTCACCCCGGCCGTGGCGATGAACCGCAGCCAGGACGTGGTCCACCGCGCGGTCGGCAAGGCGGGCATCGTCCTGGTCGGCGAGGGGAACCCGAACCGGCTGCGTGGCCTGCTGGCGTCCGAGAAGAAGAAGATGAGCCGCGTCGTCGGCGACGTACCGGTCCACACCCTCGTCGTCGGCAACGACGAGGGCCAGGTCGAGCTGAAGAAGCTCCGGGTCAGGATCATGAAGCTGCCCCGCACGCTCCAGGGCTCCGAGGTCACCCAGATCAACGACCGCCTCCGCGCGCTCGGCGACCTCATGAGCAACATGCCCATCCCGAAGGGCCCGATGCCCAAGGGCATGAAGCTCCCCAAGGGCCCGCAGGGCCGCTAGCGGCGTTCCGCGCACTCGCACGGGGACGGCGAGCGAAGAGGCAGCGGCAGGGGCGGGGCTCCGGGGAGGGGCTCCGCCCCCTCCTCATGCCCGCTGCGACGAGGAGAGACGCGGGCCTCACGCCCGGCCCGCGGACGGGCACGGACGGATGATCAGGCCCGCACCTGGACCGAGCCCGAGAGGCGGTCGTGCAGTCCGCGGTTGTCGCGGTCCCAGACGAGCGCGGGCAGGGCGAGGCCGAGCAGCACGGTGCGTACCGCGGCCCGCCACACCGGCAGCCTCTCCAGCCCGTCCAGCGCGACCACACGCAGCCCCAGCAGCCGCTTCCCGGGGGTGGCGCCGACCGTGCCGACGGTCAGCAGGCTCATGACGAGGAAGACGACGAGCGCCCAGTTGTTGGTGGCCTCCAGGCGGCGTCCCGCGAGCAGCCCGAACGCGACGAGAGCCGAGAGCGCCCAGTCGATGAAGAGCGCACCGACCCTCCGCCCGACCGGCGCGATCGAGCCGGGGCCTTCGGCTGGGAGCCCGAGCCGCTTGCCGCGGTGGCCGAAATCGGCGCCCATCTCCTCCGCGGCGGCCCGCGGTCCGGACAGCCATGACCCGATTGCTTCCCTGTTGTCCACCCGGCCACGGTATCGCGCCGGATTCCCCCGTGAGCCGGCCCGTCCGGCGGCGGGCCCGCCGGGGCGACCGGGTGGCCGGGCGATCCGGGTGCCGGGCGGCAGCGACAGCTCGTACGCCGTACGATGATCACCGTACGGCGTACGTCTCCGAAGGTGACCGCCCCGGGAGGTCCCGAGGGGACGGCTCCGCGAACTCGCCGCCCGGCGTCGAACACCCCCTGGGCGTCTCCCCGGGCAAACGGTTCGCAAGGCCCGCGCAAACCGACCGTAACAGTCGCACTCCGCACGGTTGACCGATCCCGGCCCCGCCTGGTGGTTAACATCAGCGAAACAGTTGAGTCATGCTGGAGAAATGGCCCCTGCCTAATGTCGGCCATCAGGCGTGCGGAGCCCCTGTGCCCGCACCCGGAGCCGGAGCAAGCCCGTCCCGACGCGGCGGGACTAGGAGGATGGATGTTCCAGAACGCCGACGAGGCCAAGAAGTACATCGCGGACAACGACGTCAAATTCATCGACGTCCGGTTCTGCGACCTGCCCGGCGTCATGCAGCACTTCGCCGTTCCCGCGGAGTCCTTCGATCCGGCCGAGAGCCTGATGTTCGACGGCTCCTCGATCCGCGGATTCCAGGCCATCCACGAGTCCGACATGGCGCTGGTCCCGGACCTGTCCACCGCGCGGCTGGACCCGTTCCGCTCCGAGAAGCACCTCAACATCAACTTCTTCATCCACGACCCGATCACCGGCGAGCAGTACAGCCGTGACCCGCGGAACGTGGCCAAGAAGGCCGAGGCGTACCTCGCCTCCTCCGGGATCGCCGACACGGCGTTCTTCGGTCCGGAGGCGGAGTTCTACGTGTTCGACAGCGCCCGCTTCGAGACCACCGCGAACCGCTCCTTCTACGAGATCGACTCCGAGGCGGGAGCCTGGAACACCGGCGCCCTCGAGGACGGCGGCAACCGCGGCTACAAGGTCCGCTACAAGGGCGGCTACTTCCCGGCCCCGCCCGTCGACCACTTCGCCGACCTCCGCGCCGAGATCTCCCTCGAGCTGACCCGCGCCGGACTCCAGGTCGAGCGCCAGCACCACGAGGTGGGCACCGCGGGCCAGGCGGAGATCAACTACAAGTTCAACACGCTGCTGGCCGCGGCCGACGACCTGATGCTGTTCAAGTACATCGTCAAGAACACCGCCTGGCGCAACGGCAAGACCGCCACCTTCATGCCCAAGCCGATCTTCGGCGACAACGGCTCCGGCATGCACGTCCACCAGTCCCTCTGGTCGGGCGGCGACCCCCTCTTCTACGACGAGCAGGGCTACGCGGGCCTCTCGGACACCGCCCGCTACTACATCGGCGGCATCCTGCGCCACGCCCCCTCGCTGCTGGCCTTCACCAACCCGACGGTGAACTCCTACCACCGCCTGGTCCCCGGCTTCGAGGCCCCGGTCAACCTGGTCTACTCGCAGCGCAACCGCTCGGCCGCGATGCGGATCCCGATCACCGGCTCCAACCCCAAGGCCAAGCGCGTCGAGTTCCGCGCCCCGGACCCCTCGTCCAACCCGTACCTGGCCTTCTCCGCGCTGATGCTGGCCGGCCTGGACGGCATCAAGAACAAGATCGAGCCCGCGGAGCCGATCGACAAGGACCTCTACGAGCTCGCCCCCGAAGAGCACGCCGACGTCGCCCAGGTCCCCACCTCGCTCCCGGCCGTCCTGGACGCCCTGGAGGCCGACAACGAATACCTCCAGGCCGGCGGCGTCTTCACCGCCGACCTGATCGAGACCTGGATCGACTACAAGCGCACCAACGAAATCGCCCCCATGCAGCTCCGCCCCCACCCGCACGAGTTCGAACTGTACTTCGACCTCTAAAGTGCGGGGTCGGGCTGCCTGCGGGGCTGGCTGGGAAACCTGCTGTGACCTGCGGAAAGAGCGTTCAACGTTTCCCGCTGTTCCCGACTTGTTCCCACCCTCGTGTGCACCGGATGTGCACCGGGAGCCCGAACCACTGATGCTGCGTCAGTTATGCAGTTGTGGGCCGCCGTCCTGATCCCAGGGCGGCGGCCTTCGGGATGTCATACGCCGACCCAATGCCGCACCTTGATCGCGGATGGGCAGCGGTGAGCGCCAGGAGTCGGCATGTTGGTCCTGGCGGGGCCGTTCATGCACCGGCGTCTCCGCCTGTGGGACGCGACCGTGTGTAGTACTCCAACGTCACCTGCATCCTGCGGATAGCGCTCGGCAAGACGCTGTGGTCCCTTCCTCGCAGCCCAAGAGGCAAACCAAGTTTCTTCCCGGGGCTCAGCGCCTAACTCTCGATGGTCCCGCAGGGCCGCATACTCCTCGCTGCGAGACACTGCTCAAGCACTATGGGTCGGACTGACGCGCCGAACGCCTAGCCTGCTGGCGCTGATGGGGAACGACGCGGAATCCCCGCCTGAAGCCACATAGAAGTCGTCTAATAGCTATATGACCGACTCGGCTTCATCCCAGCTGTGGCGCTACGTCCGAGACGACAGCCCCGACAGCCTCACGCTCATCGTGCAGACACCCAATGGGGCCTACATGAGGCGAATACCCCCGGCGCTGCCTCGGCCGTCCGGCGTCGACCACGGCACTGGTGCTGAGGCCGCCGCCCACACCGCCGCCGCGGCCTGGGGTATGCCGGACTTTGTCTTCCAGCAGGCCGACCACGCGACCAAGGGGTCAGGACGAAGAGAGCTCGGCGACCGGATACTGCTGGCTGGCGGCCGAGGAGCAGTCGTACAGGTCAAGGCCCGCACCATCGAGCCCAAGCCAGACATACAGGAGACCTCCTGGATTCAGAAGGTGGCGGCGAAGGCGATGAAACAGGCGAAGGGTACTGTGCGGCAGCTTCGTATCTTGCCCAGTGACATGGTCAACGAGAGAGGCTGGACGCTGCGTGTCGACAGCGCAGCTTACGAATGGGTTGCGGTGTTTCTGCTCGACCATCCCCATGTTCCGGAGAACACCGTGGTCTCCTGGGAGCCGATCGGAATGCCCGCTATCGCGCTGACCCGTCGCGACTGGGACTTTCTCTTTGATCAGATGCGGTCTACCACCGCTGTGCTGGACTACCTCTTTCGCGCCGCTGCGGAACCTGTAGTTCCGCTGGGTGAAGAGCCAGTCCGTTTCTACGAACTAGCCGCTGCTGACGCAGCCATGCCGCCGAAGGAGATCGACACCGAGTTGCTCGGGCCGGGCAGCATGTTGTACTCCGCACCGCAACTACCGCAGGCCCCAGCTGGTTCTGACGGCACTCATGCACACCTGATGATTCGCATCATGCTGGAGGACGTAGCCACCAGTCTTATGCGAGAACCTGTGCCGGGAGACGGTTGGTTCGCAGTTCTGTCCGACTTCGATCGACTGCCGGTATCGGCCCGAGCTGAGTGGGGGCACCTGCTGTTGGACATGCTCCGTGACGTTCCGGATGTTCCCGCTGATCACCTCAAATGGCGCTTTCGGCGTCTGGTTGAGGAAGACGGCACCCGGCAGCTCATCGTGGGTGCGGCCACACGCTTCGACCCCAGTGTCCAAGCAGCGTTCTGAGTATATGTGCAGCTACGTCACCATGAGTTGACCACGCGTACTGGTCGAGTGCACGAATCTTCTGCACTCGGAATTCTACTGACTCCGCGCTTCGACGGTCTGCGCCCCTGGGATACCAGTGCTGTTCGCGTCCACGGCGACCTGGAGTTGTCTGCGGAAGACTTGCGATCGTATAGCGATGTGTGGAATCAGGAGGATCAGCATACTGATGCCATTTTGAAGGACTGAGGTAAAGGCGATAGACGCTCCTTATGCCTCTGGTGCTTGGGGCTAGCCGTGCTGGGTCCGGGTGCGCCGTAGTGCCCCCGTGCTCGGGCCCCTTGGGGCTGATGATGCTGCCACTCTCCGTAGAGAGGAAGGTGAGTGACTCTCCGGCTGTTCGGATTAGCGAGATCGGCTGGCCCGCCCTAGATCCAGCTAGGGGTCTCTGCTACTGGACGAGACGCAGTACCGGCCGTTGCTCGTGTACGCCTAGCAGTTCGCGAACGCGCTCTGGTGTCCAGGCCAACTCGTGAGCCAATCTGGCGACCGACAGGCCCGCTTCCTCGGTAGCGAGTTCAAAGGCTTGCCGGAGCAGGGTGGGTGTCTCGGCTGGATAGTTCGACACTGATTCTGGGGTGAAACCGAGCTGGCCTGTCAAGGCGCGGAGGCGCTGATAAGTTCGACTAGCAGTAGCGTCCGAAATGAGCCCCAATTCGCGGCACCTGTAGACGAGCGAGTGGGTGGATACGCCCCATGTGCGGCTCAGCTCCGCTAGCCGGGCCAGGTCCATCCGCTTCGGCAGGAGTGGAAGAATGCTGTCACGCGGGGTAAGGAACTCGGCAGCGAAAGCATCAGCTTCCTTTTCCTGACGGCTGTCACCGGTGGCGTCGCCGTGCAGGACCAGGTGGCCAAGTTCGTGAGCGGCAGTGAATCGGTGCCGGTAGATGTCGTCAGCCCTGTTTGCCGTGAGGATGACGAGAGGTCGAGCCGCCCGCGTTGAGAAGGCATCCACGGACGCGGCAGAAGGATCAGCGGACGGCGGCATCACGGAGACGATCCCGTGGGACTCCATCCGCCGTACCAGGTGAGTCACGGGGCCGTCTCCCAGGCCCCAGTGCCGTCGAAGCTCTCGTGCTGCTCTGGCGGGATCAGTTGGCATATCTACCCCCGGGTGAACCTCTCCGCCGGCGAAGCCTGGGAGGTCTACGAGGGGCAACTGGATTCGCAGTTCCAGTGCGTAGGTGAGCTCCCATACCTGTTCGGCGAAGGCCAGGGCACGCTCCCTCTGCGATTTGGGAGTGCTCCGCAGGCTCCGGAAGTGGGCCATCGAGGTGTCGAGCCGATTGGCCGGACGCCCGGCCAAGAAGAAGGTATTGGGCACGCCCAGGGTCTCGGAGAGGCGAGGGATCAGTTCGGGGCGCGGCCGAGACGCTCCAGTCTCGTACTGGCCCACTGCTGCTGACGTCACACCGAGCGCAGCGGCTACATCCTTCTTGGTCATCTCGGCCAAGCGTCGTGCCTGAGTGAGCCGTGCGGGATCGAAGCCATCGGAGATGGCGCGGGGGCTCGTTCCTCGCGCCTCTGTGCCCGGGATGAGGTCTTGCTTAGTGGGTCGCATCGTCTTCGCTGGTCTGGTCCTCGACTGGCTCTGCTTCGGTCAGCGGCGGAACGTCCCGCTGTCGGTCCACGTTCGCGCGCGACGACAGCGTAAGCCTCGGCGCAGTACCTTGATCGAAGCTGGTGTGCTCCGCGGCAGGCGATGTTGGCTGCTGGGGGACGCTGGTGATCGTCGGCCTGGACGTCTTGACTGATTCCGGCAGCGTCAGGGGCTCGGGCACCGTCTTCCACTCCAAACGCCGCTCCTCTCCCAGCGCAGCGATGCCCCAATGCGCTTCCAGCAGTTCGGAGGCGTTGCACGCGAAGGGCACCAGGATCAGGCGGGTGTCGGGCGGTACGGCCGCAAGGCCACCACGAGGGGATACTGTCTCGCTGCTCACCCCTTCGTCGCCGAAGTCAAATGAGCCCTGCACGTGGGTCGGCTCCGGCGCAAAGATGAACAGTTCCTTTATCAACTGGGACTCGTTCGGGATGCGCGCCGTGCGCACGTCGGCCTTGGTCCTCGCGTGGAGGAACGGATACAGGAGCCCTTTGTTGATGAGCATCAACTCGAACGGGAAGTTGTAGGGCTTGACCGGCCTGGCGCCGGGAAGATCCCTTAGTTCTTCCTGTACCCGCTCGAACTGCCCCTGCCAGCGAGAGGAGCCGTAGGTGTGGTTCGTTCGGGAGGCGGTCTGTTCCTGTGCTGCCTGCGCGTTGGCTTGCATGTTCCGCAGTGCTTGACCCAGTCGCACGCGAGCCGGCAGCGCCTGTTCGCCGAACACCTCCGTGGCCCAAGGGGGCACAGCCACGCTCATACGGACGACTCCTCTGGTCGACTTCGTTTCAGAGCACTTCAGTGCACACGCCACTTTAGTTGATATCGCGATTCTTGCACAAGGGCTTCCGTTCCATGCGGCGATCTTGCGCTGATGCCAGTGTGAAGGAGGTGAGTCATACGCCCGGCTGGATCATGTCGGTGTCGGGGAGGCAGGGCCTGAGATCCCGCCGCAGCAGAGTGGGCTCGGACGCGCACGGGACAGGGTGTGCAGGATCGACCGCACCTCAAGCTCGCTAGATGGAAGAGGAAGCCAGTCGGCGGTCTCCCAGAGCAGGTCGATTGGCCGCCCCGTCGACCACGAACTGGACGAAATCGGCCCAGGCGCCGGGGGAGAGGTGGAGAACGGGCCCTCCTCGGCCCTTGGTGTCCCGCACCAAGACTTCAGCCGGGTCGCCATCGGCGACTTCCACACAGTTCTCGGTTCCGGTGTACGAGCTTGTGCGCCAGTTCGGTTCGGGGTTCACTCTCTCGCCCTCGTCGGTGGTCATCATGCGCGGTGCCGGTCGAAGTACTTCCTGGCGGTGTGGATGAGCCCTCTGGCGGTCTCGCCGTACACAGCTGATTGCTGGAGGAGCGAGAAGGCTCTGGCGTACAGCTCGATCTCGCGAGGTTGTGTGACGGACAGTTCGGCGGAGAACGTCTCGACGAGGACGAGCCGGTCGTCGAACATCGAGAAGGAGTGGCCGAGCCAGATCGCGGTGGGAGCTGTGGACGGGACGATGCCCAGGCTCACCCGCGGCAGGCCCATCAGCGCGGTGAGCCGGTCCAACTGGTCCCGCATGACGTCCGGGCCGCCGATGTTCGCGTAGAGGGCCTGCTCGCCGAGGAGGACGTTGTAGATCCGGTTTCCCTCGTACAGGTACCTCTGGCGCTCCAGCCGCTTGGCCACTGCGGCCTCGGTGTCGTTCGGGAACTCGTAGAAGGAGACGCCCTGCTGGAAGACCTCCGCGGCGTACTCCGCTGTCTGAAAGGTTCCCCAGATCATGTTGGGGTTCCAGATGCGGAACACTCGGGTCTTCGCGTAGACGGGAAGGGACTTCTTCTGGCGGGTCTCGACACCGGTCTGGAGTTGTCGGCGCCATTCCAGCCAGAGTTCGTCGATGTGGCGGACGGTCGCGATCAGATCCGGGATGTGTCCGTGCTGGTCGGTGGCCTCGCACCAGGCGCGGATGTCGCTCTCGCTGGCGTTCTGTTTGCCGTTCTCCAGACGGGAGACCTTCGATTCCTGCCATCCCAGGGCACGCGCGAGTGCCCGACCGCTGTCGAATCCGGCGTCTTTCCGGAAACCGCGCAGCCGGGCACCCAGCGCCTCACGAGCCTCCTGTGCTTGTTTGCTCACGCGTCGATCAGGGCCGGTACTCGCCGTGCGGGATGGCGAGGGACCACAGGGCGTCGCGGAGCGCGACTGCCTCGGCGATGACCTTGGGGTCTTCGATGACCTCGTGCCCCGTCACTCGACCGGCATCGGTGTGGCCGACGGCCAGGAGCCGGTCGTCTATGAGCCACCAGTCCTTTCCGTCGAACGGGAAGATCAGATCGTCGGGGACGGTGTGGCGGGGGAGCCAGCGGATGTCCTCGCCGGCATCCAGGTTGCGGGGAGTGGTGCGGTGTTCCCACTGGATGTACGGCGTGTGGGGATGGGAAACGATACGGACGCGTCGTACGGCCCTTCCTTCGCCCGCCAGCCACTTGACCATCTGCGTCCACGGTTCCATGAACGCGTAGTCCACCGGTTCGTCGCGGAGCCAGCTCTCGAAGGGGCCGTCCTCGTCGGGCACCGAGTAGTCGTCGCGCAGTTCCAGGTGGAACGCGCCGTGCTCGCACGCCTCAATGAGCCGGTTGCGCTCGACGCCGGTGATCAGTTCCACGCGGTTCCTCCAGTAGGGCTGTGATCGCGGCCTTGGGGACCTCGACCACGGTCTCGTAGTCCGGAATCTCCATCTGTCCCAGGGCTTCGGGATCGGCCACCTCCGCCCCCTGGACCACGTACGTGCCTGTCGGCGTCAGGATCATGAGAGGGTCTTCCAGCCGCCTGAACTCCCCGGCCGGGAGACCGTCCTCGGCCAGGTGCTCGAACAGCTCGGTCGGGACCTCCACCACGCTCTGCCCCTCGGGGACGTCGAGCTGCATGAGCAGGTCGTTCGCGAAGACCTTCCATCCCTGGACGAGGTACGTGTCACGGTCGGTGGCGTACAGGGTCGGGCAGTCGCCCACGTTGGAGTTCTTACCAAGGAACCGTAGCTTCATGGTGATTCTCCTGTCTGCTGCCTTGCGCTGGTTTGCGCCGCCTAGTCATCGTCCGAGCGCTGTACAGGCTGGTCAAAGGAAGTGCTGCAAACTCACGCAATCTCTTTGGCAGTTGGAGTCGCGCCGCCCTACGTTCGTCTCACTTCCGCGTGACGCCGCCGGGTCCCGTTCCGTCGGTGCGGCGGAGAGCTTCCTGCCCCTGTCCCTCGCTCAGAGACGGGTGCCCCACCACCTCGGAGGGATGGCCCTGTGTCCATGACCGCGCCTCGACCCAATGCCGTCGGATCCCCCGGCTACAGCGAGACCTGGCCGAGCGAGCCACGGACTGCTCGCCGCTCCCGTGAGCTGGTCAAAGCCGCCCTGTGCGCCTGGGGGTTCGACGGCGAGTTCGTCGATCAGACCGTGCTCGTCACCTCTGAGCTGGTCACGAACTCGATCGTGCACAGCGGATGCCAACTCCTGCGAGTCACGGTGACGAGACCCCGGACGCGCTTGGTGCAGATCTCTGTCGAAGACACGTCGAGGTCGAAACCCACGAACCGGGAGGCGGGGCCGAAGGACGAGCAGGGGCGCGGTCTTCTGCTCATCAGCGCTCTGGCCGCGAACTGGGACGTGGAGCTGCGGTACTTCGGGAAGACGGTCTTCGCCGAGATGGTGGTTCCGGACTGATGAGCAGGTACGGCCGTCCGAGAGTAGCGACCCCCATAGAAGCCACGGGGACGGCGTTCGCCCTTGGCCCAGGACGCATGCCCCTGTACGCGAAGCACCCGCGCACTGGACGTTCGGTGCGTGTGCCGTACGTGGCTATGTGGGACAGCGAGCAGGCGGTCGCCGAGGCGACGCTGGCTGTCGCGCTCGGTCCCGCCCTGAAGCTGGCCTACCGAGGGCGGGAGTTTCCTTCTGATCGTGATGGGTTCGGGGTGCTGTGGGCGCGGTGTTCGTACTCGCCTGGAGTCGGCCGGCCGGACTTCGCGTCGATGCATCCGGGGCGGCAGTACGAGTGCATGTACGCGATGAAGTGCCAGGTCTGCGGCGGTCCGGCGGACCGCAACGCGGACGGGTGGCTCTTCTTCGGCTGGCGCAACGAGCTGGACCCGCCCTCGTGGCCGGAGGGTGCGCTGAGCGCGATGCCGCCGTTGTGCGCTAAGGACGCGCGGCTGTCGATGGCCGTGTGTCCCAAGAGCGGGGCCTTCACGGCGCTGCGGGTGAGGGTGCCCCGGCTGTGGGGAGTGGGCGGGGTGAGCTACCGCCTCACCGTCGACGGGTGGCGGCTCAACCACGGCGACACCGACATCTGGCTGCCCAAGGACGACCCGGGCCTGCACTCGATGCTCGCGTCCAAGCTGATCCGCGAACTGCGCAAGGTCACCCCCGTCGACCCGCGCGATCTGTGCACCGCGCTCTGAAGGACGAGATCTTGACTACCTTCCAGAAGCTCCGGCGCACTCTGACGCGCTGGTGCAGACCGAGAGGGCGATGGGACGTGCCGCGCCCGTTTGCTGTCCCGGTGGAGGACCGGCTCAACGAGTGGCTGCGCGATCCCGCACTCCTGTCAGACTCCGCTACCCGATCCCGTACGGAAGGAAGTTGGCACCCCCATGCACGTCATCGAGTACGAGGCCAAGGCCCTGGAGATCGACCCGGAGGCGATGGCCGCGCGCATCAAGTCCGCAGGCGGCACCTTCCACAGCGAGCGACTGATGCGCCGCTACGTCTATGACCCCATCCCCCCGGTCGACGGCCGCTGGGTGCGGCTGCGGGACGCGGGCGGCGCGGTGACGCTGTGCGTCAAGACGATCAGCTCGGACGCGATCGACGGTACCCAGGAGACCGAGACCACCGTGGGCTCCTTCGAGGATACCCACGCCCTCCTGGGCCTCATGGGGCTGTCCCACCGTTCGTACCAGGAGAACCGCCGCAGCTCCTGGCTGCTGGACGGCGTACGGCTGGAGATCGACACCTGGCCCCGCATTCCCCCGTACCTGGAGATCGAGGGCGACGACGAGGAACAGGTCTGGCAGACCGCCGAACGCCTCGGCATCCCCAAGGACGAGCTGACCAGCGAGAACACCCAGAAGATCTATGCCCGCTACGACATCGACCTCGACACCATCACCGACCTGCGCTTCTGACCCCACCCCCACACCCGCCGACCGGGGCACCCCTCTGTCCCGGTCGGGCACGGAAGGCGGAACGATGCACGACCCACTCGACGACGTCCCCGTCGCGGTCGTTCCCGACCGCACCCTCCGCGTGAAGATCATCGACGCGTGCGGGCTGGCCTGCACCTTCTGCCACAACGAAGGCACCCCCGTCGCCACCGACAACACCGGCCGCCCACCCGACGCCTTCGCCGGCACCCCCGGCCGCTCCGGCAGGGTCTCGATCTACCTGGCCACCAACGGAGCCGACTTCCTGCCCCAGCGCATCCCCGCCGACACGGACTTCGCGCTCGCCCTGGCCGCTGTCCGCGGCAGCCTCCCCATCAACGAGGTCCACTTCACCGGTGGCGAGCCCACCCTCCACCCCGACCTGCCCGGCCTGGTCCGCATTGCCCGCCGCCTGGACCTGACCGTCGGGCTGACGTCCAACGGCGAGAACGGCGCGGCCGTGTTGCCCGAGTGCGCGGAGGCCGGGCTGGACCGCATCAACCTGTCCGTCTTCGGCACCACCCCCGACGAACTCGCCGCCGTCCAGGCCCCCCGCCTCGCCTCACCCCGCCTGGCCGCCCGGAAACTCGACGCCCTCACGCGCACCATCGAGACCGCCACCCGGCACGGTGTGAAGGTCTCGGCCAACATCGTCATCCCCGACCACGACCACGTCGAGCGGGTCCTGCGGATCATCGAGCAGCACGGCCGCGATGTCGTCGTGCGGATGTTGGTGAACCTGGAAGACGACGGCGCCTCCCTCGCCGCCATGCGCGAGGTCCTCGACCACCTGGGCGCCGTCCCCGATCTCCGCGTCATCACCGCAGGCGCCTCCGACCAGCGCACCCGCTACCGCCTCCCGGACGGCCGCACCCTCTATGCCAAGAGCATCCGTCCCGTCCGCCTCCCCGAGACTTGCACCGGCTGCCGCTTCAACAACGACCGCGACTGCCAAGAGGGCTACTACGGCGTCCGGATGTACCGCGCCAAGAACGGCCCCTTCATGATCGGCGTCTGCATCCAACGCATGGACCTCTGCATGGCCCTCGGCGACTTCGTCATGAGCCAACGCTGCACCGAAGTCCGCAACTTCCGCGACGACGAAACCGCCCGCCTCACCGCACTCCACAGCACCCCTGATCGGAAGCCGAACCGAAGCTGAACACGCCCGATCCACCGGCGGTGATCGCGTACTCGGGGGGCGGACGCAGCCGGACGGCGGACTGGTGAGCTTGCACATGACGTAGACAGGGCGCTCACCGCGATGGCGGGGTGAGGGCTATGCCCGGGCCGCGGTGGTAGTCCTGCTGTCGGTTGTCCGTTCACGGCGCCGATGGCGATGGCGGTTGTCCGCGGCTGCCGGCGTCGGCTGCTGCCAGGGCCTCCGCCGCCACCTTTCGCAGTGCACGCCTGGTGATCCAGCGGTTATTCCCCCCGGCCAGGTACACCGCGGCATGTCCCACCCATTCCGAGTCGCTGAGGAGATGCGGCTTTCCCTCGGTGGTGAGCTGCCGCAGCAGGTACTCCAACCGGAGCACGTCCACTGCCCGGTACGGGCGCGTGTGCTGGTCGAAGCGCAACTGGTGGTCCTCGTACGGGTGGCGCAGCGTCATGTGCATCCAGCCGCCGTCGCGGGTGGCGACCATTCCCCTCGGCGTGTAGAGGCCTCTGCTGTTCGTGTTCCAGGAGTGCTTGCCCCAGGTGAGCCAGATGCCATTCATGACCCTGGACCACGGGATCAATTGCCCTTCGGAATCTGGAGTGTGCTGATAGAAGCCGTTCGAGCGGAATTCCACCCAGTGGGTATCAGGCCGTGTGGCGTCCCCGACTCCCCAACGGCCGTCGAGCAGTTCCAACGGCCCCAGGCATGTGCGGTCCTCCACCATGCGGTCATTGGATCACGTGCCGTGGTCAGCGTCACGGACGCGGGTCCGCCATGACCCACCGTGGAGCCCCGACGACTTGGGGCGCGGGGACGGCCGGTCAGGACGGATCGGGCAGGCGGGCCGCAACGCGAAATCGTTCCAACACGACCGGAGTGGTGTCGTGCACGGTGAAGTGAGGATTCCCCAGGGCCTCTCGCATCTCTTCGCTGTGCCAGAATTCCTCGTGGTCTGACCGCCACTTCTCGACTGTGGTGTGGCCTTCGCCTTCATCTCGTGCATGGGCGATGTCCACTTCGTCGAGCGGCACCACGCGGGCGTCCGTCACCTCGATGATCGCCACTGGGCGCCCTTCGGAGTCGACCACTGTCGAACGCCGGCCGACGGACGGGAGCGGTTCCCCGTCCTGCTCGTACTCGGCCAGCAGCCCGGTGGTGGCGGTCTTGGATCCGTCGAGGATCGCGGCGACGAGCCGGTCGCGGAGGGGGCCTGGAAATGCGAACTCGACCTTGGGCGGAAGCCCCGGCTCCCTGTGCTGATCGGGGTCGTCTGTCATGCGACGATCATAGAGTCGCATCAGGCGACGTCGGTCCCGGGCGGTCTGCGGCGCCGGGTGACCGCTACGGCACACCTGTGCGTTCCGTGTACGCGGCGACATTCGCTGCCGATGACGAAAGGTGACGTCTCGCGGGAAGCGTATCGCCGTGACTCTTCGGCCATAGTGCCGCAGATTGATTTCAAAGCGCCCATGGCCCTTTGCCCGTACGTGCGTCATGGGCGAAGAGAGTCCTGCCCGCTCCGTAAAGGAGTCTTCCCGAGGCGTACACGAGGCTCGTTGTCGGAGTGCGTCTGCGCCGCACCTTCCACACCTCAGCGCCGGTCCGAAGGTCCCATGCCTGCATGATGGGTTTCCTTCCGCCCTCGATCACGAGGTCGTCGACGATGACGGGATCCGGCAGATCCGACGCCCGGGGGTGAGGGAGTAAGCGTCGTCGCTGCGGGCGCCGTCACACCGGTGCCCGACAGCGGTGCGGATCGAGGGGTGTCGAGGGGTATGACGGATGGCCGCCTGCCCCGTGAGCAGGTCGGCGGGCCGCCAGCCGCACGAGGCGACGGCCCATATGGCGGCGGGCGTTGTGTACCGGAGGCAACGAAGGGTTCGCCGTGCTGTCACGATCGGGGATCCCGCCGTGGCTGCGGCGCTGCTCGTGGTGTGGGATGGCGGGAGCGCACGATGAGACAGAGGGGGAACTGTGGCCAGAGCGCAGAGCGTACGGAGGGTGGCTTCCGCGGTGGCTTCCGGTGCCGATCCCCGGCAGGTGGCGGAGGAGGAGGTCCGCAGGCGTACGGGCCGCTCCGCCGGGCGGGGGCCCACGCGGGGGCGGAGTGCCGAGGGCCGGGGCCAGGGGGAGGCCGGCCAGGAGGACCAGGACGTGCAGGAACCGCAGGACGAGGGGATGGATCCCGCGGACTTCCCGGCGGCCCGGGAGCAGGGCGGTTCGATCGCGACCGTGATGGCGCAGCGGACCGTCGCGTTGGACGAGGCGGGCGAGGCGCTCAACCAGAGCGGGCACAAGCGCGAGGACGGCGAGCAGGTTCATGAGATCTGCCCGATGGTGCTGCCGAAGGGCCGTTCGTTCCTGAGCATGCTCCCGGTGCTGATGCTGCTGGTGCTGGGCGCGGTGGGAACCGCTGTGGTGTCGACCGTGGACGACTCGCCGTTGATCAATCCGCTCTTCGGACTGCATTACTGGGTCGTGGCGCTGGCCGCGATCGGCTTCGTGTGGTGGCGGCAGGGCATGGTCATGGTTCCGGACGGCTGCCAGGCGCTGATCACCCGGTTCGGGAAGCTGGAGAAGGTCGTCGGGCCCGGCCGGGTCATTTTGATCAGCCCGTGGAAGCGCGTCTCGTACATCGTCAACACGGTCCGCGAGTACCCGTTCAACGCGCCGGTGCGGGAGGCGCCGACCAAGGGCGGGGTGAAGGCGTCGATCGACCTCTTCATCCAGTTCCGGATCAGCGACCCGACCGAGTTCGTCTACACGCTCGGTGCCGTCCGCGGCTTCGAGGAGAAGCTGAGCAACGCCGTCAGCGAGACCATCCGCAGCCTCATCTACGAGCAGGAGGCCGCCGGGATCTACGACATGGTCGGGGAGGACACCGGCCGGCTGCTGGAGCAGCTCAACCAGCAGTTCCGGCCCGCTGTCGAGCTGACCAACGCCAACATCACACACGCGGAGCCGGCCGACCGGGGCTACCGGATGGACCTGGCCGCGCCGGAGATGGTGCGGATGGCGAAGGAGGCGTACACCCACGAGTACGCGCTGATGCTGCGCAAGGAGCAGGACGAGGGCGATCTGACCAAGGAGTTGGCGACCAGCCACGAGACGCTCTCCGCGATCCAGGCGGACATCGCCCAGTACCAGGCGCAGATGGACACGGCCGTGGAGCGCGAGACCAACCGGGCCGAGGCGCTGGCCCGGCAGCGCTATGTGCAGGCCGAGTCCGAGGCGAAGGCGAACGCGGCGCTGCTGGAGGCCCAGGCCCTGGACATCCGGGCCGTGACGGCGGCCGAAGCGCCCGAGATCCTGGAGTACCGCTACCAGCGGCAGATCCTCGACGCACTGGTGGAGGTCGCCGACCATCTGCCGCGGCTGGTGCGGATCGGCGGTACGGCCGACGGCAGCGACGCGGCCGGGGTCGACTTCCTGCGCCTCGCGCGTGAACTGGTGGGGGAGCACGGCGGCGAGCTGTTCACGGAGGCCGACATGGCGGCTGTCCGGGAGCGTCTGGACGAGGTGTCCGCGCGGATCTCCGACCGCGAGAGCGAGATCGGTGCGCTGCTGGAGGCCGAGCGGCCCACGGTGGCCCCCGAGCCGGCCGAGCCGACCGAGTCGGCTGGGACCGCCGGGACAACCGGGGGCGCCGGGAACACCGGGCCCGCCGAGTCCGCTGGACCCGCCGGACCCGCGACCGACGTCGCGTACCACGCCGAGGAGGACGACCAGTGAGCAGCGCACACTCGAACCGCAGGTCGGTCATCTCCGAGGCGGTGGCGCCCTGGAGCGAGATCGCCCAACTGCTGCGGGGCGGCGAGGCCGGCACCCTGATCCCGGTCATCATCCCGCGCCACCGGCGCCGGCTGTGGTGGATGCTGCCGCTGTGGCTCGGACTGTTCGCCCTGCTGGCGGGCGTGATGCTCTCGCTGCGCGGTGCCGACGCCGAGGGGGCCTCCGACCTTGCCTACGGCGCGCTCGCCGGGCTCTCCTACGCCCTCGGCGGAGTGCTGCTGGTGATCGGCGGGCTCTGGTGGTGGCGCTCCTCGATCGTGGAGATCGAGCAGGGCACCCACGGGGTGCTGACCCGGTACGGCGCGGTCACCCGCACCCTGGACGCGGGGCGGCACTACCTGTGGCACCCCTGGTCGCGGGTCGACTTCGTGGTCGACACGGCCACCGAGATCCCGTACTCGGCGCCGGTGATGGCCTGTCCGACGCAGGAGAACGTGCCGCTGCGGTCGATCGAGTTCTTCCTGAAGTTCCGCATCACCGACGCGGTGCTCTTCGTCCGGACGATCGGCGCGGGCAACTTCGACCTGGTCCTCTCCAGCGCCGTGCAGGACGCCATCCGCCAGCGTGCCCGCCTGGTGCACACCGAGCACGCGTACGACCTGCGCGGCTCCGACGTGGCCGACATGCAGGAGCTGCTCAACCGGCTGCTGTCCCGCTACGGGGTGCGCATCACCGGCTCCAACATCCCGGACGTCCAGCTCCCGGCCCAGTACCAGCAGCACTTGGCCACCCGGGAGCGGGTCGCCAAGGAGCGGACCGCCTACGAGCAGGAGTGGGGTCTGACGCGCAAGCGCCGGATCGACAGCCTCGGCATGGACATCGAGCGGGCCAAGAAGGTGCGGGACGCGCGCATCGTGGAGGTGAAGGCCGCGCTGAACAAGGCCCGCGAGCAGGTGGCGCAACTGCTGGAGGAGCAGGAGACCAATGCGCAGCGGGTGCGGTTCGAGATCGAGACGGAGGGCCGCAGCGGTCTGATCGCCGCCGAGAACGAGGCCCGGGCCCAGCGCGCGCTGGCCAAGGCGTACCGCGACAACCGCGCGGTGCTCCAGTACGAGTTGGCCCGCCGCCGCCTCGAGGTGGGCACGGAGCTGGCGGGGAAGGCGCCCCGACCGGTCGTCGTGCGTACCGACGGCGGAAGCGGGGACAGCTCGGCGCTCTCGACGCTGCTCGCCGCGCAGCTCCTGCCCCGGATGACGCCGCTGTCCGCCGGGGAGGCCTGGGCGGGGGACGCGGCCGGTGCGGCGGACGGCTCCGCAGGCCCGGACGAGGGAAACCACGGCTGAGCCCGGGTTGCTGGGAGAGCTCGCGGGTGAGGTGCCTGATCCCGGGCCCGGCGGAACACCTTCCGCCGGGCCCGGGACCGTAGGGGAGGGGCGGCCCGCCGGGCGGGCGACCCTGTCCTGTGGCGGGGGCCGGTAGCCGCAGGACAATGTCCGTTTCTTGCGATACATTCGCTTCTGTCTGCATGCATTCGCTTTGGCGGATGCCGGTTGCGGCGTCGGCGCGGGCTGTGCGCAGTGGGGGTGCCGGGTCGGTGCCGGGACGCCCGCGAGCCATCGGTGGAGGGACTGTGACGGGGGAGCTGGGCAGGGCGGAGGCGCTGCGGCTCGCGGGGCTCACGGCCGCCGCCGACCCCGGCATGGACCGGTTCGCGCGGCTCGTCACCCGGTTCCTCCGCGCCCCGGTGGCGCTGGTGTCCCTGCTGGAGACCGAGCGGCAGGTCTTCCCCGGCATGGTGGGGCTGGCCCGGCCCTGGGCGGAGCGGCGCCAGACGCCCCTGAACCGGTCCTTCTGCCAGCACGTCGTCCACAGCGGTGAGCCGCTCGTCCTGAACGACGCGCGACTCGACCCGCTGACGCGTTCGAGTCTGGCCGTATCCGAACTCCAGGTGATCGCCTACGCCGGGATGCCGCTGACGGACGCCGACGGCCATACCCTGGGGTCGCTGTGCGCGATCGACCACGAGCCCCGCGAGTGGACCGAGTCGGAGCTGCACGATCTGGCCGACCTCGCGGCCGCCTGTTCGGTCGAGCTGCGGCTGCGGATCGCCAGCGAGCAGGTGCGGCGCGACCGGGACCACGCCGGGCTCCTGCTGCGCGCGTCGGTCGAGCTGGCCCGCTCCCGTGATCTGACGGATGTGGTCCGCAGGCTGCGCCACCTGTTCGACGGCTCCGCCAAGCCGTCCTATGTGGGCCTGCTGCTCGCCGACGGTCAGGAGCTGCGGCGCGTGGTCGAACCGGAGGACGTGCGGCCGATGGAGGCGGCCGTCCCGTCCATGGCGGTGGACTCCGGGTTCCCCAGCGCCCGGGCGATGCGCGAGCAGCGGGCGGTCTTCGTCCCCGACCATGCCGCCCTGGAGGCCGGCTACAGCGCGGAGGCCGTGGCGGGGTACGACGCCCTCGGACTCGTCTCCGCGTTCTGCGTCCCGCTGGCCCGCCGCCGCGGGGTGCTGACCTGGTCCTGGGCGGGCGCTCACGTGCTGGGCGTGACCGAGGAGGCGGTGCTCACCGCGGTCGCGGGCTATGTGAGCCAGGCCGTGGAGCGGATGCGGTTCGTCGAGAGTCGGCTCAGTACGGCGCAGCAACTCCAGTCCGCCATGCTCACCGAACTGCCGGACGTGCCCGGCCTGGAGATGTCCACCCTGTACCTGCCCGCCGAGGACCAGGACATGGTGGGAGGCGACTGGTACGACGCCTACGTGCTGCCGACCGGACCGGGCGGGCGGCGGTCCTGCCTGGTGGCGTCCATCGGGGACGTCATCGGACACGACATGCGGGCCGCCGTCGTGATGGGGCAGGTGCGCAGCATGCTGCGCCAGGCCACGCTCGGCCACCCGGAGCGCTCGCCCGCCGTCGCGCTGGCGGCGGTCGAAGCCGCCTTCGCCGCCCTGCCGCTGGGGCCGGGCGCCACCGCCGTGCACGCCCGGCTGGACCCGCAGCAGGACCGGTGGCGGCTGACGATGTCCAACGCCGGGCATCCGCCGCCGCTGCTGCGGCTGCCCGACGGCCGGGTCTCGACGCTGGACGCCCACGACCTCCTGCTGCTCGACGCCGCGATCGGCCTCGAGCGCTGCGAACACGAGTACGAGATCCCGCCGGGCGCCGTGCTCCTGCTGTACACCGACGGCCTGGTGGAACGCCGGGACAGCGACGTCGAGGAGGGGATCCGGCGGGCGATGTCCACACTCTCCGCGTACGGGGACCGTCCCCTGCCGCAGCTCCTGGAGGCGCTCTCCAGTGGCGTGAAGAACTCTCCGGGGCACGACGACATGGCCGTCCTCGCGATCCGCGTCACCGATGAGGCCGGGGGGACGGGCCGCCGGTGGCGACCCGGTGACCCGGGCCGGTGACCTGCGGCCCGGTGGTCCCGCCGCGCCGCCGGGCGGTCAGACCGCCGAACCGGGACCGTCCGGCTGTCCGCTCCGCCCTTCGGTCCGGTCGCTCGCCCAGGCGTTCGGCTGTGCGCCCGGCCGTCCGGGGCACTCCGCCGGACGGGTTAGCATATGAGCGCCGCCTAGCTCGAAAGATAGATCTGTGACTGTCAACGACGACGTGTTCACCAACTGGAAGCACCGCGAGGAGATCGCGGAATCGATGATCCCGATCATCGGGAAGCTGCACCGGGAGCGGGACGTCACCGTCCTGCTGCACAGCCGCTCCCTGGTGAACAAGTCGGTGATCAGCATCCTCAAGGTCCACCGCTTCGCGCGGCAGATAGCCGGGGAGGAACTGTCCGTCACCGAGACGCTGCCGTTCCTCCACGCGCTCACCGCGCTCGACCTCGGCCCCTCCCAGATCGACATCGGCATGCTCGCCGCGACCTACCGGAACGACGACCGCGGTCTGTCCGTGGCGGAGTTCACGGCGCAGGCCGTGGCCGGTGCGACCGGCGCCGACAAGATCGACCGCCGGGCCTCGCGGGACGTGGTCCTCTACGGCTTCGGCCGTATCGGCCGCCTCCTCGCCCGCCTGCTCATCGAGAAGGCCGGTTCCGGCAACGGCCTGCGCCTGCGCGCCGTCGTCGTCCGCAGGGCCGCCGGTCAGGACCTGGTCAAGCGGGCCTCGCTGCTGCGCCGCGACTCGATCCACGGGCAGTTCCAGGGCACCATCACCGTCGACGAGGCGAACAGCACGATCATCGCCAACGGCAACGAGATCAAGGTCATCTACTCCGACGACCCGACGTCGGTGGACTACACGGCGTACGGCATCAAGGACGCCGTCCTCATCGACAACACCGGCAGGTGGCGCGACCGGGAGGGCCTCTCCCAGCACCTGCGTCCGGGCATCGACAAGGTGATCCTGACCGCGCCCGGTAAGGGCGACGTGCCCAACGTGGTGCACGGCGTCAACCACGACATGATCAAGCCGGACGAGCGGATCATCTCCTGCGCGTCCTGCACCACCAACGCGATCGTCCCGCCGCTGAAGGCGATGGCGGACGAGTACGGCGTGCTGCGCGGTCACGTGGAGACCGTCCACTCGTTCACCAACGACCAGAACCTGCTGGACAACTACCACAAGTCCGACCGGCGCGGGCGTTCGGCGCCGCTCAACATGGTCATCACCGAGACCGGTGCCGCCTCCGCCGTCGCCAAGGCGCTGCCCGACCTCGAGGCGACGATCACCGGCAGTTCGATCCGCGTCCCGGTGCCGGACGTCTCGATCGCCATCCTCAACCTGCAGCTCGCGCGCGAGACCAGCCGCGCGGAGGTGCTGGACCACCTCCGCGATGTCTCGCTGACCTCGCCGCTCAAGCGCCAGATCGACTTCACCAGCGCCCCCGACGCGGTCTCCAACGACTTCATCGGCTCGCGCCACGCCTCCATCGTCGACGCGGGCGCCACCAAGGTCGAGGGCGACAACGCGATCCTCTACCTCTGGTACGACAACGAGTTCGGCTACTCGTGCCAGGTCATCCGGGTCCTCCAGCACGTCTCGGGGGCGGAGTACCCGACCTTCCCGGCTCCGGCCTCCGCCCCGGCCGCGGGGGCCTGATCCGGCGGACCGTCCGGGCGGCGGGCCTGCCCGCCGAGCGGGAGTCCGTGCTCGTCCGCGAACGCCCGCCGGCACAGGCCGTGGCAGAAGCCGTACAGGGTTCCGTCGTGTACGAGGGTGAGCGTGGAGCCGTCGAGCTCCACGCTCATCCCGCAGATCGGGTCGGTCAGCGTGCCCTTCGGAGCGCCCTCCGCCGAGGCCCGCTCCGCCTGCGCGGGCCCCTCCCGGTGGTCGGCGGCGTGCTCGGGCTCCCCGCGTTCCCCGGGGCTGGGCTCCCCGCGTCGGTCGCGGTACTCCCGGGAGAGCAGCTCGGTGAGGTCCAGGCTGCTCATGGCCCTGCCGTACAGGCCGACGCCCCCCTCGGAGATGCCGTCCACGAGGACCACCGCGTGCGGCTCGCGGCGCACCCGGTCCGGGTGGCGTCCGGCGGCGCGCTCCGTCTCGGCCAGTACGTCGGTGACGATCCGTACCGAGTGCGCCGACATCTCTTTGCGCCACGACGCCGGCACGGTGATCCGCACCAGATACCGCGGCGGGTCCGCCGGGTCGGCGGGCGGCCGGACGCCGAGCACCCAGGCGGCGGGCTCGTGCACCAGTACCTGGGTGAGGGCGCGCTGCGCTTCGAGGACCTCGAGGGCATGGCTGTCGTCCTCCACCATGAAGGTGTCGATGAGCCGCTGCCCCAGCGCCTGCTGCTCCGCTGCGCTCAGGGCGCCTTTGGGTACGAACACCTCGATCAGCAGCATCCCGCTCTCCTTCCTTCTCGCTCCCCGCGGCCGGGAGTCGGCCGCCTGTCCGGTGCCGGCGCCGAAGACGATACGGCCGGGGGGTATCGGTGGCATCCCTCCAGGGGAGGAGTCGCGCCTTACCCCCACGGCAGTAGTCGTTCTCCGTCGCCGCGTGGCCGGCCTTCTGTCCTGCGGGTTTCCGGCGGTTTCGGGCGGGCACGCGGAGTGCGGCCCAGGCGCGGGCGGCCAACCGCGGGCCGCTTCACCGCGCCGCCCGGTCACGGGATATCTTGATATCGAGACGATGTAGACGCGAAGCGGAGTAGCGGTGACTGACTCGACCATCATCTATACGCACACTGACGAGGCCCCGGCCCTGGCGACGTACTCGTTCCTGCCCGTGGTCGAGGCGTACGCCTCGACGGCCGGCGTCGCCGTCGAGAGCCGCGACATCTCCCTGGCCGGCCGGATCATCGCCGGCTTCCCCGAGCGGCTGGAGGAGCACCAGCGCATCGAGGACGCGCTGGCGCAGCTCGGTGAGCTGGCCAAGACCTCGCAGGCCAACATCATCAAGCTGCCGAACATCTCGGCGTCCATCCCGCAGCTCAAGGCCGCCATCGCGGAGCTGCAGGAGCAGGGCTACGCGCTGCCGGACTACCCGGACGACCCGCGGACCGACGAGGAGCGGGAGGTGCGCGCCCGCTACGACAAGGTCAAGGGCAGCGCCGTCAACCCGGTCCTGCGCGAGGGCAACTCCGACCGCCGCGCGCCGGCCTCCGTCAAGAACTACGCCAAGGCCAACCCGCACCGCATGGGCGCCTGGCGCGCCGACTCGAAGACGAACGTCGCGCACATGGACGGTGACGACTTCCGCTCCACCGAGAAGTCCACCGTGCTGGCCCAGGACGGTTCGCTGCGGATCGAACTGCACGGCGACGACGGCTCCACCACGGTGCTGCGCGAGTCGGTGCCGGTGCAGGCCGGCGAGGTCGTCGACGCCGCGGTGATGCGGGTCGCGGCGCTGCGCGAGTTCCTCTCCGCGCAGGTCGAGCGGGCCCAGGCGGAGGGTGTGCTGTTCTCGGTGCACCTGAAGGCCACGATGATGAAGGTGTCCGACCCGATCATCTTCGGTCACACCGTGCGCGCCTTCTTCCCGAGGACGTTCGCCACCTACGGTGACCAGCTCGCCGCGGCCGGGCTGACCCCCAACGACGGTCTGGGCGGCATCTACAGGGGTCTGGAGTCGCTCCCGGAGGGCGACAAGATCAAGGCGTCCTTCGACGCCGAGCTGGCCCAGGGCCCCGACCTGGCGATGGTCGACTCGCACCGCGGCATCAGCAACCTGCACGTACCCAGCGACGTCATCGTGGACGCCTCCATGCCCGCGATGATCCGCACCTCGGGGCACATGTGGAACAAGGACGACCAGGAGCAGGACGCGCTCGCGGTCATCCCCGACAGCAGCTACGCGGGCATCTACCAGGCCGTCATCGAGGACTGCCGGGCCAACGGCGCCTTCGACCCGGCCACCATGGGCTCCGTGCCCAACGTCGGTCTGATGGCGCAGAAGGCCGAGGAGTACGGCAGCCACGACAAGACGTTCGAGATCCCGGCGACCGGCACGGTGCGGGTCCTCGACGACGCGGGCGAACTGGTGCTGGAGCAGGCCGTCGGTGAGGGCGACATCTTCCGGATGTGCCAGACCAAGGACGTGCCGATCCAGGACTGGGTCAAGCTGGCCGTCACCCGCGCCCGCGCCACCGGCGACCCGGCCGTCTTCTGGCTGGACGAGACCCGTGCCCACGACCGGAACCTGATCGGGAAGGTCCGCGAGTACCTGCCGCTGCACGACACCGAGGGCCTGCGGATCGAGATCATGTCCCCGGCCGACGCGATGACCTTCTCCCTGGAGCGGATCCGCCGCGGCGAGAACACCATCTCGGTCACCGGCAATGTGCTGCGCGACTACCTGACCGACCTGTTCCCGATCATGGAGCTGGGCACCAGCGCCAAGATGCTGTCCATCGTTCCGCTGATCAACGGCGGCGGGCTCTTCGAGACGGGTGCGGGCGGCTCGGCGCCCAAGCATGTGCAGCAGCTCGTCAAGGAGAACTACCTGCGCTGGGACAGCCTGGGCGAGTTCCTCGCGCTGGCCGTCAGCTTCGAGCACCTCGCGCACAAGACGGGGAACGCGCGCGCCCAGATCCTCGCGGACACCCTGGACCGCGCCACCGGCACGCTGCTGAACGAGAACAAGTCGCCTAGCCGCAAGCTCGGCAGCATCGACAACCGCGGCAGCCACTTCTACCTCGCCCTGTACTGGGCGCAGGAGCTGGCGGCGCAGACCGAGGACGCGGAGCTCGCGCAGGCGTTCGCGGAGCTGGCCGGGACGCTGGCCGGGCAGGAGCAGAAGATCGTCGACGAGCTGCTGGCCGTCCAGGGCGAGCCCGCCGACATCGGCGGCTACTACCAGCCCTCGACGGAGAAGGCGGCGGCCGTGATGCGGCCGTCGAAGACCTTCAACGAGGCGCTGGCCGCGCTGCGCTGACCTCGCACTCGCCCACCGGGCCCGGGACCGGCCGACGCCGGTCCCGGGCCCCGCGGTTTCTCCGGGCGGACGCCGGGTCCGCGGACCCGGCGGGTGCCCGGCCCCGGCCCGCCTCGGGGTCAGGTGCTGCGCCAGCGTGCCACCGCGAACGAGAAGAGCCCGAAGAGGACGAGCCCCACCGCCACGGCGACCAGCAGCCACGGCCCCGCCGCGGTCCCGGCGAAGGCCCGCAGTGTGTCGTCCATGCCCTTGGCCCGCTCGGGGTCGTAGGTGAGCGCGGCGCGGAGCACGAAGCCGCCGGCCGCGGCGAACACCAGACCGCGGGCGAGCCCGCCCGCCACCCCGGTGAAGTCCACGAACTTCCGCTGCCGCGCGGACATCCGGTGGGTGCGCAGATGCTTGTGGAACTTCCGCAGCGCCGCGCGCCCGCCGAGCACCACGCCGCCGATCAGCACGCCCGCGCCCACTGCGCCCACCAGCCACTGTCCGCCGGGCAGCCCCAGCGCGTCGGCCGTCACATCGCGCGACTGCTCGTCGGAGGCGCCACTGCCGCTGCCCTTGTCACCGGCGGCGAAGGCCAGCACGGAGTACGCGACGAACGTGTAGAAGACGGCCCGCGCCGCGGAGGCGAGGCGTTTGGTCGCCTTGTCGCCGTCCGGCCCCGCGGCGCCCCAGACCGCTTCGGACAGCCGCCACAGCGCCATGCCGGCCAGTGCGAGGCCCAGCGCCCACAGCAGCAGACCGCCGAAGGACTGCTCCGCCACCTGCTGGAGCGCCCCGCCCCGGTCGGCCTGTTCGCCGCCCTTGCCGCCGCTGAACCCCACCTGCACCGCCAGTGCGCCGACCAGCAGATACGTCACGCCGCGCCCGGTGAACCCGGCCCGCGCCGCACCGCTCAGCACCGGCCGGGCCGTGGACCTGGCCTGCCGTGTCGCCTTCCCGGCGCCTGGCTTCCCTGCCCTGCCGCGGAATCCGCGCAGCCGGCCGCCCTGCTTGCGGCGTCTCGGAACGGTGATGTCCATGGATCCTCCCCATCGTCCGGGGACGAGTGCCCGCGGACGGCTGGGGGAACCGCGTCAGTTCCTCTCCGGGCCCGCGGGGCGGGACGGGGGGTGTGAGGGGGCGGGGCAGTGCCCTCAGCAGTCGCAGCCGCAGCAGTCGCAGCCGTCACAACTGCAGTTGCTGCAGCAGTCGCAGCCGCAGTTGCTGCAGCAGTCACACCAATCCAGGCACCCGTCCCGCTTCTTGCGGGACCAGGGGCCCTCGTACTCGGAGGCACAGCACATGCGGCAGGTGCAGCAGAGGCCGACGAACGCCGCGCAGCCGGCCCAGAAGCCGCGCGGCGGCAGCTGCCGGCCCGGATCGCGGCCCCCGGAGCCCCCCGGACCGCCGGTGCCGTCACCGCCCTGGCCGCCCGCTCCCGCACCCGCGAACGGATTCCCGGGGCCGTTGAGATTGTTCGGCGCCTGACCGTAGGGCGGCCGCCCCGGCTGTTGTCCGTACGCCTGCTGCCCGTACGGAGGCTGTCCGTACGGCTGCGGGGGCGGGTCGGCGTCCCCGTGCGGGCCCGCGACCGCAGCCCGTCCACCGGAGTGCGCGCACGCCGCCGTGCCGAACGCGCGGTCCACGGCGCGCGGCACCTCGTGCGCCAGCAGGGCGTGCGCCAGCCGCCGGTCCGCGAAGTCCACCGCGCGCAGCGCCCGCCGGATGCCGCGCACCGCCTCGTCGCACACCTTCCGGACCTCGGCCGGGGTGGTGCCGGTGGCGGTGAGCGGATTCCAGGCCCCCTCGGCGGCGTCCGCCGCGCGGTCCTCGACCGCGTCCAGCAGGTGCGCGAGCTGTCCGAAGAGGCGGCCCGCCTCGGCGAGCGGGCCCGCGTTGCCGGGGCGGCCCGCGAGGGTCGCCGTGTGCGCGAACGCCGCCGAGGTGGCTGTCGCGGTCGGCTCGGTGACGGTCGCCAGCGGAGTGCCCGGGCCCGCCGCGCGCTCCACGTCGGTCTGCCGCTCCACTGCGTCGACCAGCAGCGCCGTGTCGAAGCCCAGCGCGCCGCCGGCACGGGCGCCGGCCCGGTCCCAGCCCGCGGCCGTCCGGCGGGCGGCCGCGGCCAGCGGGCGGCGGCGCAGCACCCCGTCACCGTCGGCTATGTGGTCCCGTATCTTCGCCGAGGCGAGCACCAGGGACACCGAGGCCGCCAGCCGCGCACCCTCACCCCGGGCGACCGAGGCGGTCCGCATGCCCCGCAGCGGGCACGGTCCCGCGGTGCGGCGCCGGGAGGCGGCGGTTCCGGCCTGCGCGTCGGTCAGCACGGAGACCAGCAGCCCGTCATAGTTCGTCACGATCCGCGCCAACTGCCCGTGGCCGTCGCGCAGTGCGAGGCAGAGCCCGCACAGATGCGCCGTCCACTCGGCCCTGAGCCCCTCCGGCAACCGGTGCCTGCAGGGCCTGACGATCCCGAACACGTGCTCCCCCGAATGTCGACCGACTGGCGCGGTGCCGCGCGCAGTGCCGCGATGCTACCCACAGCGTGGACCGGCGCCCTCGGTACCCCGGGCGGTGACCGGGCCGGAGGCAGCCGGGGCACCCGGAAATCCGGGAGACGGACGCGGCCCACGTTGCTACGTTGTCTCCATGCAGCAGCGCGCCGTACAGATCGTCAGGACGACGACGCCGGACGAAGTCCCGGCGCGCTGACCGACGTACCCGTCAAGCCCCGGGCCGAGCGCCCGGGGCTTCGTCGTCCCCCCTCGGGCGCGGCCCGTGTCCACGAGGGAGGACCCCATGACCGCAGCCCGCCACGACCACCGGTCGCTCGGCCGCGAGTTGCAGCTCTTCGGCACCGATCCGCTGATCGGCGCCGGACTGCCCTACTGGCTGCCGGACGGCGCCACCGTCCGGCACGCGCTGGAGGAGTACATCCGGGGTGTCGAGCGCCGCGCCGGGTACCGGCACGTCTGCTCGCCCGTCCTCGGCAAGCGCGAGCTGTACGAACGCTCCGGCCACTGGGACCACTACGCCGACGACATGTTCCCGCCCCTGGAGCGGCGCGCGGAGGACGCCGAGGGGGACAGTGAAGGAGAGGTGCTGGTGCTGCGCCCCAGTCTGTGCCCGCACCACGCGGTGATCTACCGCTCCCGCGCGCACAGCTACCGCGAACTGCCGTTGCGGATGGCCGAACTCGGCACCATGTACCGGGCCGAGCGCTCCGGAGTGCTGGGCGGGCTCACCCGGGTACGCGCCATCCAGCTCAACGACGCGCACATCTTCTGCACCCTCGACCAGGTCGCGGCCGAGGCCCGCGCGGCGCTGGAGCTGGTCCGGGATGCCTACCGCGCGCTCGGCATCGAGGCCGCCCGCTACCGGCTCTCGCTCCCCGCGCCGGGCGGCGATCGACTGCCCGGCCCGGACGCGTGGCAGCGGGCCACCGCGCTGCTGACCGAGGCGCTGGAGGACGCCGAGCTGCCGTACGAGTCGGCGGAGGGCGAGGCCGCCTTCTACGGGCCCAAGATCGATGTACAGATCGCCGACGCGGCGGGCCGGGAGGCCACCCTCTCCACCGTCCAGGTCGACCTGCACCAGCCCGAGCGCTTCGATCTGCGCTACACCGGCGCGGACGGCCGAGCCCACCGGCCGGTCATGGTCCACCGTGCCGTGCTCGGCAGTGTGGAGCGCGCGGTGGCGCAGTTGATCGAGGTGCACGGCGGCGCGTTCCCCGGCTGGCTGGCACCCGTGCAGCTCGCCGTGCTGCCGGTGTCCGAAGCGGAACGGGCCGCGGGCGAGGCGTTCGTGCGGCGCTGCACCGCCGCGGGGTTGCGCGCCGACCTCGCTCCGCCTGAGCGCGGCAGCATGGGCGCCCGGGTGCGGGAGGCCCGCCGGGTCCCCTACCAGGCGGTGCTCGGCCGCCGGGAGGCCGCCGCCGGGCGGATCGCGGTACGGCTGCGCGACGGCCGCCGGCTCGACCCGCTGCCGCAGGACGAGGTCGTCGCGCGGATCGGCACCCTGGTGGAGCGGTACAGCACCGAGCTGTGGTGACCACACGGTCCCACCGGCGGCCCGACCCCGGCAGTCAGGGGTAGGGTCCCGGCCGTCCGGCCGGCTCAGCGCGCCGCGTAGGCGCGCAGCCGGTCGGCGCGCGGGGTCAGGCAGCAGCTCGCGCAGCGGACGGCTTCCGCGCTGGTGTAGTAGAGGCAGCAGGTGTTGCGGAGGTAGCGCAGTCGGCGGCCGCCGTCGGCCCCGGTGACCTCGGCGAGGTCACCGAGCCGCACCAGCTCCGGCCGCGGACCGACGAACTCCGCCCAGCGCCGGGCGAGTTCCTTCGGCGGCCGGGCCGCGGTGGCACTCAGCGCGGTGGCGCAGCCGTGGGCCACCCCGCCGTGCAGTTGCCGCATTCCGGCACGGGTCGCCCCGCGCAGCGCGGCGGCGAGCGGCAGCAGATGGGAGTCCAGCACGGCCTCGTGGAGCGCCGAGAGCGTGCCGGCCGGTTCGGCGGAGGGCGCCGCGAGCAGCCGCGGGGTCCGCAGCCGTACGCCCGCGATCCCGTGGCCGCCGGGCCGCACCAGGACGTTCCACGGCCGCACGTCCCACACACGCCCGTCGAGCGCCCAGTCGAGCATCGCCGCGGCCGTCACCCGCCCCGCGTACACCGCGATCAGTGTGAGCGCGGCCGCGTGGCCGGTACGGTGCCCGCTGCCCTGCCACTCGGCGGACACCAGCCGCTCCAGCTCGGCGCTGTCCGCGCTCAGCAGCCGGTCCGCGGGCAGCCACGCCCCGGCGGCGGCCTCCGCGGGGGGCGGCTCGCCCGGCAGCATGTGGTAGCGGGGGCCGTACGCCGCGGCCAGGTCCGTCAGCGCGCACAGCGCCGTCAGTCCGTCCAGCTCGGCGGGTCCGCCCTCGCCGGTCATCCCCGCGCCCTTTCCCGCTCCTCGCGCGGGTCCGGCGACTCCCGCGACTCCCGCGGCGGCAGGTAGACCACCGTCGGCGCACCCGTCTCGGGGTGCACGTCCACCTCGGCCCGCACCCCGTACACCTCGGCCAGCAGCCCCGGGGTGAGCACCTCCTCGGGTGGGCCGTCCGCCACGACCCGGCCCCCCTCCAGCACGTACAGCCGGTCGCAGAAGTACGCGGCGAGGTTGAGGTCGTGCAGGGCGAGCAGGCCCGTGGCGGGCAGGTCCCGGACGAGCGTCAGCAACTCCCACTGATAGCGCACGTCCAGATGGTTGGTCGGCTCGTCCAGCACCAGCAGTCCGGGGTCCTGCACCAGGGCGCGGGCCACCAGCACCCGCTGCCGCTCGCCGCCGGACAGCTCGTCGAAGGGCCGCCGGGCCAGCGCGGCGGCCCCCGTCCGCTCCAGCGCTTCGGCGACCCGTGCCGCGTCCGCTGCGGTGTCGCCCTCCCAGAACCGCTTGTGCGGGGAGCGGCCCATCGCCACGATCCGGCCTGCCGTCAGCCCGAACCCGCCGCCCGCGTCCTGCGGCACGGCCGCCACTCGCCGCGCCCGGGCCTTGACGCTCAGCCCCGCCGCGTCCTGACCGCCCAGCGTGATCCGGCCACCGGTGGGCCGCAGCGTTCCGTAGACGCACCGCAGCAGCGTGGTCTTGCCGCTGCCGTTCGGCCCGACGACGCCGACGGTCTCGCCCGGCGCCGCCCGCAGGCGCACGCCGTCCAGCAGGAGGGGCCCCCGGTCCGCCCGGTAGGACAACTCCTCGACGTCCAGAGCGTGCGGCGGCGTCACCCCATCACCCCCTCGGCGCGCCGGGTGCGGCGCAGCAGCCACAGGAAGAACGGCCCGCCGGTGAGGGCCGTCAGCACGCCGACCGGGATCTCCTCGGGCGCCGCGACGGTGCGCGCCGCCAGATCGGCCAGCACCAGGAAGGCCGCTCCGCCCAGCGCCGAGACGGGGAGCAGCGCCCGGTGCCCGGCACCGACCGCCATCCGCGCCGCGTGCGGCACCATCAGGCCGACGAAGCCGATCGCGCCGCTCACCGTGACCAGCACCGCCGTCACCAGGGAGGCCAGGACGAACGAGGCCGCCCGGAAGCGTCCGGTGTCCAGCCCCAGCACGGTGGCGCCCTCCTCGCCGACCAGCAGCAGGTCCAGTGGTCTGGCCAGCGCCAGCAGCAGGACGAGCCCGGCGCCCAGCACCAGCGCGGGCAGCAGCAGGGTCTGCCAGCGGGCCTGGCCCAGTCCGCCCAGTGTCCAGAAGAGGATGGCCCGCAGATGCTCGTTCTCCGCGGAGGTCACCAGCACCAGGCTGGTCAGCGCGGAGAGCACGTACTGCACCGCGACTCCGGCCAGCACCAGCCGCCCCGTCGTCATCGCGGTGCCGCTCCGCGCCATCGCGTAGACGGTCACCATCGCCAGCAGCGCCCCGGCGAACGCGCCCGCCTCCATCGAGACGGCCCCGACGCCCAGGACGACGACCAGGACGGCGCCCGTGGAGGCGCCGGAGGAGATGCCCAGCAGATACGGATCGGCCAGCGGGTTGCGCACCAGCGCCTGCAGCACCGCACCCACCAGTGCCAGTCCGGCGCCGACGACGACGGCCAGCAGCACCCTCGGCAGCCGCACATCGAGCACGATGGTGGTGAACGGGCCCGGCCGCGCCCGGCCGGTCAGGGCCGCCAGCACGTCGGGGAGCGGGATCCGTGCCGCGCCGAGCGCCAGCCCGGCCAGCGCCCCGGTGACCAGGACGGCGGCCAGCACCCCGCACACCAGGGCGCACCGCAGCGGGGCGGCGGAGGCGCGCGGCCCGGCGCTACTGCGCACCGGCATCACCGGCGTCCTCCGGGTGCAACTGCCGGGCCAGTTCGTCCACCGCGTCCGGCACCCGCGGGCCCAGCACCGCCGAGGAGAGCGGCAGTACGGCGAACCGCCCGTGCTCGATCGCGGGCACGTCGGCCAGCGCGGGGTCCTCCAGCAGCCGCTTCTTCTTCTGCGCGACGGTCGTTCCGCCGTAGTCGTAGATCACCACGACCTCCGGCTTGCGCTCGACGACCTGCTCCCAGGAGACGTCGGCGAACGTCTTGTCGAGGTCGGCGAAGACGTTGCGGGCGCCGGCCCGGCGCAGGATCTCGTCGCCGATACCCGCGCCGCCTGCCGTGAAGGCGGAGCTCTCCCCGCTGTCGTAGACGAACACCCGGGCGCGGTCCGTCCCCTTCAGCCGCTTCGCGGTGGCCGCCAGTTGCCGGTCCTGCTTCCTGACCAGCGCCGCCGCGCGCTCCGGTACGCCGAAGATCCGGCCGACCTCCCGGAACTCCCGGTGCAGCGTGTCGATGTCCACGTCGTCGGTGCAGGACTCCAGGTTGAGCCGGGTCTTGACGCCGCTCTCCCGCAGTGCCGTGCGCGACCGCCCCTCCGTCCTGTCGAAGGAGCTGGCGTAGCCGCCGTAGACGAAGTCCGGTGCCGCGCCCAGCAGGATCTCCTTGGACGGGTACTTCTTCGCCAGGACGTCGATCCCGCGGTACGCCTTCGCGTAGCGGGGCAGTATCCGGTCGTCCAGATAGGCGGTGCCGGCCATCCGGTCCTGCAGGCCGAGCGCCAGCATGATCTCGGTGACGTGCTGGTTCATGGTCACGGCCCGCCGCGGCGGCTCGGTGAAGACGGTCCGCTCCCCGCAGTTGGTGACGGAGTACGGGAAGCCCTCGGCGGAGGAGCCGCGCGCGTCTCCGCTGCCGTCGCCGGACTCTCCGGCGCAGGCCGTCAGGGATATCAGCAGCAGCGAGGTGAGGAACGCGCGGCCGGTGCGGTGCGGCGGGCGCGGGTGTGCGCGCGCCCGGCCGGCGGCCGAGCGGTGGCGGGCGGCTGCCGGTGGGCGGCCCGGCACGAGGGCGCGGATACGGCGCGGTCGGCGCATGGCCAGCAGATCCTTCTCCGTCAGAGGCCCGTTCGCGGGGCCCGGCGTCGTACCGCGCCGGGGTCCTCCGGACGCGGCCGCCAGCAGGTCTTCGGACTCGGGACTGCGGGGGCGGTGCGCCTTCCCGGGGGCTGCGCCCCAGTGGCCTCGTGCACGCCCCAGTCCCACACCGCTGCGCGTCAGCTCCGGATTCGCACCGGATTCCCTGACCCGATCAAGGGTTTGACTGGCTGTTGCAACGTACCACGCGTGGGGACATCGGGGACGAGCGCGGCAGTGCACCGGAATCCGGCGAAAGGAAGAGAGAGGAGAGGGGGAAGAGAGGGGGAGGAGAAGGAAGGGACCCCGGGGCTTTACCCGGCCCCGGGGTCCTGGGTGCCGCTCGTTCGCACGCCCTGACGGTTCATGGGCGGATCGTTCGGCGATGTCCTCGCGTGGAGCCACTCCACCACGGCGCAGCGTGGATGCGCCGGCTGGGCTCGAACCAGCGTCTCGAGGTCGTCACCGCCCCGGTTGCCGGGCGATGAACGGCGATGCTGAGCGTGGAGCGAGAGGTTGAGACTGACCGGCGCCTGCGGTGAGCAGTGCGGCCGGGGGTTCACACATCAGCTTCAGTTTCAGCTTTGCGCTCCTGGCGCACCCCGGGCCGACGGGGCGTCGGCCCCTGGCCCGGGGAGTCTTGGGTGTCGGTCGTCGGGGGCACTCTCCTGGATCTCGTCGGGCGAACGGTACGCGGGCGGCCGCACGGTCAGGACAGGAAACGTCGGGACGCGGACGCACGCCCCGCGGAGCGGAGGCACCGGACGGGAGCGGTCAGGCGAACAGGTACCCGAAGACGGCCTCGCCGGCCCGCTTGTCGGCGACTTCGGTCCCGTTGGCCTCCTCGCGGGCGAACTTCACCGCGGCCGCCAGCTTGTCCAGCCGTTCCAGCAGTTCGTTGACCCGCCGGGCCGGGAGGGCCCCGGAGTACTTGACCGTGGTCCAGTAGCCGACGGGGATGTCCTCGTAGTAGACCTCGACCTGGGCCGGGTGCTTCTCGGTGGCCTCCGCCTTCACGTGGTTGCGCGGCACCTTCTTGGTGCGCACCGTGCGGACCTGCTCCGTCTTCCACCAGTCGGTGGAGGGGTCGATCTCCCACGCCTCCGCGCCGTCCAGGATCGGCAGCTTCCGCAGGAACGAGCCGAGCTCGCCCAGCTGCTTCTCCAGGAACAGCAGGTAGGAGACCGGCACATCGGAGAGCACCGTGCGGCCGTCGACCGTGACGTCCGCGCGGGCCGAGAGGTTCGACCAGTCCTTCGTGGCCGTCACGTCGAACAGCCGCGTGAGAATCTTCGCCGTTTCCTTCAGTACATCCTCGGCCTTGACCTGGACGCGTGTCGACTCCGGGGGAAGCTGCTCGCCCTCTTCGTCCTTGGGCTGGTACGTACGCGAGATACCCGCGAGCATCTGCGGTTTCGTCAGCCCGTGCTGGGCCTGCGCCAGGTCCTGCACCACCTTGGACTTGACGCCCTTCTCGACTGCGATGATCTGATTCAGCTTCGCCACGAAAGCGAAGCTAGCAGCCCGACAGGGCGCGCAGCCACAGATTTTGTTCGACAGTGATCCGGAGCACCCCTCACACATCCGGGTGAAAAAGGATGTTCGTCATTCCAGGCCGGGTAGGCCGAATCCGCACCGAATCGACGAGCCGAGGGACGAACGTTGTCGCAACCCTTCGAACTGCCCGACTTCTACGTGCCCCACCCCGCCCGTCTCAACCCGCACGTCGACCAGGCGCGCACCCATTCCCGGGAGTGGGCACGGCAGATGGGGATGCTGGAGGGGTCCGGGATCTGGGACACCGCCGACCTGGACGCGCACGACTACGCGCTGTTGTGCGCCTACACCCATCCCGATGCCACCGCCGACGACCTGGCGCTGGTCACCGACTGGTATGTGTGGGTCTTCTTCTTCGACGACCACTTCCTGGAGGAGTTCAAACGCACCCAGGACCGCCCGGGCGGCAAGGCGTACCTGGACCGGCTGCCGCTGTTCATGCCGCTGGAGGACGATCCGGCGGCGCCGCCCCCCGCTCCGGCCAATCCGGTCGAGGCAGGACTGGCCGACCTGTGGGCCAGGACCGTGCCGTCGATGTCGGCGGACTGGCGTGCGCGGTTCGCCGTCAGTACCGAGAATCTGCTCAACGAGTCGCTGTGGGAGCTGTCCAACATCAACATCGGCCGGGTGCCGAACCCGGTCGAGTACATCGAGATGCGCCGCAAGGTCGGCGGCGCCCCGTGGTCGGCCGGGCTGGTGGAGTTCGCCGAGCACGCCGAGGTGCCTGCGGCCGTGGCCGGGTCCCGCCCGCTGTGCGTGCTGCGCGACACGTTCTCCGACGCCGTGCATCTGCGCAACGACCTGTTCTCCTACGAGCGCGAGATCGGCGACGAGGGCGAACTGTCCAACGGCGTCCTGGTGCTGGAGACCTTCCTGGAGTGCACCACCCAGGAGGCCGCCGAGTCGGTGAACGATCTGCTGACCTCCCGGCTCCAGCAGTTCGAGCACACGGCGCTGACCGAACTGCCCGCGCTCTGCGCCGAGGAGGGGCTGGATCCGGCGGCCTGCGCCGACGTCGCCGCCTACGTCAAGGGCCTCCAGGACTGGCAGTCGGGCGGCCATGAGTGGCATATGCGCTCCAGCCGCTACATGAACGGCGGGGGAGCGGTCGCCGGGCACCCGGCGCGGCTGCCGTTCGTCCCCTCGGGGCCGGGTACCTCGGCGCTGGAGACGTTGCGCCCGGCCCCCCGGGCGCAGGCGCGCCGGGCCCGCTCCTTCGCGCACGTACCGCACGAGCGCACCGGTCCCTCGGTGCTGCCGGAGTTCGAGATGCCCTTCGCCGACCGGCTCAGCCCGCATCTGGACGGCGCCCGGGAGCGGGTCGTCGCCTGGGCGCACGGGATGGGACTGCTGGGCCCGCAGCCGGATGTGGCGGGCGGCCGGGTGTGGGACGAGGAACTGATCCGGGACTACGACCTGCCGCTGTGCGCCGCCGGGATCCACCCGGACGCCACGGCCGGGCAACTCGACCTGAGTTCGGCCTGGCTGGCCTGGGGGACCTGGGGGGACGACTACTATCCGGTCCGCTTCGGCCGTACCCGGGATCTGGCCGGTGCCAGGGAGTGCACCCGGCGGCTCTCCCTCTTCATGCCCGTCGACGGGGAACCCGTGCCGCCGCCGGCCGGTCCGCTGGAGTGCTCGCTGGCCGACCTGTGGGCCAGGACGGCCGGCCCGATGACGCCCGCCAAGCGCCGCCGCTTCCGCGCCGCCATCGAGACGATGGCCGAGAGCTGGCTGTGGGAGCTGGACAACCAGGCGCTCAACCGCATCCCCGACCCCGTCGACTACGTCGAGATGCGGCGCAGGACCTTCGGCTCCGATCTGACGATGAGCCTGTGCAGGCTGGCCCAGCCGGACACGATTCCGGAGGCCGTCTACCGCAGCGGGCCCATGAAGTCGCTGGAGAACGCCGCCGCCGACTACGCCTGCCTGCTCAACGACGTCTTCTCGTATCAGAAGGAGATCGAGTTCGAGGGCGAGCTGCACAACGGGGTGCTGGTCGTGCGCGACTTCTTCGACTGCGACTACCCCACCGCGCTGCGCATCGTCGACGACCTGATGAAGTCCCGGATGCGGCAGTTCCAGCACGTGGCCGCGCACGAGTTCCCCGTGCTCTACGACGACTTCGCGCTCGACGAGGCGAGCCGGGCCGCGCTGGACGGCTATGTGCGGGAACTGGAGAACTGGATGTCCGGCATCCTGGTGTGGCACCGCGACTGCCGCCGCTACGGGGAGGCCGATCTGCGCCGCCACTTCCTTCCTAGCCGGCCGTTCGACGGCCCGACGGGGCTGGGGACGTCGGCTGCCCGGCTGGCGTCGCGGTAGCCGCGGCGACCGGCTGCGGGGGTTGCGGGCTCCGGCTCCGGGAGCGGGAGACCGCGACCCCCGCCAGGCACAGCAGGCCGCCCCCGAGGGCCGGCACGCCGGGCACCTCGTCCAGGACGAGCCAGGACATCAGGACGACGAGGAAGGGCACGACGTAGGTGGTGGACCCCATGCGGCCCGCGGTGCTGCGGGAGAGCGCGTAGGCCCAGGTGGAGAAGGCCAGCGCGGTCGGGAACACGCCCAGGTAGACGGTGTTGAGGGTGGCCGACAGTGGCGCGTCCGCCATGTCGGAGGCGAGGTGCCCGCTGAAGGGCAGGCAGGCGATGAATCCGATCAGGCAGCTGAACGCGGTGACCTGGAGCGGCGAGGCGTGCCGCAGCGCGGGCTTCTGGCTGACGACCCCGATCGCGTAGGCGACCGCCGCCAGGACGCACAGCACCACCCCCAGCGGTGAGGAGCCTCCGCCGTCGGACACGGACAGGCCGACCACGACGGCGCCCGCGAACGAGACCGCCATCCCGGCCAGCAGCCGGGCGGGGAAGCCTTCCTTGAGCAGCCAGCCGCCCAGCAGTGCCATCAGGATGGGGCCGATGTTGACGAGCATCGCGGCCGTTCCGGCGTCCACGAGGCGCTCGCCCCAGTTGAGGACGACCATGTAGCCGCCGAACCACAGCAGTCCGGAGATGAGGATGCCGGGCCAGGCGGCGCGCGGTGGGATGCCCTCCCGGCGCACGAGGAGCACGGCGCACAGCACGAGGGAAGCGGCTCCCAGCCGCCCCAGAGCCAGTGCCCCGGGGGTGAAGTGCTCGCCGGTGCTGCGTATGGAGACGAACGACGAGGCCCACAGCACCACCGTGACGGCGGCCGCCACCAGCGCTCTTACGTCGGTGCGTCGCTCGTCTGCCGCCATGGGGGCTCCTTCATGGGTCCGCCTGACCGTCCGCTATGACAGGACCGTAAGACACCCGTGCTCATGACGCCACCGGTTTTCCGGCGCCCCGCTGGTGCCGGCACGGCGGAGCGCGCCCCGCGGCGCCCGGCCGATGGTGCCGGCCGGGCGCCGCGAGAGGGCGGGATCAGGGCAGCAGTGAGCGCACCAGGCGGCAGGTGGTGAGGGACGGCGGGTGCACCCCGATGCGGTGCGCCGTCGTGCGGATGGTGCGGTTCCGGGCCTGCGCGGCGGTGTGGATGCCGGTGTCGAGCAGGGCTATCGCGATTCGCATGGCCTTGAGTCGCCGGTTGTGCGCCTCGTACCACTCGCGCGGCCGGCCGGGCGGAAGCGGTTTCTTGGGCAGCACGGGAAGGGTGGACATCTTCGGCAGAGGCTGCTGTTGCGGGGACGCCGTGCGGGTGGTGCGGGTCGTGGGGCGGGAGTGCGAACGAGGGGTTCGAGAACGGACAGCAGTCATCGACGGCCTCCTCCAGACGTCGGTGCGCTTCCTGATTACTACCCCATATTCTACCCCGCCCCACTGACAAAACCCGCTGGTCATCCGGGAGTTCGGGACTCGTGTTCGATTATGCGGCGGTCTCCTGCGCCGCCTCCCGCACGGATTCCCGCGCCGCCTCGCGCGCGCCCGGCGCGGTGGACTCGCTCGCGCCCTGCCCGGGGGCTGCCGGTCGTCCGAAGTCGCGCAGGATCTGCTCCGTCGCGCGCTCGGCCGAACGCAGCGCCCCGCGCGGGGTGCTGGTGTCCCGGTGCTCCCCGCACACATACAGGCCGGACAGCACCCGGACCGGCCGCCGCGGGTCGTGCGGCGCGGGCATCGCCGGTACCGCGTCCGGGTCGTGGTACGCGGCCAGCAGCTCCCAGCGGTCCGTCGGCACCCCGTAGACACGGGCCAGTTGGCAGCGGGCGGCCGCGTCCAGCGCAGCTGCGGGCTCACTCGCCCGCGCGCCCAGTACGACAGAGGTCAGGAGCGCCCGGCCCGGAGCGGCACGTGTCGGGTCCACGGCCGAGGCCGCCCAGGTGTGGCTGACCGGCCCCGGCTCCGCGCCCTCCCGCTCGGCACACACCGTGAACGACGGTCCGTCCGCACCCGGCGGGAGGGGCTCGGGAGCGGTGTGGTGCAGCACGGTCACCGGGTGGAACTCCGGTACCCGCAGCCCCGGCAGCAGTGCGGCGGCCGAGCGGGCACCGGTCGCCACCAGCGCCGCCTCGCACCCGAACGTGCCGTGCTCGGCGGTGCGCACGGCGTGCGTGCTCACCGAGGTGACCCGCACGCCCGTGCGCACCGAGCCCGGCGGCAGCGCGGCGGCCAGCAACTCCACGGCGGCTTCCTGGCCGCCCGCCGGTACGCCCAGCCCGCCGCGGGCGAAACCGCGCAGGGTCAGGTCGGCGACCCGGCTGGAGGTGGTCAGTGCGGGGTCCGACAGCAGCGCGGTGAGCAGCGGGCGCACCAGCGTCTCCGCGGGCCGGGTGGGCAGTCCGCGTGCGGACAACGCCTGGCCGGCCGGCAGTTCGGGCCGCGACAGCAGGCCTTGGGGCGGGACCGCGGCGAACCGGTCCAGGGAGGCGCGCAGCCGGACGAGTCCCAGCGCGTCGGACATGTCGGCCCGGCTCCGCGCGCCGGTGAGCGCGCGAGCCGTGGTGAATGCGCCCCGCGTGCCCCCTGCGCCCCTCGTGCGCCGGTCGAACAGCACCGCACGGCCCGTCCGCGGCGCCGGACAGCGGCGCTCCGCCGACCGGGCCGCCACATGGTGCGTGCGGCCCTCCGAGTGCAACAGCGCCCCCGGCGGGAACGGGCGCAGCGCGAGCCCCTCCAGGGCGGGCAGCCGGGTGAGCGCCTCCGCATCCCGGTCCAGGCTGAGCACACCGGGGCTCCGGTCCAGCCGGAACCCCTGGACACGGTCGGTCCGCGACCGGCCGCCGACCCGCTGAGCCGCCTCCAGAACCAGGACGCGCAACCCCGAGTCCGTCAGCCGGTGCGCCGCGGCCAGTCCGGCCAGGCCCGCTCCGACGATCACCACGTCCGCTGTCCTGGCCCCGCCCCGGCCCTCCACCTCCTCGTCGCCGGTCCCTGCCCGGGTGCCTGCGTATGCGCTGCTGATCAGCACGTTTCCTCCCGACGTCGACGCGCGTACGGGCCGATGGGTCTGCCTTCTCGCTGCTGCCTGATCTCGTGCTGTGCGGCTGTGCGGCTGTGCGGCTGTGCGTTGTGCGTGTGTGCTGCTGTGCGGGTGCGGCGGTGCTGCTGTGCCGGTGTGCGGCTGTGCTTCTCCGCGTCCGTGCGTGTGCGGATCCGTGTGCCGCGAGTGCTGCCTGCGGTTGCTGCGCCTACCGGTGTCCGCGCCTGTGCGAGCGCGTTCCGGGTTGTCCGTGTGCGTGGGTCCCTGTGCTGCGCGGGCGCCGGCTGCCGTCCTGATGCCCCGGCGCGCTCAGCTCATACCCGTGTTCGAGCGTTCGTGTGCGGCCGTCCGCGCGGTACGTCGCGTGGGGGGCGCCCGGATGCATATCCCCGGCGTCCACCGGCCCGAAGCCCCGCTCCCTGCACCCCGCGCCCGTGTCCGCCGCCCGGGCGGAGGCGGCTCACAGGGCGCTGCGGATGGCCTCGGTGACGGTGGGGAAGGCGAACCGGAAGCCCGCGTCCAGCAGTCGGCGGGGCAGGACGCGCTGGCTGCCCAGCACGTCCCCGGCGAACTCGCCCAGGGCGGCCCGCAGGACGGGCGCGGGCACCGGGAACGGGGTGGGTCGGTGCAGCACGCGCCCCATGGCGGCGGTCACCTCGCGGTTGGTGGCCGGCTCCGGCGCGGTGAGGTTCACCGGCCCGGCCGGTGCCTCCTCGCCCAGCAGGAACCGCAGCGCCGCCACGTGGTCGTGCAGCGCGATATGGCTCCAGTACTGCCGACCGTCGCCCAACCGTCCCCCGAGGCCCGCCTTGAACAGCGGGAAGAGCCGCCCCCACGCGCCGCCCCCGCGGGCGACGACCAGGCCGGTGCGGCCCAGGACCGTGCGGATCCCGGCGTCCTGTGCGGCACCGGCCGCCGCTTCCCAGTCCTGGCACAGCTCCGCCAGGAACCCCTCACCGGGCGGGGCGCTCTCGTCGACGGCCCGGTCCCCGGTGTCGCCGTAGAAGCCGATCGCCGAGCCGACGATCAGTGTGCGGGGCGGGGTGTCCAGTCCGGCCAGCGCCTCGGCGATGGTCCGGGTGCCCTGTACCCGGCTGTCGCGCAGCTCGCGCTTGTAGCTGTCCGTCCAGCGGTGATCGCCGATTCCGGCGCCCGCCAGATGGACGACGGCCTCGCACCCGGCCAGCCCCGCGGTGTCCACCCGGCCCGCTCTCGGGTCCCACCGCACCTCGTCGCCCGCGGCGGCCGGGCGCCGCACCAGCCGCAGTACGTCGTGGCCCTCCGCCCGCAGGGAGCGGGTGAGCGCCGAGCCGATGAGTCCGCTGGAGCCGGTGACCGCGATACGCATGCGCCCATCCTGACGTACGCGCCGGGCTGTTGTCGGCCGCGGCTCACAGTCCGCGTACGGCGGCGATCGTGAACGGCGTCCGCGGCGTGCCCGGTCCCATCGGTCCGCCCCGGTCGAACTGCGAGCGGACCACGTACAGCGTGCCGCGCGAGCGGGTCAGCGTGGTCACCGAGGAGGAGCGGGCTCAGCTGATCGCGCTGCTCGGACGGTGTGAGGCGTATCCGGGGGAGGTGCGGCCGGAGTGAGGCGCCGTGGTCACTCGCCCCGGAAGCGGTCCCACAGCCGGGGCAGCCGGTCGGCCAGCGCCCCGGCGTCCTCCATGTCCAGGGCGACGCCCTCCGGGTCGGCCGGAGCCTCCGGCAGCCCCAGGTCGGGCAGGACGGTGCCGGTGAGCTGCTCGTAGGCCTCGTCCGCCGCGAAGCCCAGCTCCTCGCCGTCGCCGTCCAGCTCCTCGTCGAAGTCGTCCAGCAGCTCGGCGAGCGCGTCCGCGTCGTGGGCGGCGCCCTCGAAGACCTCCCGACCCTGGCCGATCAGCCAGCAGCGGAAGGCGTCGAAGACGTCGTCGCTCGCGCCGTCCAGCAGGATCCAGGCGGCCGCCCACAGGTCCCACTGGTAGGCCCGGCTGTAGCGCGACTCGAAGTGGCGGGCGAAATACGTCACGGCGTCGGGATCGAGCTGCGTCAGCCGCTCGACCAGCAGATCCGCCTGTTCCTGGGGGTCGCTGTCGGCCTCCTGCCGGGTGGAGTCGATCAGTTCCCAGAACTCCGTCTCGTCCATCACGCCCTCAGCATCGGGCCTCGAAGCCCGCAATGCACGCGGAGTGCGCCAGATGCGGCCGTGTCGTTACGAGAGGGGCGGCGCACGGCAATTCCGGTTCCGATACCCGACACGGATTGTCCGGTATCGCTGGCAGCGTGTGCCTCCGAACGGACGCGACGGCGCTCAGCCGAACGCCGCGGTACGCCGCAGCATGTCGAAGACCCGGCGAGAGGCCCGTGAGCAGCCGTGAGCAGCCGTGAGACACGTGAGACACGCCGGAAACGCGGGAAGCCGCGAGAAGGAGAGCAGCAGGTGCAGGAGCAGAGCAGTTCCCCGGGGCCGCTGGCCGGCAAGGTCGCCCTGGTCGCCGGAGCCACCAGGGGAGCGGGCCGGGCGATGGCCGTCGAACTGTGCCGGGCCGGGGCCGCCGTCTACGCCACCGGCCGTACCACCCGCGCCACCACCAGCGAGGTCGGCCGGGCGAGCGAGACGATCGAGGAGACGGCCGAACTGGCGAGCGAAGCCGGTCGGGAGAGCGGGGGCAGCGCGACCGCTGTCGCCGTCGACCACCTCGACCCCGACCGGGTGCGTGCGCTGACCGACCGCATCGAGGAGGAGGCGGGCGCGCTCGACATCCTGGTCAACGACCTGTGGGGCGGTGACCATCTGGTCGGCTGGGGCAAGAAGCTGTGGGAGCACGACCTGGCCGACGGGCTGCGGGTGCTGCGGCTGAGCATCGACGCCCACCTGATCACCAGCAGCCATGCGCTGCCGCTGCTGACCCGGCGTCCGGGCGGGCTGCTCGTCGAGGTCACCGACGGCACCGAGGAGTACAACCGGCGCTACCGGGAGCCGGTCTACTACGACCTGGCCAAGTCCGCGCCGCTGCGGGTCGCCAGGGCGCTGGCCCAGGAGACCGAGGAGTACGGCACGACCGTGGTCTGTCTGACCCCGGGCTGGCTGCGCTCGGAGGCCATGCTGGACACCCACTTCCGGGTGACGGAGGAGAACTGGCGGGACGGCTGCGCCGTCGACCCGCACTTCGCCATCTCCGAGAGCCCCGTCTTCGTGGGCCGCGCCGTGGCCGCGCTCGCCACCGACCCGCGGAGAGCGCGCTGGAGCGGGCAGTCCGTCTCCAGCGGCGGGCTGGCCCGGGTCTACGGCTTCACCGACGTGGACGGCTCGGCGCCGGACGCCTGGCGCTACCTCGTCGACATCGAACAGGCCGATGCCGACACGCCGGTGGACGCGGCCGACTACCGCTGAGCGTCCGCCTCCGGTTCCCCGCCCGCAGCCGGGCCCGCGGCGGCGCCCGTCGCCGGGCCCGCCGCGAGATCCGCCTCCGGACCCGCGCCCCTCTCCGGCTCCGGAGGCGGCCCGGCGTCCCCCGGGACGGCTTCGTCCGCGTTCTCCCGGTAGAGGGCCGCCGTCCGCCGCGCCGCGTCCGCGAAGCGCTGCCGCAGCGACGGCGGCTCCAGGACCTCGCACTCCGGACCCAGCATCAGGAGCTGTTCGAAGCCCACCTCTTCGCTCTCCACCCGCAGCACCACCGTCGTGCGGCCCCGCCCGTCCACGGCGCCGCCCGCCAGCGCCTCGTCGGCCGCCACCCGGTCGGTGACGTACCGCAGCCGGCGGGCGCCCGGGCCGGTCAGCCGCAGCGTCACCGCCGACCGCAGCAGCGACTGCGCGAACGCCGCCGCGTGCTCCGTCCAGAAGCCGGCCAGGTCGAATCCGCCGTCCCGGTCGAAGTGCGTGTCGTACACGGCGACCTCGGTGAACCGCCCCACCCGGTAGACCCGCCAGGGGGACCGGTCAGCCCGCCCCGCGTCCGCGGGGACGCGGGCCGCCAGATACCAGCGGCCCGCCTTCAGCACCAGGCCGTGCGGCTCCAGCTCCCGCTCGACCTCCCGGTCGCCGGACGCGTTCCCGCGGCGGTAGCGGACCAGAATCCTCCGGTCGGACCAGACGGCGTCGGCCAGTGCGGGCAGCAGCGCCGGGGTCTCGGGCACCTGCCACCAGCCGGGCGCGTCCAGATGGAAGCGCTGCGCCGCGCTGTCGTGCACATCGCCCAGCGCCGGGTCCAGCGCCGCCGAGACCTTCAGCCGTGCCGCCGAGGCCGCGTCGGCCAGGCCCAGATCCCGCAGCGCCGACGGCACTCCGGACAGGAACAGCGCCTCCGCCTCGCTGCGGCCCATCCCGGTCAGCCGGGTGCGGTAGCCGCCGACCAGCCGGTATCCGCCCGCACGTCCGCGGTCCGCGTATACCGGCACGCCCGCTTCGGAGAGTGCCAGGACATCACGTGAGACAGTACGCTCGGAGACCTCCAGTTCCGCTGCGAGCTCCGTGGCCGTCATCTCCCGCCGGGCCTGGAGCAGCAGCACCATCCTGATCAGCCGGGCTGCCCGCATGCTGAATACTCCTCCCGTGGGCCGTGGCCCGCTGTTAACGTTCCGCCCGTTATACAGCGAACTAGGAAACGGTCATGTCTCAGCAAAATCGCGAACAGCGCGAACAGTGGGGCTCGCGGGCCGGATTCCTGATGGCGGCCATCGGTTCCGCCGTCGGGTTGGGAAACATCTGGCGCTTTCCCGCTGAGGCCTACAAGAACGGCGGCGGGGCCTTCCTGCTCCCGTATCTCGTCGCGCTGCTCACAGCGGGGCTCCCGCTGCTCATCCTCGAATACACCGTCGGCCGGAAGTACCGGAAGTCGCCGCCCGCGGCCTTCCGGCAGATCTCCCGTCCGGCCGAGGCGATCGGCTGGTGGCAGGTCGCCATCTGCTTCGTCATCGCCTCCTACTACGCCGTGATCGTGGCGTGGGCCGTACGGTACGCCGGATTCTCCTTCGGCAAGGACTGGGGCGACGACCCCGAGGGGTTCTTCGGCGGCGACTTCCTGCACGCCGCGGCCGAACCCGGGCTCCCCAGCTCCTTCGTCGGCAATGTGTTCTGGCCGCTGCTCGCCGTTTGGCTGATCGTGCTGATCATCCTGGCGCTGGGCGTGCGCCGCGGCATCGAGCGGGCCAACAAGATCTTCATCCCGGCCCTGGTGGTCTTCTTCGTCGTCCTGGTGGTCCGCGCCGTGACGCTGGACGGCGCGGCCAAGGGCCTGGACGCCCTCTTCGCCCCCGACTGGAGCGCGCTGACCGACGGCAGCGTCTGGGTCGCCGCCTACGGGCAGATCTTCTTCTCGCTCTCCATCGGCTTCGGCATCATGGTCACCTACGCCTCCTACCTGGGGCGCCGCGCCGACCTGACCGGCTCCGCGCTGGTGGCCGGCTTCGCCAACAGCTCCTTCGAGATCCTGGCCGGCATCGGAGTCTTCGCCACCCTGGGCTTCATGGCGCAGTCCAGCGGTGCCGCCGTCGGCGACGTCGTCAGCGAAGGGGTGGGACTGGCCTTCATCGCCTTCCCGGCGGTCATCTCGCAGATGCCGCTGGGCGCGGCCTTCGGGGTGGTCTTCTTCGTCTCGCTGGCCATCGCGGGACTCTCCTCGCTGATCAGCATTGTTCAGGTGGTCATCTCGGCCGTGCAGGACCGCACCGGCATGCGCCGGGTGCCCGCCGTGTGGATCGTCGGCGGCCTGCTGGCGGTGGTCTCGCTGGCCCTCTTCCCCACGGACGCGGGCCTGTCCCTGCTGGACGCGGCCGATCACTTCATCAACCAGTACGGCATCGCGCTCGCCGCGCTCGTCTTCCTCGTCGTCATGGCCTGGGTACTGCGCCGGTTGCGGGCCTTCCAGGCTCACGCCGACGAGACCTCGGCCGTCCGGCTGGGCAGGTGGTGGCGGATCTGCCTGGGCGGCGTCACCCCGCTGGTGCTCGGCTGGATGATGATCGACAGCTTCCGCAAGGAGCTCGACGAGAACTACGCCGGATACCCCCTCTCCTTCCTCGCCTGGGCCGGATGGGGCGTCGCCGCCGGCGCGCTGCTGGTGGGGGTGCTGATCTCGCTCATCCCCTGGCGCGGGGCACCCGGTGCGGGAGAGGCCGAGACCGCCGACAGTGAGGAGGTGCGCTGATGTCGACCGGAGCCATCGTGATGATGGCCGTGGCCATCCTCATCGTCTGGGGCGGCCTGGTAGCCGCCATTCTCCGACTGCGCAAGCACCCCGAACCGGAGTGACCGGATCGCGCGGTGACCGGTGACCGGTGGCTCATGCCCGGTACCGACCGGTCGCCGCGCACCGGAGCAGCGCGAAGGCCCTGCCCCGCAGGTGGATCACCGGGGGGCAGGGCCTTCGCATGCTTCCGCTGTGCTCTTCCGCGGCGTCCCCCACCGGGCTCTTCCGAGCCGCGCGGGACGCCGCGGCTGTGTCAGGCCAGGCCGTACTTCTCGGCGGCGCGGCGGACGTCCTCCGCCTTGACCTCGCTCCGCCGCGCGAGCCGGGACAGCGCGGCGACGACGACCGACTCGGCGTCCACCCCGAAGTAGCGGCGCGCTGCCTCCCGGGTGTCGGAGAGCCCGAACCCGTCCGTGCCCAGCGAGGCCCAGTCCTGCTCCACCCACTGGCTGATCTGGTCGGGCACGGCCCGCATCCAGTCGCTGACCGCCAGCACCGGACCGGGAGCGCCCTCCAGCGCACGGGTCACGTACGGCACCCGCTCCTCGCCGCGCAGCGCCGCGGCGTCGCACTCCATGGCCTCGCGCCGCAGCTCCGTCCAGGACGGCGCCGACCACACGTCGGCCGCCACGCCCCACTCCTCGGCGAGGATCCGCTGCGCCTCCAGCACCCAGTGGATCGCCGTACCGGAGGCCAGGAGCTGGATGCGCGGCGCGTCGTCGGCGGCGCCCTCCGCCTCCTGGAAGCGGTACAGGCCCTTGAGGATGCCCTCCTCGACGCCCTCGCCCGCGGGCATGGGCGGCTGCACCTTGGTCTCGTTGTAGACCGTCAGGTAGTAGAAGACGTCCTCTTGCGCCGCCGCGTCCGGACCGTACATCCGGCGCAGGCCGTCCTTGACGATGGCGCCGACCTCGTAGGCGAACGCCGGATCGTAGGAGACGACCGCCGGATTGGTGGAGGCCAGCAGGTGCGAGTGGCCGTCGGCGTGCTGGAGCCCCTCACCGGTCATCGTGGTGCGGCCCGCGGTGGCGCCGATGACGAACCCGCGGCCGAGCTGGTCGGCCAGCGCCCAGAACTGGTCCGCGGTGCGCTGGAACCCGAACATCGAGTAGAAGATGTAGAACGGGATCATCGGTTCGCCGTGGGTGGCGTACGACGTGGCGGCCGCGGTGAAGTCCGCCAGCGAACCGGCCTCCGTGATCCCCTCGTTGAGGATCTGGCCTTCCTTGGCTTCCTTGTAGTACAGCAGCTGGTCGCGATCGACCGGGTCGTAGTTCTGACCGAGCGGCGAGTAGATGCCGGCCGACGGGAACAGCGACTCCATGCCGAAGGTGCGGGCCTCGTCGGGCACGATCGGTACCCAGCGCTTCCCGGTCTCCTTGTCCCGCATCAGGTCCTTGACCAGCCGCACGAACGCCATCGTGGTGGCGATCTCCTGCGAGCCGGAGCCCTTCTTGAGCACGTCGAAGGGTTTGTCGGCGGGCGCGGGCAGGCCGACGGGGTGCACCTTGCGGGCCGGGGCCGGGCCGCCCAGCTCGGCGCGCCGCTCCTGGAGGTAGCGCACCTCGGGGGAGTCGGCACCCGGGTGGACGTACGGCACCAGCTCGTCGTCCAGCTTGCTGTCCGGAATCGGCAGCTCCAGCAGGTCCCGCATGGCGCGGAACTCCTTGCCCGTGAGCTTCTTCATCTGGTGGTTGGCGTTGCGGGACTCGAAGCCCGGGCCCAGCGTCCAGCCCTTGACCGTCTGCGCCAGGATCACCGTCGGCGCGCCCTTGTGCTCGACGGCCGCCTTGTAGGCCGCGTACACCTTGCGAGGCTCGTGGCCGGCGCGGGAGGCGGTGAACAGCTCGGTGATCTTGTCGTCGGTCAGCAGCCTGCCGAGTTCGGCGAGCGCGGGGGAGGCGCCGAAGAAGTGCTCGCGGATGTAGGCCGCGTCGCGGGTGGCATAGGTCTGGAACTGCGCGTCCGGCACCTCGCGCAGCCGCCGGGTCAGCGCACCGGTGGTGTCCAGTGCGAAGACCTCGTCCCAGGCGCTGCCCCACAGCGACTTGACGACGTTCCACCCGGCCGCGCGGAACTGGGTCTCCAGCTCCTGCACGATCTTGAAGTTGGCCCGCACCGGTCCGTCGAGGCGCTGGAGGTTGCAGTTGATCACGAAGGTGAGGTTGTCCAGCTGCTCGCGCCCGGCCAGGGCCAGCGCCGCCGTCGACTCCGGCTCGTCCATCTCGCCGTCGCCGAGGAAGGCCCACACGTGCGATCCGGCGGTGTCCTTGATGCCGCGGTGGGTCAGATAGCGGTTGAACCGCGCCTGGTAGATCGCCGAGATCGGGCCCAGGCCCATGGAGACGGTGGGGAACTCCCACAGCCAGGGCAGCCGCCGCGGGTGCGGGTACGAGGGCAGGCCCTCGCCGCCGGCCTCCTGCCGGAAGCGGTCCAGATGCGCCTCGGTGAGCCGTCCGTCGAGGAAGGCGCGGGCGTAGACGCCGGGGGAGGCGTGCCCCTGGACATAGAGCTGGTCGCCGGAACCGTCCGCGCCCTCCTTCCCGCGGAAGAAGTGCTGGAAGCCGGTCTCGTAGAGCCAGGCGGCCGAGGCGAAGGTGGCTATGTGGCCGCCGAGCCCCTGGCGGCTGCCGCGGGTGACCATGGCCGCCGCGTTCCAGCGGTTCCACGCCGTGATGCGGGACTCCATCGCCTCGTCGCCCGGAAAGGCGGGCTCGGCCGAGGTCGGGATCGTGTTGACGTACTCCGTCTCCAGCAGCGCCGGTACGGCCAGGCCGCTGTTCCGGGCGTGCTCGACGGTACGACGCACCAGGTACGCGGCTCGTTCGTCGCCCGCGTGTGCCGCGACGGCGTCGAGCGACTCGCGCCACTCGCCGGTCTCCTGCGGATCACGGTCCGGGAGCTGGTCCAGCTCGCTCGGACACGGGCGTACGGGATCGGGCATGGTGGCCACCTTCCGGACGTGTAGGCCCCTCCAAACGGGGTCGGGAGGGCGGTTGTGCGGGTGGGTCGTGGACCCTGACGGGCAGGACAGGGGAACCCAACGAAGGGACTGTACGCCTCTGATCGATGATCGATCAAAGGTTCTGAAGGGAAAACCTGCCCGCAGACCGAAAATGGCATTCCGTGCCCCGAAATTCGGCACCGAATGCCAGACTGCCCCTCAGTCCCGCGGAGCGGGCGCGCAGCCCAGCACGTGCTCCTTGACCAGCGCGCCGATCTGCGGGTCGCGGCGCTCGATGGCCGCCATGACCGCCTCGTGCTCCTCCGCGTACGACTCCTGCACCGTGCCGAGCCAGCGGATCGACAGCGCCGTCCACACCTCGATCCCCAGCCCCTCCCAGGTGTGCAGCAGCACACTGTTGCCCGCGGCACGCACCAGCTCCCGGTGGAAGGCCACCGTGTGCCGCACCTGGGCCTCCCCGTCCCCGAGCCGGTCCGCCTCGTACAGCGCCTCCACATGGGGCCGCAGCGCGGACACGTCCCCGGCCAGCCGGGGCACCGCCAACTCGGCGGCGATCTGCTCCAGCCCGGCCCGCACCGGGTAGATCTCCTCCAGGTCCGCCGCCGACAGCTCGCGCACCCGCACGCCCTTGTTCGGTGCCGACTCGATCAGCCGCAGCGCCTCCAGCTCCCGCAGCGCCTCCCGCACCGGCGTCTGGCTGACCTCCAGCTCCACCGCGATCCGCCGCTCCACGATCCGCTCGCCGGGCTTCCACCGCCCGCTGACGATCCCCTCCACGAGATGCTCGCGGATCTGCTCGCGCAGCGACTGGACGACGGGCGGGGTCATGAAGATGCTCCTCGCAACGAGGTGGTGGGCCCCTCGACGATACGGCGTGACCGGGCACGCAGTGCCACTGCGTACGGTGAGGTATCCGTCACGCGACTGCTCCGGCGTCGCAGACCGGTCCGCCGACCGGCACCGCGGCGGACAGGCAGGACCGCGGAATGTCCGGCGTGCAGAGGCCGCACCGGCCGCGTCGCCCGGTGGGCCGTCCAGTACGGCGCCGGCCACGAAAGGTGCCCCCGCCACAACCGTGGCGGGGGCACCTTCGGTACGCGGCGACCGCGGGCTACAGCCCCAGCTCGCCCTCGAACTCGCCGGCCTCCAGGCGGGCCTTGACGTCGTTGAGGTAGCGGGCGGCGTCGGCGCCGTCCACGAGCTGGTGGTCGTAGGACAGGGTCAGGTAGACCATGTCGCGGATCGCGATGGTCTCGCCCAGGTCCGGGTGGTTGATCACCATCGGGCGGCGCACGGTGGCACCGATGCCCAGCTCGGCGACCTGCGGGTAGTTCACGATGATGGTGTCGAAGAGCGCGCCCCGCGAACCGGTGTTGCTGATCGTGAACGTGCCGCCGGACATGTCGTCCGGGCCCAGCCCGCCCTCGCGGACCTTCTTGGCCAGATCGGCGGTCTTGCGGGCGATGCCCGCCAGGTTGAGGTTCCCGGCCTCCTTGATGACCGGGACCATCAGGCCCTTCTCCGAGTCCACCGCGACGCCGATGTTCTCCACGTCGTGGTAGGTGATGGTGCCGTCGTCGTTCAGCCGCGCGTTGACGGACGGGTGCGCCTTCAGCGCCTCGGCCGCCGCCTGCACGAAGAACGGCATCGGCGAGAGCTTGACGCCCTCGCGTGCCGCGAAGGAGTCCTTCGCCCGGGCCCGGAGCTGCATGACCCGGGTGACGTCCACCTCGACGACGGTGGAGAGCTGCGCCTGGCTGTGCAGCGCCTTCATCATGTTGTCCGCGATGAGCTTGCGGATCCGCGGCATCTTCACCGTCTGACCGCGCAGCGGCGACGGCTCCAGCTTCGGCGACTTCGGGGCGGCCGAAGCGGCGGCGGGCGCCGCGGCCGGGGCCTGCGCCTTCTTGGCCTCGGCTGCCTCGATGACGTCCTGCTTGCGGATCCGGCCGCCGACGCCGCTGCCGCGCACCGCGGAGAGGTCGACGCCCTGCTCGGCGGCCAGCTTGCGGACCAGCGGCGTCACGTAGGCGCCGTCGCTCTCCGGAGCCGGAGCCGGGGCGGGTGCGGCCGGGGCCTGCGCGGCCGGGGCGGGGGCCGCAGCCGGAGCGGGAGCCGCCGGGGCGGGTTGGGCCTGCGGGGCCGGCTGTGCGGGCTGCGCCGGGGCGGGCTGGGCCTGCGAGGGCTCCGGAGGCGTCTGCGGCGCCGCGGGCTGCGCCGGAGCGGCAGCGGGGGCCTGCGGGGCCGGGGTGGGCTCCGCGGGGGCCGCCGGAGCCTGCTCGGCCGGTGCCGGCGCCGCGGCACCGGCTGCACCGATGACGGCCAGCTTGGCGCCGACCTCCGCCGTCTCGTCCTCGCCGACGCTGATCTCCAGCAGAGTACCGGCGGTGGGGGCCGGGATCTCGGTGTCGACCTTGTCGGTGGAGACCTCGAGCAGCGGCTCGTCGGCCTCGACCTCGTCACCGACCTGCTTCAGCCAGCGGGTGACGGTGCCCTCGGTGACGGACTCGCCCAGGGCGGGCAGCACCACGTCGGTGCCCTCGGCGCCGCCCCCGGCGGTGGGGGCCGCGGCGGGCTCGGGCTGGGCCGGCGCCGCGGGCTGCTCGGGCTCGGCCGCCGGTGCGGCGGCGGGCTCCTCGGCCGCCGGCGCCGCGGCCGGTGCGCCGGAGCCGTCGTCGATGACGGCCAGCTCGGCGCCGACCTCCACCGTCTCGTCCTCGGCGACCTTGATGGAGGAGATGGTTCCGGACGCGGGGGCCGGGATCTCGGTGTCGACCTTGTCGGTGGAGACCTCGAGCAGCGGCTCGTCGGCCTCGATGTGCTCACCCTCGGCCTTCAGCCATCGGGTGACGGTGCCCTCGGTCACGCTCTCGCCGAGCGCCGGCAGGGTTACGGAAACCGCCATGGTTCCTGTTGCTCCTTACAAAGCTGTGCGGATGGGTCGCGCCCTGACTCGAACTCGGCGGTCAGTCGTGGGAGTGCAGCGGCTTGCCGGCCAGCGCCAGGTGGGCCTCGCCGAGCGCCTCGGTCTGCGTCGGGTGGGCGTGGACGAGCTGGGCCACCTCGGCGGGCAGCGCCTCCCAGTTGTAGATGAGCTGGGCCTCGGCCACCTGCTCACCCATGCGGTCACCGACCATGTGGACGCCGACCACGGCACCGTCGCGCTCCTGGACGAGCTTCACCTCGCCTGCCGTCTTGAGGATCTTGCTCTTGCCGTTGCCCGCGAGGTTGTACTTGAGCGTGACGACCTTGTCGGCACCGTACCGCTCCTTGGCCTGCTCCTCGGTGAGGCCGACCGAGGCCACCTCCGGGTTGCAGTAGGTCACGCGCGGTACCCCGGCGTAGTCCACCGGAACCGGGTTCAGGCCCGCCAGCCGCTCCGCGACCAGGATGCCCTCGGCGAAGCCCACGTGTGCGAGCTGCAGGGTGGGGATCAGGTCGCCGACGGCGGAGATCGTCGGGACGCCGGTGCGGCAGTACTCGTCGACCGTCACGAAGCCGCGGTCCACGGCGACCCCGGCCTCCTCGTAGCCCAGGCCCTCGGAGACCGGGCCGCGGCCGATGGCGACCAGCAGCACCTCGGCCTCGAACTCCTTGCCGTCGGCCAGGGTGACCTTGACGCCGCCGTCGGTGTACTCGGCCTTGTCGAAGAAGGTGCCCAGGTTGAACTTGATGCCGCGCTTGCGGAAGGCGCGCTCCAGGAGCTTGGAGCTGTTCTCGTCCTCGGCCGGCACCAGGTGCTTGAGGCCCTCGACGACGGTGACGTCCGCGCCGAAGGACTTCCACGCCGAGGCGAACTCGACGCCGATGACGCCGCCGCCCAGGATGATCGCGGACTTCGGGACCCGGTCCATGACCAGCGCGTCGTCGGAGCTGATGATGCGCTCGTGGTCGATGGTCAGACCCGGCAGCGACTTCGGCACCGAACCGGTCGCCAGCAGGATGTGGCGGCCCTCGTAGCGCTGGCCGTTGACGTCGACCGAGGTCGGCGAGGAGAGGTGGCCGGCGCCCTCCACGTAGGTGACCTTGCGGGAGGCGACCAGCCCCTGCAGGCCCTTGTAGAGGCCGGAGATCACGCCGTCCTTGTACTTGTGGACACCGGCCATGTCGATGCCCTCGAACGAGGTCTTGACGCCGAACTCGGCGCTCTCGCGGGACTGGTCGGCCACCTCGCCCGCGTGCAGCAGCGCCTTGGTCGGGATGCAGCCCCGGTGCAGGCAGGTACCGCCCAGCTTGTCCTTCTCGATCAGGGCGACGTCGAGACCGAGCTGCGCGGCGCGAAGGGCGGCGGCATAACCGCCGCTGCCGCCCCCGAGGATCACTAGGTCGAAAACGGTGCTGGCGTCGTTCGCCACGTCACGTCCTCCATGCATGGGTACGCCGTAGCCGGTCTCCTGTGACCGGGCGGCTTGAGGTTCGGCCGCTGTGTGTCTGCTCGGCCCTTGTCGTGTCGGCTTCTGTCAAGCCGTGCGGGGCCCTGTCCTGCCGGTCATCCATCTTCGCACCTGTTGCCGGAAACCGGGACGCGGGCCCCCGCTACCCGGGAAAACCGGGCCCGGGCGTGCGGCCCCGGCCGCCCACCGGCGCCGATGGGCGGCCGGGGCCGCGCCGGGTGCGCGGGGCCCGGTGGACCCGCACCCGCCGCGTGGTTCAGTCCAGACCGCTCTCCGCGGTGCGCTCCACGAGCCGGACCAGCGTGCGGACGGCCGAGCCCGTGCCGCCCTTGGGCGTGTAGCCGAAGGGGCCGGACTCGTTGAAGGCCGGGCCGGCGATGTCCAGGTGCGCCCAGCGGGTGTCCTCGGGGACGAACTCCTTCAGGAAGACCCCGGCCAGCAGTCCGCCGCCCATCCGCTCGCCGATGTTGGCGAGGTCGGCGACGGGTGAGTCCATGCTCTTGCGCAGGTACCCGGGCAGCGGCATCGGCCAGGCGGCCTCGCCCGCCTCCTCGGCCGACTCGTGCACGGCGCCGCGGAACCCGTCGTCGTTCGCCATGATCCCGAAGGTCCGGTTGCCCAGCGCCAGCACCATCGCGCCGGTCAGGGTGGCCACGTCCACGATCGCGTCCGGCGCCTCCTCGCCGGCCCGGGTCAGCGCGTCCGCCAGCACCAGCCGGCCCTCGGCGTCGGTGTTGAGCACCTCCACGGTCTTGCCGCTGTACATGGTCAGCACATCACCCGGACGGGTGGCCGAGCCGGACGGCATGTTCTCCGCGAGCGCCAGCCACCCGGTCACATTCGCCCGCAGCCCCAGCCGGGCGGCGGCGACGACCGCGGCGAAGACGGCGGCGGCGCCGCTCATGTCGCACTTCATCGTCTCGTTGTGGCCGGCCGGCTTGAGCGAGATGCCGCCCGAGTCGTAGGTGATGCCCTTGCCGACCAGCGCAAGGGACGTCTTCGCCTTCGGGTGCGACCAGCCGATCCGCACCAGCCGCGGCGGCTGCGAGGAGCCGTTGCCGACTCCCAGGATGCCGCCGTAGCCGCCCTTGGTCAGCGCCTTCTCGTCCAGCACCTCGAAGGTGAGTCCGTGCGCCTTGGCCGCGGCGCGGGCCTCGGCGGCGAACGCCTTCGGGTCCAGCCCGTTGGCCGGGGTGTTGATCAGGTCACGGGCGCGGTGCACCTCCTCGGCGACGACCAGGGCCCGGTCGACGGCCGCCTTGTGGGCCTTGTCCCGCGGCTTGCCGCCGAGCAGCGCGACCTCCGCCAGCGGCGCCGAGGCGTCCTTGCCGTCCGCGGACTCGCTGCCCTTGCCCCGGTACGCGGTGAAGGAGTAGGCGCCCAGCAGCGCGCCCTCGGCGACCGCAGCCACCGCCTCGGCGTCCTCCAGCGGCAGCGCGAACCCGGCCTTCCGGCTGCCGGCCAGCGCGCGCGCCGCGGCCCCCGCCGCCCGGCGCAGCGCCTCGGTGCCGTACGTCTCCTGCTCGCCGGGGGCGTCGCCCAGGCCGACCGCGAGCACCAGCGGGGCCTTCACCCCGCTCGCCGGAGCCGGGAGCTTGGTGACCTCGCCCTCGCCGCCGCCGGCGCCGAGTGTCTCGAGCGTCGCGGCCAGCTTCCCGCCGTACGCCTTGTCCACGGCTTCCGCGCCGGGGGTGAGGACGACGGCTGGACCGCCCGCCCGGCGGGCCTTGCCGGAGGAGCCGCCCTTTGCGACACCGATGACGACAGCGTCCGCGCGCAGCGTCGCAGCGGACGAGGTGCTGAGAGTCAGTGCAGACACGTGGGAAAGACCTTCTTCCTGGACAGGGCTCCGGAGTGGGAAGCGCCTCCGGTTTCGGACGCTCCGGGCATGGTATGCCCGCCCTCTTCTTCCCGTCGCAGGTCCTCCTGCCACCTTCCGGCCCGTCAGGGGCGGGCCGTGGCGTTCACAGCAGGACCGCCACCATCAGCGTGCAGCTCGCCGCCGCCTCGGCCACCCCGCCGAAGACGTCCCCCGTCACGCCCCCGAACCGCCGTACGCAGTGCCGCAGCAGCAGCTCGGCGGCGCACAGCCCAAGGACCGTACCGGCCGCTGCCGCCGCGGCGGCGGTGCGGCCCGCCGGCCAGGCGTACCCGGCCGACAGCACGGCGCAGCAGCCCGCCGCGATCAGCGCCGCCGCCCGCGGCACGGACTGCGCGACGGCGGCCCCCAGCCCCTCGGGCCGTGCGGCGGGTACGCCCCGGCGGGCGGCGAGGGTCAGCGCGCCGCGGGCGGCGACGGCGGCGGCCACCGCACCGGCCGCACCGGCGGCCCACCCCCGGGCGTACAGCTCGGCGAGCGCGGCCACCTGCGCGAGCAGCACGAACACCAGGGTGACCACGCCGAAGGGTCCGATGTCGGACTGCTTCATCACCCGCAGTGCCGCCTCGGCGGGCTTCCCGCTGCCCAGTCCGTCGGCGACATCGGCCAGCCCGTCCAGGTGCAGTCCCCGGGTCAGCACGGCCGGCACCGCCGTGCTCGCGATCCCGGCCAGCAGTGCGGAGGCGCCGCCCAGCAGCAGTGCGGCCCCCGCCGCGGCGGCGAGGCCCCCCACCACCAGCCCGACCGCGGGGGCGCACACCATGCCCGCGCGGGCGGCCGGCCGGTCCCAGCGGGCGACCCGCACCGGCAGCACGGTCAACGTGCCGAAGGCGAACCGCAGTCCCTCGGCCGCGGAGGCCCGAGCGGTGCCGGCGGGAGTACCGGCGGGGGAGGAGGCGTCCATGGCCGAGCAGGCTACCCGTGCCCTCCGCCCGGCCCCGGGGCCGGGCGGAGGGCATCCGCCGGAGTGAGCGGGCCGCGCACGGGCCGAGGACGCGGCGCCGCCTCGGCCTGCTGCCCGGCACCCGCCGGTGCTCAGGTGGCGTCCAGGGCCTCCGCCCCGCCGGTCCGCTCCGCGTCCGGGTCCGCGTCCGGCTTCTCCGGGTCCGCCACCGGGCTCTCCCGCACGGGGAGTTCGGCGGCCAGTGCCGCCGCCGCCCGCACCAGTGGCAGCGCCAGCAGCGCACCGGTGCCGCCGCCCAGCTCGACGCCCTGCTCCAGCAGCGGGTCGGCGGCCAGCCGGTCCAGGGCCTTGGCCTGTGCCGGTTCGCTGCCCGCCTGGCCCGCCAGCCACCAGTCCGGGGCCCGGAACGCCACCCGCTGGCCGACCAGCGCACACGCCGCGGAGACGACACCGTCGAGCACCACCGGGGTGTGCCGTACCGCGGACTGCAGCAGGAAGCCCGTCATCGCCGTCAGGTCGGCGCCGCCGACCGCCGCCAGCAGCTGGAGCTGGTCGCCCAGCACCGGCCGGGCCCGGCGCAGCCCGTCCCGCACGGCGGCGCACTTGCGCATCCAGGTCAGATCGTCGATACCGCCCCCGCCGCGTCCGGTGACCACCGACGCGTCGGTGCCGCACAGCGCGGCGATCAGTGTTCCGGCCGCAGTGGTGCCGCCGACGCTCAGGTCGCCGAGCACCACCAGGTCGGTCCCGGCGTCGGCTTCCTCGTCCGCGAGCGACATCCCCGCGCGGAACGCCTCCTCGGCCTCTTCGGGGGTCAGCGCGTCCTCGGTGTCCAGGCGTCCCGACGAGCGGCGCACCCGGTGCCGGGTCACCTCGGCGGGCAGCGTCCCGGGGTCGCAGTCGAGCGCCATGTCGACCACCCGCACCGGCACCTCGAACTGCCGCGCGAGGATGCCCGCGGGGGAGGCGCCGTCCAGCAGTTCGCGGACCAGCTCGGCGGCGGTGCCCGGCTGCCGGGTGGAGACGCCGAGTTCGGCGATGCCGTGGTCCCCGGCGAAGACCACCAGGCGCGGTCGGACGACCGGCCGCACCGGTACCCGGGCCTGCGCGGAGCCGAGCCATTCGGCCACGTCCTCCAGCCGCCCCAGGGCCCGCGGGGGCAGCCCGGTCAGCGCCCGCCGTTCCTCGGCCTCCCGGCGCAGGCCGCCGTGCGGCCGTTCGATGAGGTCGGAGAAGTCGTCCAGATCCAGGCTGCGCTCGCTCATGCTCGCCGAGCGTACGTGAGTGGCACGGCGGCTTCAGCAGCCCCCGTACGGCAGTTCAGCGGAGTGTGGAGAGCGGGGGCCGGCGCCGTCGGCCGGTCCCGGCCCCTCACCGCAGCGGCAGCGCCACTCCGGCGACCGTCAGCAGCACGTGCTCGCACTCCTCGCCGAACCGCGCGTTCAGCCTGCCCAGTTCGTCGCGGAACCGGCGGCCGGCCGGGGTCGCCGGCACCACCCCGGACCCCACCTCGTTGCTGACCGCCACCAGCAGCCGCGGGGTGCGGCGTACGGCTTCCAGCAGCGTGTGCACCCGCGCGGACAGTTCGGCGGCACCGCCCCGCGCCCAGCGGGTGTCGTCCCACGCCTCCACCTCGTCCATGGTGTGGGTCAGCCACAGCGCCAGGCAGTCGATCAGCAGCGGCGGCCCTTCCCGCTCCAACAGCGGTACCAGGTCGCAGGTCTCCTCGGTGCGCCACGAGGCGGGGCGCCGCTCGCGGTGCTCGGCCACCCGCGCCGCCCACTCGGGGTCGCCGTCGCGGGTACCGCTCGTCGCCACGTACACCACCCCGGGGAACGCCGCCAGCCGCCGCTCGGCCTCCACGGACTTGCCCGACCTGGCTCCGCCCAGCACGAGTGTCCGGCGCGGGACCTCCGGGCCGTCCGCTCCGCCGTGGTACGCGCCGGCGGTGAGCGTCGTACCGTCCGGCACGGCCCGGGCTCCGGCGGCGGCCAGCCGCCGGTGCAGCTCCGCGCCCGGCGGCACCGCGTGCCCCAGGTGGACGGCGACGACATCGGTGCCCGCGCCGACCAGGCCCGCCTCCCGCAGCCCGGCCAGCGCGTCGGGCCGCCCGGCGACGTCCATCAGCACCGTGTCGCAGAGACCGCCGTGCCCGGCGCCGCCTCCCACCCCCGCGGGGGCGGCGCCCGGCGGCAGGTGGAGCAGCCGCTCCCCGTCGGGGCCGGTGACCAGATAGCCGGTGCCGGGCGAGTCCAGCGCCAGGGCCCGCACCCGGTGCCCGCTGATCAGCGCCAGCTCCTGGCGGTCCGGCAGCCGGACGGGGGCCGGCAGCCCGGCGGGCACCTCCGGGGCCGGGCCGTCGTGCGGATGGGTCAGCAGCACCTGTCGCACCCCGCTGAGCGACCGCCCGGCCCGCGCCGCGGCGAACGCCGGTCCCGGGGTCAGATCGAGCAGCAGGGTGCTGTCCACCAGTACCGCCGTCGCCGCCCGTGCCTCGCTGCCGGTGGCGGCGGCGCAGCGGGCGCAGGGGCAGTCGGGCAGCGGGAGGCCGGCGGGACCGCCGGTGCCGAGCAGAGTGAGTTCCACCCTCCGATCGTCTCGTGACCTGCCGTCGCGTGCGCACGGGGGACTACGCTTCCGGGAGCAACCGGCGATCTTACGGAGGCACTGATGGCGTGGACGTGGCGGTTCGAGAAGGCCGACGGCACGGAGACCGAACCGGCCGTGGAGCCGGAGGAGTTCCCCACCCAGTCGGACGCCGAGTCGTGGATCGGCGAGGTGTGGCGGGAACTGCTGGAGGGCGGTACCGATCAGGTGACGCTCCAGGAGGACGGCAGCACCGTCTACGGGCCGATGAGCCTGCGTTCGGCTTCGGAGGCGGACACCGGGGACGCCGCCGACGGGTGACGCGGGCGGCGCCCCCGCGCACCACGGAGCCCGCCGCGCTCCCGGCCGGGGTTTCGCGCTGCGGTCCGGCCGGCAACTGGTATTCGGCGGTGTCCGACAGCCGCTACCCTCGGTGCGCATGGACGTACGAGGTGCGGTTTACGTGGTGCTGCGGGGCCCGGCCGAGAAGGTGGAGCGGACATTGGCGACGCTGAAGAAGGCCGGGATCTTCGCCGAACGGTCGGTTCGCGGCCCCGACGCGGTCGAGGCCTTCTTCCACGGGGGTGACGAGCGCCCCAGCCCCCGCTTCATGGACGTCTGCGCGGCCCACGTGGCCAAGGCGGCCATCGGCACCGACTTCACGGTCGAGGAGACGGGCACCATCAGCAGCGCCGCGGCCGCCCGGCAGCTCGCCTACAACCGGCGGACGGGGGAATGGCTGGGGGCCTTCATCGACACCCAGGCCCCGGAGCAGGCCCGCTCCGAGACCCTCGCCCACCTCGCCCGGGAACAGGGCATCGAGCCGGGCGACATCGAGCTGCGCGAGCCCCCCGAGTTCCGGCCCGCCGCCGGCTGACGGGCGGCCGTCCCCGAGGGAGCCGGGGGAGGCCGCGCACGCCGGAGCCCCCGGCCGGTGGACGGATCCGCGGGGGCCGACCGGAAGCAGCGTGTGCCGGGGCCCGCGGGCCCCGGCACGGCTCGGACGGCCCCGGCACGGTCGGCGTTCTCAGCCCCGCACCCCGAACAGGTGCAGCGACTCGGCCACGCCTCGGTAGGGGTCCATGCGGCAGGCGCGCTCTTCTGCCTCCAGGGCCTCGGCGGGCGCGGCCGGGTCGCCCGGCGCGAGCACTCCCACGCCGTACCAGCGGTCCATGGGCACTCCGATCCGGGCGAGGAACGAGGTCAGGGCCTCCAGCCGGAGAAACCGGTCGCGCTCGCCGGGCTCGGCCTCCAGCGCCGCACGGGCGCCCGTCCAGTCCCCGGCCAGGGCCGGCCGCATCGCCCGGGCCGCCACGTTGGGCAGGACGAGCGAGAGCAGCCCGCCGGTGTCGAGCACCCGGGCCAGCCCGGCCAGCGTGCTGTCCGGGTCCCGGGACCGGCCCAGGACGTCGTGGCCGAGCACCAGGTCGAAGGTGCCGGGCAGGAAGTGCGCCCCGGTGTCCTGGCCGCCGCCGGCCCGGGTGCGGAAGCGGGCGCGTATGCCCTCGGGCTCCTCCGCGAGCGCCGCGTCCAGTGCCGCGAGCCGCGCCGGATCGGACTCCAGGCCGGTGACCTGGTGACCGGCCCGCGCCAGCCGCAGCGCCTGCGCGCCGTCGCCCAGCCCGGCGTCCAGTACTCGGAGCCGGCGCCCCACCTCGAAGTGCGCGGCGATCCGCTCCTCGAGCTGCCGGGCGACCAGCTCCTGCCTGATCAGGGCTTCTCGCCGCGGGCGACCTGCGGCTTGGGCAGGCGCATGCGGCGCATCTGCAGGGTCCGCATCAGCGCGTAGGCGATGGCGCCCCGGCGGTTCTCGTCGGGATAGCGCTCCTGGATCCGCTTCTTGAGCCGCACCGTGGTGCCGATGGAGTCGATGACGATCAGCACGATCACCACGAGCCACAGCAGCAGCGAGATGTTCTTGACCTGCAGCGAGGGCAGCATGCTCAGGACGAGGATGATCACGGCCATCGGCAGGAAGAACTCCGCCACGCTGAACCGGGAGTCCACGAAATCGCGCGCCAGGCGCCGCACCGGGCCCTTGTCGCGTGCGGGCAGGTGGCGCTCGTCCCCGCTGGCCAGCGCCTCGCGCTGCTTGGCCAGCGCGGCCCGGCGAGCCTCGCGCTGCCGCTTGGCCGCGTCCTTGCGGCTCTGCGGCCCGGAGGCCATCGGGCGGCGCGGACCGCGCGCCTCGCTGCGCTTGGGAGTGGGGCGACCCTTGGGGGCTTGCGGGTCGCGGGGCTGGTGGGGCTCGGCCGCCATCACCTGGGATGAGCCGGCTTGCCCTGCTTTCGAACGGCTACGGAACACACCTCAAGAGTACGGTGTGCCGCGGAGTGGGCCGCAGCCCCCAGGGGTAGGGACCGGAATCACCGGTCCCTGTCGCGGACGGGTGCCTACTCCCTGCGCCGGAGAGGGCGGGAGGCTGATCGTCCTCACGGAGGAGCGTTTCCGCACTCGAACGGTGCGGTAATGGAAGACAGCCCCGTACCCTGGGGTCTGTAGGTTGCCGAGGGTTTGAGTCCGTTACGAAGGGGGCGCGCGAGGCCCATGAGCGGTGTCATGAAGCGTATGGGGATGATCTTCCGCGCGAAGGCCAACAAGGCCCTGGACCGGGCCGAGGACCCGCGTGAGACGCTCGACTACTCGTACCAGAAGCAGCTCGAGCTGCTGCAGAAGGTGCGCCGCGGCGTCGCGGACGTCGCGACCTCCAGGAAGCGCCTGGAGCTGCAGATGACGCAGTTGCAGGGGCAGTCCTCCAAGCTGGAGGAGCAGGGCAAGAAGGCGCTCGCGCTGGGCCGCGAGGACCTGGCCCGGGAGGCGCTCTCGCGCAGGTCCGCCCTCCAGCAGCAGGTCACCGATCTGGAGGGGCAGCACCAGACGCTGCAGGGCGAGGAGGAGAAGCTCACCCTGGCGGCGCAGCGGCTGCAGGCCAAGGTGGACGCCTTCCGCACCAAGAAGGAGACCATCAAGGCCACCTACACCGCCGCCCAGGCGCAGACCCGGATCGGTGAGGCGTTCTCCGGCATCTCCGAGGAGATGGGCGACGTCGGCATGGCCATCCAGCGGGCCGAGGACAAGACGGCTCAGCTCCAGGCCCGCTCCGGCGCCATCGACGAGCTGCTGGCCTCCGGGGCGCTGGATGACCCCTCCGGCATGGCCAGGGACGACATCACCGCCGAACTCGACCGCCTCTCCGGCGGCAGCGACGTGGAACTGGAGCTGCAGCGGATGAAGGCGGAGCTGGCCGGCGGCAGCGGCGGCGACCGGCAGGCCATCGAGGGGGGCCAGGGCCAGGAGGGCCAGGCCGACGGCCAACAGCAGGACGCACCCAGGTTCAACAAGGAGTGAACCGGGCCCCAGCGGCACCCCGCGCAGCCTGAGGAGGAGAACGGCATGATCGTACGGATCATGGGCGAGGGCCAGGTCAGACTGGACGACAGCCACTTCGCCGAACTGAACCGGCTGGATGACGAGCTGCTCGAGGAGATGGAGAGCGGAGACGAGGCCGGCTTCCGCCGCACGCTCCGCGCGCTGCTCGACGCCGTCCGCCGCCTGGGCAGCCCGCTGCCCGACGACGCGCTCGAACCCTCCGAGCTGATCCTGCCCGCACCCGAGGCCGACCTGGACGAGGTGCGCAAGATGCTCGGCGACGACGGACTCATCCCCGGCTAGCCCGCGACCCGCGCCTCCCCGGACCGGCGCCGCACGGACCGGTGCCCCGTTCCCCCGCCCGCCCCACGACCCGCACGCAGACCACGACGGCACACACACCAGGAGAGCAGGGCATACGGTGCCTGCTGTAACCCTCCGCGACATCCGCGAGCGGCTCCGCGCGCATCCCCACGCGGTCGACGCCCTCATCGCTGTCGGAACCTTCTGCTGCATCCTCCTCGGCGCCTCGACGGAGCCGCACGGACCCGACGGCCAGCCGCGGTTCGCGGAACGCGAGATCAGCGGGCAGACGGTGCTGCTGGCGGCGCTCTCCTGCGGGGTACTGGCGCTGCGCCGTCGTGCCCCCATGCCGGTGCTGCTGCTGACCGGGGCGATATCGGTCCTCGCGCTGGCCGCGGGCGAGGGGCCCACCGGCGGTTCGGCGCCGGAGGCGCCGCTCGTCTCGGCCGCCGTCATCGCGCTCTACACCGTCAGCAACACCACCGACCGCCGTACCAGTTGGCAGGTCGGTGCGGCCAGCGTCGGTGTGCTCACCGGCGCGAGCATGCTCTTCGGGGCCCGGCCGTGGTACGCGCAGGAGAACCTCGGCATCTTCGCCTGGACCGCGCTGGCCGCCGCCGTCGGCGAGGCCGTACGCAACCGGCGGGCCTTCGTCGACGCCATCCGGGAGCGGGCCGAGCGCGCCGAGCGCACTCGTGAGGAGGAGGCCAGGCGACGCGTCGCCGAGGAGCGCATGCGCATCGCCCGAGAACTGCACGACGTGGTCGCCCACCACATCGCGCTGGTCAATGTCCAGGCGGGGGTGGCCTCGCACATCATGGACCGGCGTCCGGACCAGGCCAAGCAGGCCCTCTCCCACGTGCGGGACGCCAGCCGGCACGCCCTGGCAGAGCTCCAGACCACCGTGGGGCTGCTGCGCCAGTCCGGGGAGAGCACCGCGCCCACCGAACCCGCACCCGGTCTGGAGGTGCTGGACGACCTCGTGGACGGCTTCCGCAACGCGGGGATGTCCGTCGCCGTGGAGGCGCCGCCGCCCGCCGGGGGAGCACCGCTCTCCTCGGCGGTGGACCTGACCGCCTACCGGGTCGTCCAGGAGGCCCTGACCAACGTGCACAAGCACGCGGGCAGCGGGGCCCACGCCGAGGTGCGGATAGAGCGGGACGCGGAGGCGTTGGAGATCGTCGTCGTCGACGACGGGGCGGGCACCACGCACACCGTCCGCGACGACGCGGCGGACCCCGCGGACGGCGACGAGCCGGGGCGGGCCGCGGGCGGTACCGGCGGGCACGGCCTCGTCGGCATGCGGGAGCGGGCGGCCGCACTGCACGGCGTCTGCGAGACCGGGCCGCTGCCCGGCGGCGGATTCCGGGTCCACGTACGGTTGCCGCTGGAGACGACGGCGCCCCGTAAGGAGACCCCCGCATGATCCGTGTCGTACTCGCCGACGACCAGGCGCTGCTGCGCAGCGCCTTCCGGGTGCTGGTGGACTCCGAGCCCGACATGGAAGTGGTGGGCGAGGCGGCGGACGGCGCCGAGGCGGTGGCGCTGGTGCGCGAGCAGGGTGCGGACGTGGTGCTGATGGACATCCGGATGCCCGGCACCGACGGGCTGGCCGCCACCCGCGCCATCAGCGCCGACCCGGCGCTGGCCGAGGCCCGGGTCGTCATCCTGACCACCTTCGAGGTGGACGAGTACGTGGTCGCCGCGCTGCGGGCCGGGGCCTCGGGGTTCCTGGGCAAGGGCGCCGAGCCGGGTGAGCTGCTCTCCGCGGTGCGGACGGCGGCCAAGGGGGACGCGCTGCTCTCGCCGGTGGCGACCAAGGGGCTGATAGCCAGGTTCCTGGCCCAGGGCGGCGCCGTGGACGTGGACGACCCGGCGGCCGGGGGGCGCGGTGCGGCCCGGCTCGAAGCGCTCACCGCCCGCGAACGCGAGGTGCTGACGCAGGTGGCAGGGGGGCTGTCCAACGACGAGATCGGGACTCGGCTCGACGTCAGCCCGCTCACCGTCAAGACGCATGTCAACCGCGCCATGGCCAAGCTCGGCGCCCGGGACCGGGCCCAGTTGGTGGTGGCCGCGTACGAGAGCGGGCTGGTGCGGCCCACCCTCCCGGAGTGATCCGCGGGCCCGTGCGCGCCGCCGACCCCGTACCACCCGCGGCGGGGCGGTAGGGGGCGGGGCCGCGGTGCTGCGTCAGGCCAGGTGGCCCTGGACCTCGGTGGCGGCGTCGTGGCCGTACGCCTTGGTGAAGCGCTCCATGAAGTGGACGCGCTTGAGCTCGTACTCCTGGGTGCCGACCGTCTCGATGACGAGGGTGGCGAGCATGCAGCCCACCTGCGCGGCGCGCTCCAGGCCGACGCCCCAGACCAGCGCGGAGAGGAATCCGGCGCGGAAGGCGTCGCCGACGCCCGTGGGGTCGGCCTTCTGCTTCTCCTCGGCGCAGCCGACCACGATCGGCTCCTCGCCGGCGCGGTCGATGCGGGCGCCGTTCTTGCCGAGGGTGGTCACGCGGGTGCCCACGCGCTGGAGGACTTCCTCGTCGCTCCACCCCGTCTTGGTCTCGATCAGCTCCTTCTCGTACTCGTTGGAGAAGAGGTAGGTGGCGCCGTCGGTGAGCGCGCGGATGCCGTCGCCGTCCATCCGCGCGATCTGCTGCGAGTAGTCGGCGGCGAAGGGGATGCCGCGAGCGCGGCACTCCTCGGTGTGCCGCAGCATGCCCTCCGGGTCGTCGGCCCCGATGAGGACGAGGTCGAGCCGGCCGGCCCGGTCGGCGACGTGCTGGAGTTCGATGTTCCGGGCCTCGGTCATGGCGCCGGTGTAGAACGAGCCGATCTGGTTGTTGTCCGCGTCGGTGGTGCAGACGAATCGTGCGGTGTGCGCGACCTCGGAGATGTGCACGGACTCGGTGTCCACACCGTGTCGTTCGAGCCAGGCGCGGTATTCCTCGAAGTCCTCTCCCGCCGCACCGACGAGGATCGGCTGGACACCGAGCTGTCCCATGCCGAAGGCGATGTTGGCGCCGACGCCGCCTCGGCGGATGTTGAGGCCGTCGACGAGGAAGGAGAGCGAGACCGTGTGCAACTGGTCGGCGACCAGTTGGTCGGAGAAGCGCCCCGGGAAGGTCATCAGGTGGTCGTTTGCGATGGAGCCGCAGACTGCGATACGCACGACGAATTCTGCTCCTGAGAGACATCGGGTACCCCCGTACGCCCAGCGCACGAGGGGAAGGCCAGCGCCACGCTACCCGCTGGGCCCGCAGAGCCGAACAGGACACAACTACCTCATAGTAGGGTCTTCCGGGCAGCTCATCGGATCCGTAGCGTGATCCCCATGCCGAAAACAGCGCTTTTCCCGGCCGGATACGCCGAGCACGAGTCCATGGAGCAACTCCTCGGTGACTGCGCGCGGATGGCCCCGCACTGGACGGTTCCGCCCGCGGGGACGCGGGAGCTGCACCCAGCGCCGCTGCCTCCGCTGCACGGTGTGCGCGTTCCGGTACGCTCCGCACGCCTCCTGGAGGGGATGTCCGAATACGGCGACTGAGGTGGGGGAGCCGCCCGCCGGGCCCCTGGAACCGTCGGCTTCCGCTCCCCGTCCCATTCACGTCCCCCTCGCATGAGGGAGCGCATCTCCCCTCGCGCGAGGGGAGGGTGTGCGGGAGGACCTCGCGACGAGGGAGGGCCCCATGGACGCGGAGCCAAAGGAGTTTTCGGTGAGTACAGACCAGTCCCCCGAGACCGAGGACCGGCCGGCCCCCCGGAGCAGGCGGCGGCGGCTCTCCGTCGCGGCCGTGGCGACCGCCGTACTGCTGGCCGGCGGGGGCGGCGCGTACTGGGCGTCCTCCGCCTCCTCGGGCGGCACGGACTCCGAGAGCGCCGCAGCCGACGGGGACGGCGGCCCTCCGAAGCTGGCGCTGGACGGCACGACCGCGTCCGACCAGGACAGCGGCGAGGGCATCGCGCCGGGCGAGCCGATGGGGCCGCGCGGCTACCGGGCCGAGGGAGAGCTGCCGGACGGGCCCGAGTCCGCCGCCGTCCGCAAGCCCGGACACCGGGTGAGCCGCGCGGAGGCGGCCCGGCTCGCGAAGGCGTTCGAGATCGAGGGCGGGATCGAGGCCGAGGCGGGCCGCTGGCAGGCGGGCGGCGACAGCAAGGGGAAGGATCCCCGGCTGACCGTCGAGCGGGGAGCCGACGGCGGCGCGTGGACGTATCAGAACGGCGGGGCGCTACCGCTGGACGCCGATCCCGCCCCCGCGCCCGGTGGTGAGCCGCTCTCCGCCGCCGAGGCGAAGAAGGCCGTGCGTCCCGCGCTGCGCGCGCTCGGGATGCAGGACGCCTCACTGGACGCCGGGTCGCCGGTCGGCGGCACCCGTACCGTGACCGCCTCGCCCGAGGTGGCGGGTCTGCCGACGCACGGCTGGGACAGCACCTTCGTGGTGGACGACGAGGGCGCGGTCACCCGGGCGCAGGGGAACTGGAGCAAGCCCCGCAAGGGCGCGGCCTACCCGGTGGAGAGTGCCACCGCGACGCTCGACCGGCTGAACAAGGCCGAGCAGGCGCGTGGCGGCCACCGCGAGGGGGCCCAGGGGAACGAGCCGACCAGGATCGGCGGCGCGTCCTTCGGGCTCGCGCTGGAGCGCTCGCACGGCGAGCCGCTGCTGGTGCCGGCGTGGATCTACCAGGTCAAGCGGTCGGGTGGCGGGGACCTGGAGGTCACTCATCCGGCGGTGTCGCCCGAGTACCTCGAGCCGTCGAAGACCTCCGGCCACCCGCCGGTGCCGGACGGCAGTACGGGGCCGGGCAAGAAGCCTTCGCAGGCGGTCGAGTCGTACGAGGTGCACGGGCGCACGCTGGAGCTGAGCTTCTGGGGCGGGGTGTGCGACACCTACCGGGCCGAGGCCGAGGAGTCGGGGTCCGCGGTGCGGGTCTCCGTCGAGGCCGGCGAGAAGAAGGACGGCAAGGACGGCAAGGGCGGCAAGAAGGTCTGCGTCAAGATCGCCAAGCGGCAGACGGTCGAGGTCGAGCTCGACAGGAAGCTGGGTGACCGCAAGGTGCTGGACGCGCGGAACGGCGAGAAGCTGCCGAGGAAGTGAGCGCACCATCGGCCGCCCGGAACCGGCGAGGGCGGCGGACTCCTGGTGGGGGGAGTCCGCCGCCCTCGCCATGGCCGTGACCGGCCGGGGCCGCCCGGTGTCGGACCTCGGCGGCCGCCTTGGGCCGGTGGCTCAGTTGAACGAGTCGCCGCAGGCGCAGGAGCCGGTGGCGTTCGGGTTGTCGATCGTGAAGCCCTGCTTCTCGATGGTGTCGACGAAGTCGATGGAGGCACCGCCGAGGTAGGGGGCGCTCATCCGGTCGGTGACGACCTTGACGCCACCGAAGTCCTTGACCACGTCGCCGTCGAGCGAGCGCTCGTCGAAGAAGAGCTGGTACCGCAGGCCGGAGCAGCCGCCCGGCTGGACAGCGACGCGCAACGCCAGATCGTCGCGGCCTTCCTGCTCCAGCAGGCTCTTGACCTTCGCGGCGGCGGCGTCGGACAGGATGATGCCCTCGCTTACAGCGGTCTCGTCCGAAACGGACATCTGCTTCTCTCCCGGGTTGTACGGACTGCACTCTTACCGTCGGCTCAACCGGCGGCATCCCGGATTCATTCCAGGAGTGGTCACTTCATGCTCGCACATCGCCGGAGCGCGTGGGAATGCGTCACATCGACGCAATGGGCATCGTCAAACTGACGTGAAGCGGTTATGATAGATAGCGTCACTTAGACGAGAATCCGATGGGAGGCCGCACCGGAAAGCCGCGCGGGAAGCGTGTCCCGCGTCTGACCGGTACGGCTCCGTGTGGCGCCTCCGACGCTACTGAGCTACAGAAAGGGCTGGTCCTGTTGAGTGCCGCCCAGCCGCTGGACGTGCAGCCGACTCCGCTCGCGCTGCTGCTGCTCGGCCGCGAGGCCGACCCCAGGAGCGAGCGCGGGGTCGAGTGCCCCGGCGACCTCCCGGCCCCCTCCGACCCGGACCTGGTGGCCCGGGCGCGCGCCGCGAAGGAGAAGCTCGGCGACCGCGTCTTCGTACTCGGCCACCACTACCAGCGTGACGAGGTCATCGAGTTCGCCGATGTGACCGGTGACTCCTTCAAGCTGGCCCGGGACGCGGCAGCCCGGCCCGAGGCCGAGTACATCGTCTTCTGCGGTGTGCACTTCATGGCCGAGTCGGCCGACATCCTCACCTCGGCGCAGCAGCGGGTCGTCCTGCCCGACCTGGCGGCCGGCTGCTCCATGGCGGACATGGCCACCGCCGAGCAGGTCGCCGAGTGCTGGGACGTGCTGACCGAGGCCGGGATCGCCGAGCGGACCGTCCCGGTCTCGTACATGAACTCCTCTGCGGACATCAAGGCGTTCACCGGGCGGCACGGCGGCACCATCTGCACCTCCTCCAATGCCGAGCGGGCGCTGGAGTGGGCCTTCGGCCAGGGCGAGAAGGTGCTGTTCCTGCCCGACCAGCACCTGGGCCGCAACACCGCCGTCCGCGACATGGGCATGACGCTGGACGACTGCGTCGTCTACAACCCGCACAAGCCGAACGGCGGGCTGACCCCGCAGCAGCTCCGCGACGCGCGGATGATCCTGTGGCGCGGCCACTGCTCGGTACACGGCCGCTTCTCGCTGGACTCGGTCCGCGAGGTGCGCGAGCGCATTCCCGGCGTCAACGTCCTGGTGCACCCGGAGTGCAAGAACGAGGTCGTCAGCGCGGCCGATCAGGTCGGCTCCACCGAGTACATCATCAGGACTCTGGAGGCGGCTCCCGCCGGATCCAAGTGGGCCATCGGGACCGAGCTGAACCTCGTCCGACGGCTGGCGAATCGTTTCGCCGCCGAGGACAAGGAGATCGTCTTCCTGGACCGCACCGTCTGCTTCTGCTCCACCATGAACCGCATCGACCTGCCGCACCTGGTGTGGGCCCTGGAGTCGCTGGCCGAGGGCACTGTCGTCAACCGGATCGAGGTCGACGCGGAGACGGAGAAGTTCGCCAAACTCGCCCTGGAGCGGATGCTGGCCCTGCCGTGACGGCCGGGGCCGGGTAACGCTCCGGCCCCCGGGCGCCCGCCCCAACCGCGGGGGCGGCGGCCCGGCGCGACGGTGGCGCTCGCCCGGCCGCGGCGACTCCCGTAGCGTGCTCCGATGCTGCTGCGACCTGTCAGGGACACCGAAGACGACGCCGAGACGGTACGGACGCTGGCCGAGGCGGCGTTCGGGGCCTCGCACGAGCTCAAGGGCGACACCCCCCATCCGCGCTCGGCCGACCGTGCGGCACGCAAGCGCGCGCAGATCCTGCACATCGTCCGGCACGACCCCGCGGGCTGCTGGATCGCCGAGGACGCGGGCGGCCGGGCCGTCGGCGCCGCCCAGTCCCACATCCGCGAGGGCACCTGGGGCCTCGCCCTGCTGGTCGTGCTCCCCGCGGCGCAGGGCGAGGGCGTCGGCCGGGCCCTGCTGCGGCGCACCCTGGAGTACGGCCGCGGCTGCCTGCGCGGCATCATCTGCTGCTCGCGCCACCCCGCCGCCGCGCGTGTCTACCGGCAGGCCGGGTTCGCGCTGCACCCCACCATCCGGATGCGGGGCGCCGTCGACCGGGCGGGTCTGGGCAGCGCCGAGGGCGCCGCCGTCGAGGGCGGCCCCCGCGAACGCGACCTGCTCGACTCCGTGGACCGGCGGCTGCGCGGCGGAGCGCACGGTCCCGACCACGACTTCCTGATGCGCCACCACCGGCTGGTCGTCGCCGACGACCTGGCCGGCAGCGGCTACTGCTATCTCACCGCCGACGGGAGCAGAGTCGCGCTGCTGGGCGCCACCTCCCGGCGGATCGCCACCCGGGTGCTCACCGCGGCACTGCACGGGGTGCCGGAGGGGACCGAGGTGGAGGTGCAGGACGTCACCGCCGAGCAGCAGTGGGCGGTGGACGTGGGTCTGCGCGCCGGCCTGGAACTCCGCTCGGAGGGGTTCGTCTGCTTCCGCGGCCTGCGGCCCCCGTCGCCCTACATCCCGTCGGGGGCGTTTCTGTAGGACAAGCCCCGCCCGTCCTTCCCCCTCCGCCTCGCCCGGTGCCCGTGAGCGGGGGCACCGGCCCGAGGACGGCCACCGCTGGGCCTGTGCCGCTCGCGTCACAGGAGGGACGTTCCTCTGCCGGGCCCTCCAGCTCTGCCGTGGCCCCTCAGCCGTCCCGGCTGCGCCGCACCCGGTACTCGACGCCTTCCGCCCCCTCGAAGGCGTGGCCGGTCATCTCGCACCAGGCCGGGATGTCGAGCCGGGCGGCCTCGTCGTCGGCCAGCACCCGCACCAGGCCCCCCGCCGGCACCCGTCCCACGGCCTTGGCCAGCTCGATCACCGGCAGTGGACACAGCGTCCCGCGCGCGTCGACGGTGATCTCGCCGGCTCCTTCCGGGGGCGCGGTCCCCGCCACGTCGCCGACCACCGCCGCGTCCCGGTCCTGGCCGGCGGCACCGGCCGCGCCCCCGGCCTCCCCGGCCGCGGGTGCGGCCCCCAGTTGGGCCCGTACGTCCCCGACGGCCCCGGGAAGCACCTGGAGGAACCGGTCCACCTCGCTCTCCGGCGTCCCCGGCGGCAGCGAGACCCGCACGTTGCCCTCCGAGAGCACACCCATGGCCCGCAGTACATGGCTCGGGGCCAGGGTGCCGGAGGTGCAGGAGGAGCCGCTGGAGACCGAGAACCCGGCGGCGTCCAGCGCGTGCAGCAGCGCCTCGCCGTCCACGTACAGACAGGAGAAGGTCACCAGGTGCGGCAGTCTGCGCACCGGGTCGCCGACGACCTCGGTGTCCGGGACCAGCCCGGGCACCCGGGCGCGGATCCGGTCCACCAGGGCCCGCAGCCGGGCACCCTCCGCCTCGGCCTCGGCCCGTACGGCGCGCAGCGACGCGGCCGCCGCGACCACGGCGGGGATGTTCCCGAAGCCGGGGGCGGCCCCGTACTCCCGTTCGTCCACCGGCCCGGGCGGAGCGAACCGTACGCCCTTGCGTACGGCGAGCAGCCCCACCCCGGGCGGCCCTCCCCATTTGTGGGCGCTGCCGGTCAACACCGACCAGGGCCCCTCCACCGGCCCCCAGAGGAGTGACTGGGCCGCGTCCACCAGCAGCGGGACGCCCGCCTCGGCACAGACCTCGGCCACTCGGGCCACCGGCTGCACGGTGCCGACCTCGTGGTTGGCCGACTGCAGACAGGCCAGCGCGCAGTCGTCGCCGAGCGCCCGTGCCCACTCCTGTGCGTCGACCCGCCCGGTGCGGTCGACGCCCACCCGGTGCAGCTCGCCGCCCGCCCGCTCGTGGGCCTCGCCCGCGTGCAGCACGGCAGAGTGTTCGACCGCGGAGACGACCAGTCGCCGCCCGGCGCGCCGCCGCCCGGTGAGCGCGCCGCCGATCCCGGTGTGCAGGGCCTGGGTACCCGAAGCGGTGAAGCGCAGTTCGTCCGGACGGCACTCCAGCGCCTCGGCTGCCGTCTCGCGGGCCGCGTCCAGCAGCATCCGGGCGCGCCGGCCCTCCCGGTGCGGGCGTGCCGGATCGGCCCACCCCTCGTCCACCGCCGCCAGCAGCGCCTGCCGCGCGACCGGGTGGAGGGGGAGCGAGGAAGCGGCATCGAAATAGGACACACTTGTACGCTACCGCCGCACCCGTACCCGGCGTACCCGGTGCCGTTTCCCGGCCGGGAACCGGCCTGTACAGCCTCAGTTCGGGGGCCTCGCGGGGGCGTCCCGGCCCATCGGGGTGGCACGCGGCGCGTTACGCCCCCTCCCCGCGCGACCCCAAATGGCGTCGGCTAGGGTTTGGTCCGCATAAACATCCAAACCCCTGCCCGCGCCTGGGCCGGCGCCCGACCACGTAAGAGGGCCGCGCCCGACCGACGCGGGCGAGACTCTCGGGAAGGCGCTACGTGAGTCCCAACGGCTCCGACCTCCCCCACGAGCGCCCCTCGGGCGCCGTGGGCGGTATCCCCACGTCGCGGCGCCCGATGCGGCGGAAGCTGCAGCTGGCGTCGGCAGCGGGCCTGGTCCTGGCTACCGCGACCGGTTGCACATCAAAGGACTTCCCCCGCCTCGGCATGCCCACCCCGGTAACGGACGAGGCGCCGCGGATCCTCTCCCTGTGGCAGGGCTCCTGGGCGGCCGCGCTCGCCGTGGGCGTGCTGGTGTGGGGCCTGATCCTGTGGAGCGTCATCTTCCACCGGCGCTCCCGGTCCAAGGTCGAGATTCCTCCGCAGACCCGGTACAACATGCCCATCGAGGCCCTGTACACCGTGGTCCCGATCATCATCATCGCGGTGCTGTTCTACTTCACGGCCCGGGACGAGACCAAGCTTCTGGCGACCTCGAAGAAGCCCACCCACGTGATCAACGTCGTTGGTTACCAGTGGAGCTGGGGCTTCAACTACATCGAGGACGTGGACGGCGACCCCAAGACGGACGTCAACACGGACAAGGCGCTGGACAAGGAACTGAGCGCCATCCCGGACCGGATGACCAAGGGCTTCCCGAAGGGCGCCGAAGGCGTCTACACGGCGGGCACTCCCTCGGATGTGAACCCGCAGACCAAGAACCCGGGCCCCACACTGTGGCTGCCCAAGGGCGAGAAGGTCCAGTTCATCCTGACCTCCCGGGACGTCATCCACTCCTTCTGGGCCATCCCGTTCCTGATGAAGCAGGACGTCATTCCGGGCCACGTCAACCGCTTCGAGGTGACCCCGAACAAGGAGGGCACCTACCGGGGCAAGTGTGCCGAGCTGTGCGGCGTCGACCACTCCCGGATGCTCTTCAACGTGAAGATCGTCTCCCCGGAGCGCTACCAGAAGCACCTGGAGGACCTGGCGAAGAAGGGCCAGACCGGCTACATCCCGGCGGGTACCGCCACCACGGGCGGCGCCAAGAATGCGGAGACGAATAACCCGTGAGCATCCTCAACGAACCCCAGGGTGCCGCCGCCGCGACAGCTCCGGCGACAGCCTCCGGACGGCCCAAGCGGCCCGGCCAGATCGTTGTCGACTGGATGACGACGACGGACCACAAGAAGATCGGCAGCCTGTACCTGATCACGTCGTTCGTCTTCTTCTGCGTCGGCGGCGTCATGGCGCTCCTCATGCGCGCCGAGCTGGCCCGTCCGGGCACGCAGATCATGTCGAACGAGCAGTTCAACCAGGCGTTCACCATGCATGGCACGGTCATGCTGCTGATGTTCGCCACCCCGCTGTTCGCCGGCTTCGCGAACTGGATCATGCCGCTGCAGATCGGCTCGCCCGATGTGGCCTTCCCGCGGCTGAACATGTTCGCCTACTGGCTCTACCTCTTCGGCTCGCTGATCGCGGTGGGCGGCTTCCTCACCCCGCAGGGCGCGGCCGACTTCGGGTGGTTCGCCTACTCGCCGCTGTCGGACGCGGTCCGCTCGCCGAGCGTCGGCGCCGACATGTGGATCATGGGCCTGGCCCTCTCCGGCTTCGGCACCATCCTCGGCTCGGTCAACTTCATCACCACGATCATCTGCATGCGCGCACCCGGCATGACGATGTTCCGCATGCCGATCTTCACCTGGAACGTGCTGCTCACCGGTGTGCTGGTGCTGCTGGCCTTCCCGGTGCTGGCCGCCGCGCTGTTCGCCCTGGAGGCGGACCGCAAATTCGGGGCGCACGTCTTCGATGCCGCCAACGGCGGAGCGCTGTTGTGGCAGCACCTCTTCTGGTTCTTCGGCCATCCTGAGGTGTACATCATCGCGTTGCCGTTCTTCGGCATCGTCTCCGAGGTCATCCCGGTCTTCAGCCGCAAGCCGATGTTCGGCTACATCGGCCTGATCGGCGCCACCATCGCCATCGCCGGCCTCTCGGTGACCGTCTGGGCGCACCACATGTACGTGACGGGCGGCGTGCTGTTGCCGTTCTTCTCGTTCATGACCTTCCTGATCGCGGTGCCGACAGGTGTGAAGTTCTTCAACTGGATCGGCACGATGTGGAAGGGCTCGCTGTCCTTCGAGACACCGATGCTGTGGACCATCGGCTTCCTGATCACCTTCACCTTCGGTGGTCTGACCGGTGTCATCCTGGCCTCGCCGCCGATGGACTTCCACGTCTCGGACTCGTACTTCGTCGTCGCGCACTTCCACTACGTCGTCTTCGGTACCGTGGTCTTCGCGATGTTCGCCGGCTTCCACTTCTGGTGGCCGAAGTTCACCGGCAAGATGCTGGACGAGCGGCTCGGGAAGATCACCTTCTGGACGCTGTTCATCGGCTTCCACGGCACCTTCCTGGTGCAGCACTGGCTGGGTGCCGAGGGCATGCCGCGGCGGTACGCGGACTACCTCGCCGCCGACGGCTTCACCGCGCTGAACACCATCTCCACCATCAGTTCGTTCCTGCTCGGCATGTCTATGCTGCCGTTCTTCTACAACGTGTGGAAGACGCACAAGTACGGCGAGAAGGTCGAGGTCGACGACCCCTGGGGGTACGGCCGCTCCCTCGAGTGGGCGACGAGCTGCCCGCCCCCGCGGCACAACTTCCTCACGCTGCCGCGCATCCGCTCCGAATCCCCGGCCTTCGACCTGCACCACCCGGAGATCTCCGCGCTCGACGAGCTGGAGAACGTGGGCAGGGAAGACAAGGCGCTCGCCGGCAGCAAGGAGGCCGGGAAGTGAAGATCCAGGGCAAGATGTTCCTGTGGCTGTCGGTCTTCCTGCTGGCAGTCGCCATCACCTACGGCCTCTGGTCGAAGGAGCCGGTGGGCACCACCGGGCTCTTCCTGGCCTTCGGTCTGTCGATCATGATCGGCTACTACCTGGCGTTCACCGCGCGCCGGGTGGACACCGGGGCGCAGGACAACAAGGAGGCGGATGTCGCGGACGACGCCGGCGAGCTGGGCTTCTTCAGCCCGTGGAGCTGGCAGCCGCTGGCGCTGGGCCTCGGCGGCGCCTTCGCCTTCCTGGGAGTGGCCATCGGCTGGTGGCTGGTCTACGTCTCGGCGCCGCTGCTGCTGATCGGCCTGTTCGGCTGGGTGTTCGAGTACTACCACGGTGAGAGCCGCACCCAGTAGCCGCTGAACGGGCCGTTCGGCGGTCCGGCGGAACAGCGCCACAACCGAAGAGCAAGGACCGGCCCCCCGACACTCCGGGGGGCCGACCCGTTTGACGCACTCAGCGGGCCCGAAATGACGATTCTTCATATTTTGGGCACATGAGCCACAGCCATAACACCGCGATAGCCGAGGGGGTCCTCACCCCCCGCACCGTCTCCCGCACGTACAAGCGCCGGGTGGTCCGCAGCTGCGCCCTGCTGCTGGCACCCCTCTCCGTGGGGCTCGCCGCCTGCAGCGGGGGCAGCGACGGGAGTTCGCTCGCCGCCACCCCCTACGACGCCACGGACGCGGTCGCCGTCAACGCCGACGCCGACAGCACGGACGTCGACCCGGACAAGGCGCTCGAGGTCACCGCCCAGCACGGCGACACCCTCACCGACATCTTCGCCAGCGACGCCTCGGGCCACGTGGTCCAGGGTGAGCTGTCCGAGGACGGCAAGCACTGGCGCAGCACCGGGCCGCTGGCCGCCGATGCGCGCTACACCCTCAAGGTCAGCACCGAGAACGACGAAGGCGCTCCAGGGCGGCGCACGGTCCACTTCCGGACCAAGGCGGCCTCCAAGCATCTGAGCGTCAAGCTGGGCCCGGACAACGGCACCTATGGCGTCGGGCAACCGCTCACGGCGAAGCTGGGCCGGGCCATCAAGAAGCCCGCGCAGCGGGAGCTCGTCGAGCGTGCACTGAAGGTGAAGTCCATCCCTCATGTGGACGGCTCCTGGCACTGGGTGAACAGCAAGGAGCTGCACTACCGGCCCCGCTCCTACTGGCCCGCGCACGCCTCCATCACGCTCCGCTCTTCACTCGAAGGGCTGAAGGTGCGCGACGGTCTCTACGGCGGGAAGACCGAATCCGTCCGGATGCGGACCGGGGACCGAATAGAAGCGATCACCGATGCCTCGTCCTTGGTCATGAAAGTCAAGAAGAACGGAAAGACCATCCGTTCCATCCCCGTGACCACCGGGAAGTCGGGCTACGAGACCCGCAACGGCATCAAGGTGATCCTCACCAAGGAGCCCTACGTCCGGATGACCAGCGCCAGCATCGGCGCCGGGGACTTCTACGACCTGGGGGTCCACTGGGCCACCCGGCTCACCAACAGTGGCGAGTACGTGCACGGCGCCCCCTGGTCGGTCGCCTCCCAGGGCGTGTCCAACACCAGCCACGGCTGCACCGGGATGAGCAGCTCGAATGCCAAGTGGTTCTTCGACCACGTCCGGCAGGGCGACATCGTCCAGCACGTCAACACGGCCGGCGACCGGATGGCGCCCTTCGGCAACGGCTTCGGCGACTGGAACCTGGGCTGGAAGAAGTGGCGCGCGGGCAGTGCCGTCAACACCAAGCCCGTCGGCAGCGGCCCCGCGGACGCCGCGCGGCTGCGGCCTTCGGTCTGACCCGTCGGCCTTCGGGGTGACCACTCCGGAGGAGAACGGAAACGACGCGCCCGTGCATCCCTCGAACGAGGGGTGCACGGGCGCGTCACCTTGCAGAAGGGCCCTGCCGGGGCTCAGGCGCGGGCCAGGCCGCTCCTGGGGGCGCGGTCCCGGAGCAGTCCGGCCAGCGCGTCGGCCAGCGCGACCGGGTCCACCGGGTGCGAGACCGCGGCCTCGGCCCGGCTCCAGGTCGCCAGCCAGGCGTCCTGCGGCCGGCCGATCAGCAGCAGCACCGGGGGGCAGTCGAAGATCTCGTCCTTGATCTGCCGGCACACGCCCATGCCGCCCGCCGGAGCGGTCTCGCCGTCCAGCACGCACGCGTCCACGTGCAACTCCTCCAGGGTGGAGAGCACCGCCGGCAGAGTGGCGCACTCCACATAACGGATCTCGGGCACATCGGTTGCGGGCCTGCGGCCCGCTGCGAGCCGCACCTGCTCGCGGGTGATGGCGTTGTCGCTGTAGACCAGCACCGTGGCGGTCGGCTGCATCGTTCCTCCGCGTCCGTATCGGGTGAACCGCTGACGCACCGGGCGGCTTCGGGCACATTCCGCGGTGGCGCCGCTCGGATGCTACTCCCTCCGACGCACCGTCAACACCGGTCGGCACGCACCGGTACCCGGGAGCCGGAGCCGCCCCCGGGGCCGTCGTCCCTGGTTACAGCCCGGCCACCCGGTACGGACACACCGAACGGCACCCCCGAAGTGAGGCCGGGATAAGCGACCGACATAATGTCGGTCGTGGCGACAGCAACAGCAGTAGAAACCGGGCACGCACACCCGTCGGTCAACCGGCCGAACCTCACCAGCGTCGGGACCATCATCTGGCTGAGTTCCGAGCTGATGTTCTTCGCGGCCCTCTTCGCGATGTACTTCACCCTTCGGTCGGTGACCGGCGCCGAGTACTGGAAGGAGCATGCCTCCGAGCTGAATCTTCCCTTCGCGGCGACGAACACCACGATCCTCGTGCTCTCCTCGCTCACCTGCCAGCTCGGCGTCTTCGCCGCCGAGCGCGGTGACGTGAAGAAGCTCCGCGCGTGGTTCGTCGTCACCTTCATCATGGGTGCGATCTTTATCGGCGGCCAGGTCTTCGAGTACACGGAGCTGGTCAAGGAGGGCACCTCACTCTCCTCGAGTCCGTACGGATCGGTGTTCTACCTGACCACCGGGTTCCACGGCATGCACGTGACAGGTGGTCTGATCGCCTTCCTGTTCGTCCTGGGGCGCACCTATGCGGCCAGGCGGTTCACGCACCACCAGGCCACCGCCGCCATCGTCGTGTCCTACTACTGGCACTTCGTCGATGTCGTCTGGATCGGCCTCTTCGCCACGATCTACCTGATCCGGTAACGGGCCGGGGCGCGGTCCCGCCGCGCGCGCCGTGCCGCGCAGGCGGACCACGGAACAGACGGACAGACACAGCATCGACGAGAAGATCCTGACACCGGGGTAATCCGTGAAAAAGCTCTCCGCACGACGGCGCCATCCGCTGGCGGCGCTCGTCGTTCTACTCTTCGCGCTGGCGGCCACCGGGGGGCTGTACACCGCGTTCGCTCCCGCGGGCGAGGCCAAGGCCGAGCAGGAGTCGACCCAGTCCCTCGCCATCGAGGAGGGCAAGAAGCTCTACGCCACCGGGTGCTCCAGCTGCCACGGAACCGGCGGCCAGGGGACCAGCGACGGTCCCAGCCTGGTCGGTGTCGGGGCCGCGGCGGTGGACTTCCAGGTCGGCACCGGCCGGATGCCGGCCCAGCAGCCTGGCGCCCAGGTGCCCAAGAAGAAGAGGATCTACGACCAGGACGAGATCAACCAGCTCGCCGCGTACGTCGCCTCGCTGGGCTCCGGCCCGAGCCGGCCCACCAAGGAGATGTACGACCCGGCCGGCGCCGACATCGCCAGGGGTGGGGAGCTCTTCCGCACCAACTGTTCGCAGTGCCACAACTTCACCGGTGAGGGCGGCGCGCTCACCCACGGCAAGTACGCCCCCGACCTCGGCGATGTCGACCCCAAGCACCTCTACGAGGCCATGCAGACCGGCCCCCAGAACATGCCGTCCTTCACCGACGGTGCCCTGCCCGAGAAGGACAAGCGGGACATCGTCGCGTACGTGAAGGAGGTCAACAGCGGCACGTCGGAGAGCCCCGGCGGGTTCAAGCTCGGTGGGTTCGGCCCGGTCGCCGAGGGCATGTTCGCCTGGATCTTCGGTCTCGGCGTGCTGATCGCTGTCGCCGTCTGGGTCGCCGCTCGGACCGCAAAGGCCAAGAAGTCATGAGTAGCGAGACTGGACCGGACGAGAACGTGTCAGACGAGAACCTGCCTGCTGAGCGGGAACCGGCCCACGGCGCGGAAGTCGCCGAGGGCGACCCCTTCGTGGACCCTGGACTGCCGCCGCACGAGCACCGCATCCAGGACATCGACGAGCGGGCGGCCAAGCGCTCCGAGCGCGTCGTCGCCTTCCTCTTCACCCTGTCGATGCTCGCCACGGTGGGCTTCATCGCCTCCTTCGTGGCCTTCCCGATCGACAAGATCATCTACGTCTGGCCGCTCGGGCACATCAGCGCGCTGAACCTCTCCCTCGGCCTCACCCTCGGTGTCGCCCTTTTCTGCATCGGCGCCGGAGCGGTCCACTGGGCCCGCACGCTGATGTCGGACGAGGAGATGGTCGACGAGCGGCACGCCGTCGCCGCGACCCCCGAGGTCCGCGAGAAGGTCATCTCCGACTTCAAGCAGGGCGCCAAGGAGTCCGCGCTCGGCCGCCGGAAGCTGATCCGCAACACGATGTTCGGCGCCGTCGCCCTGGTGCCGCTCTCCGGTGTCGTCCTGCTGCGCGACCTGGGCCCGATGCCCGGGGACAAGCTGCGGCACACCGCGTGGAAGAAGGGCAAGCTGCTCGTCAACGAGAACACGAACGAGCCGCTGCGTCCGGAGGACATCGCCGTGGGCTCGCTCACCTTCGCCAAGCCCGAGGGCCTGGAGGAGGACGACGAGGAGTTCCAGAAGGAGATCGCCAAGGCCGCACTGATGATCGTCCGGCTGGAACCGAGCGACATCAAGGACAAGCGCGAGCTGGACTGGTCGCACGAGGGCATCGTGGCCTTCTCGAAGATCTGCACCCACGTGGGCTGCCCCGTCAGCCTCTACGAGCAGCAGACCCACCACGTCCTGTGCCCGTGCCACCAGTCGACCTTCGACCTGTCCGACGGTGCGCGCGTGCTGTTCGGCCCGGCCGGCCACCCGCTGCCGCAGCTCGACATCAGCGTCAACAAGGACGGCTACCTCGAAGCGCAGGGCGACTTCGCGGAGCCCGTCGGTCCGGCCTTCTGGGAGCGCGGATGAGTACTGCAACCGATACCCCGGGCAGCGCGGCTGCCGAGGGCAAGAAGAAGGCGCCCGCGGGTGAGCGGGTCGCCGACTGGGCCGATGGACGGCTGGGGATCTACAGCCTCGCCAAGGCCAACATGCGCAAGATCTTCCCGGACCACTGGTCCTTCATGCTGGGCGAGGTCGCGCTCTACAGCTTCATCATCATCATCCTGACCGGTGTCTATCTGACGCTGTTCTTCCACCCGTCGATGAACGAGGTGGAGTACCACGGCGCGTACACGCCGATGCAGGGTGTCCGGATGTCCGAGGCGTTCGCCTCGACCCTGGACATCAGCTTCGACGTGCGCGGTGGTCTGCTGGTGCGGCAGATCCACCACTGGGCGGCGCTGATCTTCCTGGCGGCGATGTTCGTGCACATGATGCGCGTCTTCTTCACCGGGGCGTTCCGCAAGCCGCGCGAGGTCAACTGGGTCTTCGGGTTCCTGCTCTTCGTGCTGGGCATGTTCACCGGCTTCACCGGCTACTCGCTCCCGGACGATCTGCTCTCCGGCACCGGTGTGCGGTTTATGGAAGGTGCGATCCTCGGGACGCCGATTGTCGGCACCTACGTGTCGATGTTCCTCTTCGGCGGGGAGTTCCCGGGGCACGACTTCGTGGCCAGGTTCTACTCGGCCCACATCCTGCTGCTGCCGGGCATCATGCTCGGACTGCTGGTGGCGCACCTGATCCTGGTCTTCTACCACAAGCACACCCAGTTCGCGGGTCCCGGCCGGAAGAACTCCAACGTGGTCGGCATGCCGCTGCTGCCGGTCTACATGGCCAAGGCGGGGGGCTTCTTCTTCCTGGTCTTCGGCGTGATCTCGGCCATCGCGGCGCTCTTCACGATCAACCCGATCTGGGTGCTGGGCCCCTACCGGCCGGACCAGGTCTCCACCAACGCGCAGCCCGACTGGTACATGGGCTTCTCCGAGGGCCTGATCCGGGTGATGCCCGGCTGGGAGATCAACCTGTGGGGCCACACGCTGGTACCCGGCGTGGCCATCCCGCTGATGATCGTCTTCCCGCTGGTCCTCGTCGCGATCGCGGTGTATCCGTTCATCGAGGCGTGGGTCACCGGCGACAAGCGCGAGCACCACATCGCGGACCGGCCGCGGAACGCGCCGACCCGGACCGGGTTCGGGGCGGCGTGGATCGCCTGGTACTTCGTGCTGCTGGTCGGTGGCGGCAACGACCTGTGGGCGACGCACTTCCACCTGTCGATCAACGCGATCACCTGGTTCGTCCGCGTGGCGTTCTTCGTGCTGCCGGTCCTGGTCTTCTGGGTCACCCGGCGGATCTGCCTGGGCCTGCAGCGCAAGGACCGCGAGAAGGTGCTGCACGGCAGGGAGACCGGCACGATCAAGCGGCTGCCGCACGGCGAGTTCGTGGAGATCCACGAGCCGCTCTCCCAGGAGCAGCTGCACTCGCTCACCGCGCACGACCAGTACCAGCCCCTGGAGATCGGCCCCGGCACCGACGAGAACGGTGTCGAGCGGAAGATCTCCCGCGGGCGGAAGCTGCGCGCCAAGCTCTCGAAGGGCTACTTCGGGGAGTCGGGACAGATCCCCAAGCCCACCCGCGAGGAGTACCGCGAGGTCGAGAGCGGGCACGGGCACCACTGACCGGTTCGCGCAACCGGACACGCCACACCGGAGGGGTCCACGGGTACGCCCGTGGGCCCCTTCCGGCGTTCCGGGTGGCGCCCGCGGTACCGCCCGCGTGGTTTCCGCCCGCAGGTCGGACGGATCACCGGGCGGCTCCCCGGAATCGGTAGGGTGGCCCGCACATACGCGTCGGTCCTATTGCCAGGAAGTGGTCCCCATGAGCGCTGCTGTCCCCGCCGGAGGCGACACCATGGCGGCGCGTACCTGGCCCGACGTGCTGAGTGCCCTGCTGGCGGGAGAGGACCTGAGCGCCGACGCCACGGCCTGGGCGATGGACCGGATCATGCGTGGCGAGGCGAGCGACGTGCAGATCGCGGGCTTCGCCGTGGCGCTGCGGGCCAAGGGCGAGACGGTCGAGGAGATCTCGGGGCTCGTGCAGGCGATGTACGCGCACGCCCGCACCATCGAGGTGCCCGGCCGCACCGTCGACATCGTCGGCACCGGCGGCGACCGGGCGAAGACCGTCAACATCTCCACCATGTCGGCGATCGTCGTCGCGGGCACCGGCGCCAGGGTCGTCAAGCACGGCAACCGGGCCTCGAGCAGCGCCAGCGGCGCCTCGGACGTGCTGGAGAAGCTGGGCGTCAACCTGGAGCTGCCGCCCGACCGGGTCGCCGGTGTGGCGGACGAGGCGGGGATCACCTTCTGCTTCGCGGTCAGGTTCCACCCCTCGCTGCGCCATGTCGCCGTGGCCCGCAAGGAGTTGGGCGTCGCCACCCCCTTCAACTTCCTCGGGCCGCTCACCAACCCGGCCCGGGTCGGCGCGCAGGCGACCGGGGTCGCCGACGCGCGGATGGCGCCGATCATCGCCGGAGTGCTGGCGGCACGCGGCTCCTCCGCACTGGTCTTCCGCGGTGACGACGGGCTGGACGAGCTGACCACGACGGCGACCTCCACCGTGTGGATCGTCCGCGACGGCGCCGTGCGGGAGGAGACCTTCGACCCGCGTGACGTGGGGATCGAGCTGGTGCCCGTGGAGGCGCTGCGGGGTGCCGACGCGGCCTACAACGCCGATGTCGCGCGCCGGCTGCTGGAGGGGGAGCGCGGCCCCGTGCGGGACGCCGTGCTGCTCAACTCCGCCGCCGCGCTGGCGGCGCTGGACCCGACCGGCGCCCCGTTGAGCGAACAGATCGCCGCGGGGATGGCCCGCGCCGCCGAGTCGCTCGACTCGGGCGCCGCCCGTGCGGTGCTCGAGCGGTGGGTGGCGGCCAGCAACCTCCACTGACGGTCGGCTGCCGCCGTCACCGACGGTCGGCTGTCGCCGGTCGCGGGGCGGGTGTGCGCGGTCCGGGCGCGGATTCCGGGTCGGACGGCGCACACCGGTAGCGGCCGCCCGCCGCTCAGGCGGATCCCTGCCGCACGGCGTCCTCCAGCGTGCTCACATCGAGCTTCTTCATCCGGAGCATGGCGCGGGTGGCCGGCTCGGACACCTTCGGGTCCGAGGAGCTGACCAGCTCCAGCAGCCGGCGTGGCACGATCTGCCAGGACAGGCCGTACTTGTCCTTGAGCCAGCCGCACGGCCCCTCCTGCCCCCCGTCGGCGGTCAGCTTCGCCCACAGGCCGTCCACCTCGTCCTGCGACTCGCAGTCCACCTGCAGCGAGATCGCCTCGGTGAAGGAGAACTCCGGTCCGCCGTTGAGCGCCACGAACTGCTGCCCGGCCAGTTCGAAGACGACCGTCATGACCGAGCCGGTCTCCCCGGGAGCGGCGTCGTTGTAGTGGGTCACCTCCACGATGCGGGAGTCCGCGAAGAGGGAGACGTAGAACCGCGCCGCCTCCTCGGCCTGCCCGTCGTACCAGAGGAACGTCTTGATCTTCTGCGGCTGCATCATGATGCGCCCTCCTGAGCGATCGGTGCGGCGGACCGGGGTACCGGGCCGTCCGCCAGGGTGTCCTCGCAGGAGAGACCGGCCGCGGCGCCGGAATTCATCGGCCCGCGGTGAGAGATCCTCACACCGTCCCCGCGGCCCGCGTGAGCACTCGCTTTCGTGTGCGTTACGGGGCGGCCCGGAGGCGGTAACGGTCCGCTCCTAGCATCGGTGTTCCTTCCAGCGGAACAGGAGACGATGTGCGAGCACGATGGATCACCCGATGGGAGCCGGAGGACCCGGGCTTCTGGGCGAGCGAGGGACGGCGCACGGCGCGGCGCAACCTGTGGCTGTCCGTGTACGCCGAGCACGTCGGGTTCGCGGTCTGGAGCCTGTGGTCGGTACTGGTGCTGTTCATGACGCCGGAGGCCGGCTTCACCCTGACCCCGGACCAGAAGTTCCTGCTGGTGTCGCTGGTGTCCCTGGTGGGCGCGCTGTTGCGGCTGCCCTACGGGTTCGCCGTCACCAGGTTCGGGGGCCGCACCTGGACGGTGTGCTCCGCGCTGGCGCTGCTGATACCCGTGGCGTCGGCGGCGGTACTGGTGCGCCGCCCGGACACGCCGCTGTGGGTACTGCTGCTGTGCGCGGCCGTGTCCGGTCTGGGGGGCGGCAACTTCGCCTCCTCCATGGTCAACATCAACGGCTTCTTCCCCGAGCGGGAGAAGGGCTGGGCGCTGGGGCTGAACGCCGGGGGCGGCAATCTCGGGGTCGCCACGGTGCAGCTGCTGGGGCTGGCCGTACTGGCCACTGTGGGGGTCGCCCATCCGGAGGTGCTGCCCCTGCTGTTCGTCCCGGCCCTGCTGCTGGCCGCGCTGCTGGCCCGCCGGGGAATGGACAACCTGGCCACCAACCGCACCGACTACGGCGCCTACCGCAGCGCGGTGCGCGACGTCCACTGCTGGACGCTCTCCCTGCTGTACATCGGCACCTTCGGGTCCTTCATCGGCCTCGGCTTCGGCTTCGGACTGGTGCTGCAGAACGAGTTCGGCAAGAGCCCCGCGCAGGCCGCCGCGCTGACCTTCCTCGGCCCGCTGCTCGGCTCGCTCTCCCGGCCGCTGGGCGGCCGGCTGGCCGACCGGTTCGGCGGCGCCCGGGTCACCGCATGGTCCTTCCTGGCGCTGGCCTGCGGCGCCGGCTGTGTGCTGGCCGCCTCGGCCGCCGACTCGTTCGCCGCCTACGTGGCCGCCTTCACCGCGGTGTTCGTGCTGACCGGACTGGGCAACGGCGCCACCTACAAGATGATCCCCGCCCGCTACGCCGCACGCGCCCGCAGCGCGGTGGAGGCCGGGGCGGACCCGGCGGCAGCCCTGGCCCGGGGACGCCGACTGGCCGGTGCCGTCATCGCCGTCTCGGGCGCGATGGGCGCCCTGGGCGGGGTCGGCATCAACCTCGCCTTCCGCCAGTCGTACCGGAGCACGGGTGACGCGGACGCGGCGATCGGCGCCTTCCTGGCCTTCTACCTGCTGTGCCTGGTGGTGACCTGGGCCGGATACCTGCGGCGGCCCGCCGCCGGACCCGCCGGCCCGGCGGCCGGGGCGCGGCGGCAGCCGGCCCGACCGGAACCGGATGCCCAGCCGCAGCCGGCCGTCGCCGAACGGGGGGCCTGAGGTGACCACCGCCGCCCCCCGGTCCGCCACCGCGACCCACTGCCCGTACTGCGCCCTCCAGTGCGCCATGACCCTCACCCCCGGGCCCGCCCCCGACACCGCACCGGGCACGCCCTCCGCGCCGCCCCGCCCGGCCGTCGCCCCGCGTGCGTTCCCCACCAACCGGGGCGGCCTCTGCCAGAAGGGCTGGACCTCCGCGCAACTGCTGGACTCGCCCGACCGGCTGACCACCCCGCTGATCCGGGATGCCGCGGGCGGCCCGCTCCGCGCGGCCGGTTGGGACGAGGCCCTGGACCTGGTGGCCCGGCGCTTCGCCGCCCTGCGCACGCGGCGCGGTGCCGACGCCGTCGCCGTCTTCGGCAGCGGCGGGCTGACGAACGAGAAGGCGTATGCGCTCGGCAAGTTCGCCCGGATCGCGCTCGGCACCTCGCAGATCGACTACAACGGCCGGTTCTGCATGTCGTCGGCGGCCGCGGCGGGCAACCGGGCCTTCGGACTCGACCGCGGACTGCCCTTCCCGGTCACGGACCTGGACGACTCCGGTGCGCTGCTGCTCGTCGGCGCCAACCCCGCCGAGACGATGCCGCCGCTGATGGGACACCTCGATCCGGCACGGCTGATCGTCGTCGACCCGCGCCGGACCGCCACGGCCCAGGCGGCGCTCGACGGCGGCGGCATCCACCTCCAGCCGGCGCCGGGCACCGACCTGGCCCTGGCGCTCGGGCTGCTGCACATCGCACTGGTGGAAGGGCACCTGGACACGCCGCGGCGCCTCGCCTACCGCCGGGAGCGCACCACCGGCTGGGAGGCGGTACGGCGGTCCGCGGCGCGCTGGTGGCCGGAGCGCACCGAGCGGCTGACCGGCGTGGCCGCCGCCGACCTGCGCTGCGCCGCCGCCGCACTGGCCAGGGCCCCGCGCGCCCACATCCTCACCGGACGCGGTGCCGAGCAGCACAGCAAGGGTGTCGACACCGTCTCCGCCTGGATCGACCTGGCCCTGGCGCTCGGACTGCCCGGCACCCCGGGCTCCGGCTACGGCTGCCTGACCGGCCAGGGCAACGGGCAGGGCGGCCGCGAGCACGGCCAGAAGGCCGACCAGCTGCCCGGCTACCGGCACATCGAGGATCCCGCGGCCCGCGCGCACGTCGCCGGGGTCTGGGGCGTGCCCGCGGCGTCGCTGCCCGGCGCCGGACGCAGCGCCTGGGAGCTGCTGGACGCGCTCGGCACCCCGGACGGACCCGGCGCGCTGCTGGTGATGGGTTCCAACCCGGTCGTCTCCGCGCCGCGCGCCCGCCGTGTCGCCGACCGGCTGGGCGCGCTGGACCTGCTGGTCGTGGCCGACTTCTTCCGTTCGGAGACCGCCGAACTCGCCGACGTGGTGCTGCCCGTCGCCATGTGGGCCGAGGAGTCCGGCACCATGACCAATCTGGAGGGCCGCGTCCTGCGCCGCCGCGCCGCCCAGCCCCCGCCGCCCGGGGTGCGGACCGACCTGGAGGTGCTGCACGGCCTGGCGGTGCGGCTGGGCCGCGCCGGACACGAGTTCCCCACCGACCCGGCCACCGTCCTCGACGAACTGCGCCGCGCCTCGGCGGGCGGCACAGCCGACTACGCGGGTGCCGCGCCGGAACTCCTGGACGCGGAACGGCCGGTGTACTGGCCCGTCCCCGCGGCACCGCCGGCCACCGGTGCGACGGAGCCGGCCGGCGCCGTCGGCACCCCGCGTCTCTTCCTCGACCGGTTCGCACATCCGGACGGGCGGGCCCGCTTCCTGCCCGTCGAGCACCGGGACGCGGCCGAACTGCCCGACGCCGCGCACCCGCTGTACGCCACCACCGGGCGGCAGTTGCAGCACTACCAGTCCGGAGCGCAGACCCGCCGGGTGCCCGAACTGGCCGCCGCCGGGCCCGGACCCTACGTCGAGGTGCACCCGGACACGGCCCGCCGCGCCGGTCTCACCGACGGGGACACCGCGCGGATCGTCTCGCGGCGCGGCGCCGTCCTCGCCCGCACCCGCTGCGTCCCGACCCTGCGTCCCGACACGGTCTTCCTGCCCTTCCACTTCCCCGGCGACGGAGCCGCCAACGCCCTCACCAACCCCGCGTTGGACCCGGTCAGCCGGATGCCGGAGTTCAAGCTGAGCGCCGTCCGGCTGGAGCCCGCCGACGGGGACGGCGTCGGGCCGCGCCCGGGCCGCGCATGCGGAGAGGCCGCAGCGGCCGCAGCGGACGGGGAGAGCGCACGGACTGGAAAGGGAGCGGCGTGAGCAGGGCGCTGGACGTGGTGGTCGTCGGCAACGGCATGGTCGGCGCACGGCTGTACGAGGAGACGCTGCGCCGCGATCCGGCACGCAGCCGGGTGCGGATGACCGTGCTGGGCGCGGAACCGGTCGGCGGCTGCAACCGGGTGCTGCTGCCCAACCTGCTGACCGGCTCGCTCACCGAGGCCGATCTGGTGCCGGAGCCGGCCGATCCGGGCTCGCTCGCCACCGGCACCACCGTCACCGCCGTCGACCGCGCCACCCGCACCGTCACCACCGCCGACGGGCGGCAGGTCGGCTACGACCGGCTGGTGCTGGCCACCGGCGCCCGCCCGGTGCTGCCCCCACTGCCCGGGCTGACCGCCCGACCGGACGACGGCGGCACGCACACGGCGGTACCGGCCCGCGGCGTCACCGCGCTGCGCACGCTCGCCGACGCCCGGCACCTGACCCGGCTGGCCGACCGCGCCCGGGCGTGCGGCTCGCGGATCGCCGTGCTGGGCGGCGGTGTCCTCGGGCTGGAGGCGGCCCGGGCCCTGGTGGCCCGCGGCGTCCGGGTCACCGTCGTGCACGCCGCAGGACATCTGATGGACCGACAGCTGGACGCGCCCGCCGCGCGTGTGCTGAGCCGCGTGCTGCGGCGCACCGGCGTCGAACAGCGGCTGGGCACCGCCGCGGTGCGCTGGGAGCCGGAAGCCGGACTGCACCTGGACGACGGCAGCGTGCTGCCCGCCGCCGGACTGCTCCTGTGCACCGGGACCCGCGCCGAGACCGGGCTCGCCCGGGCCTGCGGACTGGCCGCCGGACCGGCCGGGATCGCCGTCGACGACACCCTCACCACCTCCGACCCGGACGTCCACGCCCTCGGCGACTGCGCCGACGCCGGCCCCGGCCTGGTGCAGCCCGGCTGGGAACAGGCCGCGGTCCTGGCCGCGCGGCTGACCGGTGCCGACCCGGCCGCGCGCTACCGGGGCACCCCGCGGGTGACCCGGCTCAAGGCCGCCGGAGTCGAACTGGCCAGCCTCGGCGACCCGTTCGTGGAGGACACCGCGGACGGCGACACCCGGGACGGCGACCGCCCGGACGGCGGCCCCGAGGTGCTGCGCCTGGAGGACCCGACCGGGGAGCGGTACGCCAAGCTGGTGCTGCACGGCGACCGGGTCACCGGCGCCATCCTGCTCGGCCTGCCCGACGCGGCGGCCGGACTCGTCCAGCTCTACGACCAGGGCGCCCCGGCCCCCTCCGACCGGCTCGCCCTCATGCTCGGCCGGGCCCTCCCGCCCGGCACGGCGGACGGGGCCGGCGCCGACCTGCCCGACCACGCGACGGTGTGCCGCTGCAACAGCGTCACCAAGGGCGCGCTGCGCACCGCCTGGGCCGACGGCGCCCGGTCCACCCGCGAACTGACCGGCGCCACGCGGGCGACCACCGGCTGCGGCGGCTGCCGCGGCGTCGTCGAGAAGCTCGCCGCCCGCTTCGCCGAGACCGCCCCCTCCACCCGCCGCGACATCCCCGCCACGACCGTTCCGAGGAGATTCCCATGACCCGAATCCGGCCCCCGGAGGGCAGCAGCGCCCCGCACCCCGGCACCGCGGACGCCCGCAGGCTCGTCGTCGTCGGGCACGGCATGGTCGGTCACCGGCTGGTCGAAGCCCTGGACTCCCGGGACACCCAGCGGCGCTGGGAGATCACGGTGCTCGCCGAGGAGCACCGCCCGGCCTACGACCGGGTGGCCCTCTCCTCCTGTTTCGAAGGCGTCGACGAGAGCGCGCTGCGGCTGCCGGAACACGACCCCGGACGGGTCGGGCTGCGACTGGGCGACCCGGTGACGGCCCTCGACCGCGCCGCACGCACCGTACACACCGCCTCCGGCGCCCGGGTGCCCTACGACGCCCTGGTCCTGGCCACCGGATCGCGGCCGTTCGTCCCGCCGCTGCCCGGCGCCGAGGCCCCCGGCTGCCTCGTCTACCGCACCCTGGACGACATCGAGGACATCCGTGCCGCGGCAGCCGGGTCCGCGACCGGGCGGGCCGTCGTCGTCGGCGGCGGGCTGCTCGGTCTGGAGGCCGCCAACGCGCTCCGGCTGCTGGGCCTGACCACCCACGTCGTGGAACTCGCCCCGCACCTGATGGCCGTCCAGCTCGACGAGGGCGGCGGCGCACTGCTGGGCCGGATGGTGGGCGAACTGGGCGTGACCGTCCACACCGGCACCGGGACCCGCGGCGTCGCCACCCACGCGCGCACCGGAGCCGCCACCGGAGTGGAACTGACCGACGGCACCTTCCTGGAGAGCGACCTGGTCGTCTTCGCGGCCGGGGTGCGACCCCGCGACGAACTCGCCCGGGACGCGGGACTCCAGGTGGGGGAGCGCGGCGGAGTCGTGGTCGACGGAGCCTGCCGCTCCGTGACCGATCCGCGGGTGTGGGCCGTCGGCGAGGTCGCCTGCGTCGAGGGCCGCACCCTCGGGCTGGTCGCGCCCGGCTACGCCATGGCCGAGACGGTCGCCGACCGGCTGCTGGGCGGCGAAGCCGCGTTCCCCGGCGCCGACACCGCCACCCGGCTCAAGCTGCTCGGCGTCGGAGTGGCCTCCTTCGGCGACGCGCACGCCACCACCCCCGGTGCGCTGGAAGTCGTGCTCAACGACCCGGTCGCCGCCACCTATGGCAAGCTCGTCGTCTCCGACGACGCCAGGACCCTGCTCGGCGGCATCCTCGTCGGCGACACCTCCGGCTACCCGCTGCTGCGCCCCCTGGTCGGCAGCCTACTGCCCGCCGACCCGTCGGTGTTGCTGGCGCCGCAGTCCGAGGGCGGCGCGGGGGCACCTCCCGGCGGGGTCGGCGTCGCCGGACTGCCGGACAGCGCGCAGATCTGCAGCTGCCACGCCGTCACCAAGGATGAGCTGACCGAGGCCGTCACCGAACAGGGCTGCGCCGACGTTCCCGCGCTGAAGTCCTGCACCAAGGCGGGGACCGGCTGCGGCTCGTGCCTCCCCGCCCTCAAGCAGATCCTCGAAGCGGCCGGCGTCGAGCAGTCCACGGCGCTGTGCGAGCACTTCGACCACTCGCGCGCCGAGCTGTTCGAGATCGTCGCCGCCACCGGCATCACCACCTTCTCCCGGCTTGTGGCCGAACACGGCCGCGGCCGCGGCTGCGACGTGTGCAAGCCCGCCGTCGCCGCGATCCTCGCGTCTCGGGACAGCGGCACCCACATCCTGGACGGCGAACGCGGCGGACTCCAGGACACCAACGACCGCCACCTGGCCAACATGCAGCGCAACGGCACCTACTCCGTCGTACCCCGGGTGCCCGGCGGCGAGATCACCCCGGCCCGGCTCATCGTGCTGGGCGAGGTGGCCCGCGACTTCGGCCTCTACACCAAGATCACCGGTGGTCAGCGCATCGACCTGCTCGGCGCCCGGCTCGAGGAGCTTCCCGCCATCTGGCGTCGGCTCACCGACGCGGGCTTCGAGTCCGGGCATGCCTACGGCAAGGCCGTCCGCACGGTCAAATCCTGCGTCGGCTCGGCCTGGTGCCGCTACGGAGTCCAGGACTCGGTCGGCCTCGCCGTCGAACTGGAACTGCGCTACCGAGGGCTGCGCGCACCCCACAAGCTCAAGGCCGGTGTCTCCGGCTGCGCCCGCGAGTGCGCGGAGGCCCGAAGCAAGGACTTCGGCATCATCGCGACCGAACAAGGCTGGAACCTCTATGTCGGCGGCAACGGCGGCTTCACCCCACGACACGCCGAACTCCTCGCCACCGACCTGGACCACGACACCCTGGTGCGCACCATCGACCGGTTCCTGATGCTCTACATCCGCACCGCCGACCGCCTCCAGCGCACCGCCGCCTGGCTGGAATCCCTCGAAGGCGGCCTGGACCATCTGCGGGCCGTCGTCCTGGACGACTCGCTCGGCATCTGCGCCGACCTGGACGCCGCCATGGCACGGCACGTCGCCGACTACCGCGACGAGTGGCGCGGCGTCCTCGAGGACCCCGCCAAGCTCGCCCGCTTCACCTCCTTCGTCAACGCGCCCGGCACCCCCGACCCGGCGATCTCCTTCGCCGTCGAACGCGACCAGCCCGTCCCCGTGGACCTCGGACTGCCGGCCGCCCGCGCCGCAGCGGAGGTGAGCACCCGATGACCGGCGCCGCACCCGTCTGGACGGCGCTCTGCCCGCTGGACGCCCTCCCGGCCGACCAGGGACGCGCCGCACTGCTGCCGGACGGCACGGCCGTCGCCCTCTTCCGGCTGCACGGCGGCGAGCTCCACGCGCTGGGGAACCTCGACCCCTTCAGCGGGGCACCCGTCATCTGCCACGGCATCGTCGGCGACCGGGCCGGTGTCCCCGTCGTCACCGGCCCCCTCGGCAAGCAGACCTTCGAACTGGCGACCGGCCGCTGTCTGGAGGACGACACCGTCCGTCTCCCCGTCCACGACGTGCGGCTGACCGGCGGAGTGATCGAGGTCTCGGCCCGGCGAAATACGGTGGAAACGCTGGTCGGGTGAGTATGGAAGGCCCCCAGCGCCCAGATGAGGAATCGAGAGGAGACGCGGTGTCGGCACCTCGACCGTCGCGAAGCCGCACGGGGTCCGTTCCCCCGCTGGCGGGGTTCACCGTCGCGGTCACGGCCGCGCGCCGGGCCGAGGAGCTGGGTGCGCTGCTGGAGCGGCGCGGCGCCGAGGTCGTCCACGCACCCGCGCTGCGTATCGTCCCGCTCGCCGACGACGAGGAGTTGCGCGACGCCACCAAGGAACTGGTGGCCCGGCCGCCGCACGTGGCCGTCGCCACCACCGGCATCGGGTTCCGCGGCTGGATGGAGGCCGCCGACGGCTGGGGGGAGGGCGAGGCCCTGCGCGCCGCCCTCGCCCGGAGCGAGGTGCTGGCCCGTGGACCCAAGGCGTGCGGGGCGCTGCGCGCAGCCGGACTCCGCGAAGCCTGGTCCCCCGTCTCCGAGTCCTCCAGCGAAGTCCTCGAACGCCTGCTCGCCCGCGAGGACCTGGAGGGACTCCGCATTGCCGTCCAGCTCCACGGCGAACCGCTGCGGGACTTCCTCGACGCGCTGCGCGGCGCCGGCGCCGAGGTCGTGCCGGTGCCCGTGTACCGGTGGACGGGCCCCGTCGACCCCAACCCCCTCGACCGGCTCATCGACGCCGTCCTGGCAGGCGGCGTAAACGCCCTCACCTTCACCAGCGCTCTGGCCGCCGCCGGGCTCTACGCCCGCGCCGAGGAACACGGCGCCACCGAGGACCTGACCCGGGCGCTGCGCGACCGCACCCAGGTCGCCTGCGTCGGCCCGGTCACCGCCGCGCCCCTGCTCGCCCGGGACATCCCCGCCTACTGGCCCGAGCGGTTCCGGGTCGGCGCCCTCGTCCGGCTGTTGGGCGAGCGGCTGCCGGCCACCGCGCCGGTGCTGCCCGCGGCGGGACACACGCTGGAGGTGCGGGGCACCGCCGCCCTGCTCGACGGCGAACTGCGGCCGATCAGCCCGACGCCCATGGCCGTGCTGCGGGCGCTCGCGCGTCACCCCGGAGCGGTGGTTTCGTGCGCCGACCTGCTCGGGTGCCTGCCCGGCGGGGGAACCGACGAGCATGCCGTCGAGGCCGCCGTCGGGCGTCTCCGAGCGGCTCTCGGTGCGCCTTCTGTGGTGCAGACCGTCACCAAACGCGGGTACCGCATCGCCCTCGACCCCACCACGGCCTGCACCCCCTGACACGCCCCCGCCCCGGGGGACGGTCGGGGCCGCGCCCCGACTTCCGCGGGGTGCCCCCGTCGGTTGCCTTCCTGGTGCGGCGCCGACACGGCCCCTCGGCGGCAGGCGAGAATCAGGGGGGTGCCCCCACAACGCGGCGCATCCCGCGGAGAGGGGAACCGACCCCGCGAAGACGCCCCCCGGCGAGGGGAGTCGCGGGGGTGTGGCATACTCCCTCGCAGGTCACGAGCGACAGCGAGAAAGGCCCCGGCCCGCTGTCCGGCAACCCTCCGTCCGTGGCGGGGTGCCCCGGGTGATGACCAGGCCGTAGGACAGCAAGGTCTGCGGCAAGCGCGGATCCCTCACGCCAGGGGTCCTGGTCTTCGAGGGAGTCCTCCGTGAGCAAGCGAATGCGCTAGGGCCGACGGGTAGTACCGCAGCACCGAACACCCGTTTCCGGCCCCCTTCTGACGTTCTGTCATGTTTCGCCGCGCCGTCAGGCGCCCCTTTGCGCTCACCCCGTCCGGAGGTCCCGCCATGCCGTTCACCGCACCTTTTGCACCGGTTTCTGATTCCTGTACCGAGGGGTCCGCCCCGCTTCCCGTTCTGGGCCGCGACGTCCGCGTGCCGCTGGTCACCGGTGGGGAGGTGACCTACGGAGCGCTGGACTACGCGGCGAGCGCGCCCGCGCTGCAGCGGGTGTGGGACGACGTGGCGGCGTACGCGCCGTACTACGGCAGCGTGCACCGGGGCGCGGGCCACCTCTCGCAACTGTCGACGGACCTGTTCGAACAGAGCAGGCGGACCGTCGCCGAGTTCCTCGGTTGCCGCGAGGGCGACCAGGTCGTCTTCACCCGGGCGACGACCGATTCGCTCAACCTGCTGGCGGGGGCGCTGCCGGCCGGCACCCGGGTGTTCGTCTTCGAGACCGAGCACCATGCCGCGCTGCTGCCGTGGCGGGCCCACGAAGTGACGTATCTGGACGCGCCCCGCTCGCCCGGACAGGCGGTCGCCACGCTGGAGTCGGCGCTGCACGCCGCGCCGGCCGGGCCCAAGCTGGTCTGCGTGACCGGCGCGTCGAACGTGACGGGCGAGGTGTGGCCGGTGCGTGAGCTCGCCCGCGCCGCCCACCGGCACGGGGCCCGCCTGGTCCTGGACGCGGCGCAGCTCGCCCCGCACCGGCCGGTCAGCCTGGCGGAGCTGGAGGCGGACTGGGTGGCCTTCTCGGGGCACAAGCTGTACGCGCCGTTCGGCGCCGGGGTGCTGGCGGGCCGCGCCGACTGGCTGAGCGCGGCGGAGCCGTATCTGGCGGGCGGGGGCGCCAGTCGCCGCGTGGTCCGCGCCGCGGACGGCGGCGTGGACGCCGAATGGCACACCACTGCGGCCCGCCACGAGGCCGGTTCGCCCAACGTCATCGGCGCGTACGCCGTCGCCTCCGCCTGCCGGGCGCTGGCCGAGACCGGGTTCGACCGCCTCGTGGCGCGGGAGGAGGAGCTGCTGGCCCGGCTCGTCGGCGGGCTGGCGGAGCTGCCCGGGGTGCGGATTCTCTCGCTGTTCGGCGAGGACGCCGACCGGGTGGGGGTGGTCTCCTTCGTCGTCGAGGGATGGAGCAGCTCGCACTTCGCGGCGGCGCTCTCCGCCGAGTACGGGATCGGGGTCCGCGACGGGCTCTTCTGCGCCCATCCGCTGCTGCGCGCTCTGCTCGGCCGGCGGGGAGACGCGCCCGGCGAGTGCGGCGCGCCCGGGTCGGCGTCCGGCGGGCCGGCCGGCTCCTCGGCCGGCGAGGCGCCCGCGCTCGACGCGATCCGGGTCAGCTTCGGCGCCGGGACGCCGGACGAGCATGTGGACCGGTTCGTCACCGCTGTGCGGGAGCTGGTGCGGGACGGTGCGCGCTGGACCTACCGTACGGAAGGCGGCCGCTGCGTCCCGGAGCCCGCGGCCGTACCGCGGGCGCCGGTCGGGCGGGACCGCTGACTTTCCGGCCCGCCGCCGGAGGCGGGCCGGCTCAGGCGTCCAGGCCGATGGCGAAGGCCGACTCGAGGTCGTGCTGGGAATAGGTGCGGAAGGCGATGTGGGTCTCGGTGGATTCCACGCCGGGCACCTTGCTGATCCGGCCGGGGATGATGTCGGCGAGGTCGTCGTGCTGGGCGACGCGGACCATGGCGATCAGATCGTGTGCACCGGTGACCGAGTAGACCTCGCTGACGCCTTCGATGGCGGCGATCTGCTCGGCGATCTCGGGGATGCGGTCGGTGCTCGTCCGGATGAGGACGATGGAAGTGATCACGGTGGGGTCTCTCCCTCGGACGCCGGGGTTGGCCCGGCCACTCTAGCCCGGCGGTGGTGGAGCCAGGCGGACAGGAAGCCCAGCGTGAATCCGGCCACGTGGGCCAGGTAGGCGATGCCGGGCCCGTCCGCGTCCTGCCGGGCGGCCGGCCACTGCAGGGTCAGCCAGAAGAGCAGCACCGCCCAGGCCGGGAAGCGCAGCGGCAGGAAGAAGAGGAAGGGGAAGACGCTCGTCACCCGGGTACGCGGGTGCAGGCAGAGGAAGGCGCCCAGCACCGCGGAGATCGCTCCGGAGGCGCCGACCAGCGTCTCGTCCGAGACCGGGTGGGCCGCCGCGTAGCAGAGCATCGCCGCGTAGCCGGTGCCCAGATAGAAGAGAAGGAAGCGCAGCGGGCCCATCCGCCGCTCGACCGGGCCGCCGAAGACGAAGAGGAACAGGAGGTTGCCCAGCAGATGCAGCCAGTTCGCGTGCAGGAACAGCGCGGTCAGCGGGGTCGGCAGCGGACGCAGGGCGCCGCTGAACAGCGTGCGGGGCACCACGCCCCACCGGCGGAGATAGGCCGCCCTGACCTCCTCCAGCGCCTGCCCCGTACCGTGGGAGGGGAGGAGGCCGGAGGCCGGTCCGGCGAGGAAGACCAGGCAGCAGCAGCCGATCAGGGCGTAGGTGACCAGGGGGCGCGGCTCCGCGCCGCGGTCCGGGTGCCGGATGTCGGCGGGGCCGGTGCCGTCCATGAGCGGATCATGACGCCTCGCTCCCCGGGCATGCTCCTCGACACACGCGGGGGCACGCGGACGGTCCTAGGCCGTAGGGTTTACGGGACGTGACCCTGCGCCGCGTATCCGTGATGATCCGCGGCACGGCGGCACTGACCAGTGCCGACCAGCACCACCAGCACCGACCAGTACCGACTCTTCAGGAAACGAGGACGAGAAGATGGCGGTCCCCACGCCCACGGACGAGACCCGCTGGCGCTGCACGCTGTGCGGCAACCTCACCCGGTTCGACGTGACGCGTTCCAGCAAGGTGGTCGAGTACGTCCATCTGGACCTGGCCGGCGCCCCGGCGGTCGAGGAGCAGGAGGTGCTCAGTGAGAGCATCGAGTCCGTGCGCTGCAGATGGTGCAATGCCGTGGATCAGGTCGAACTGGTGGACCGGCCCAGCGCTCAGGTATAGGGCTCAGGTCCCAGAGACGGCAGGTGTGACCGGTGGAGGAACGGACGGGCGGCGACCGACGGCTGCCGGACCCGGCTGCCGGGGAGGGAGCCGGGCCCGCTGCCCGGGCGGCCGCCGAGGATCCCGCGGCCCCTGCGGGCCCGGACCCCGCCGAGCCCCGCTCCGCCGCTCCGGCTCCGGGCGCCGCCCCGGAGCCGGGCCCGGGCGCGGAGCCGGTGTCGGATCCCGGCGCGCGCCCGGATGCCGAGCCGGAGAGCCTGGAGCGCCCGCTGCCGGAGAAGGTGCGGCGTCGGGTGGTCGGTTTCACCGGGGACGCACTCGGCGGTCTGACCGTCGCCGAACTGCCGCCCCCGCTGCGGCAGTACGCCCGCTTCACCCCGCAGCGTCGCGCCAAGTTCGGCGGCAACGCCATGGCCGCGGCGCTGGAGAGCGACGCCGTCTTCCGGCAGCGCATCGCCTCCCGGGTGCGGGAGCAGTTCCCGGAGCTGGCGGGCGCGCTCGACGAGGGCACGCCGCCGCCGGCCGCCGACCCGGTGGATGTGGCGGCCGCGGCCTACGTGCTGCGGCCCTCCGGCTGGGCCAAGCTGGTGGCGGCGGCGGGCGAGGAGGCCCAGCGGGCGCAGGCCGAACGCGCGGGTGAGGAGGCCCAGCGCGAACTCTCCCAGTTGCGCGAGGAGCTCTCCCAGGCCAGGGGAGCCGCTCGGGACGAGGCCGAGCGCGGCCGCCGCGAGCAGGAGGCGCTGCGCAAGGAGCTGGACGGCACGCAGCGCAAGCTGCGCAGCGCGCAGGCGGATGTGCGCCGCCGGGAGGCGTCGCTGCGCAAGCTGCAGGAGGAGCTGGACGGGGTGCGCGCGTCGGCGGGCACCGAGAAGGCGGCGCTGGACAGCGAGCTGCGCCGGCTCAAGTCCCGGCTGGCCGAGGCCGAGTCCGCGCTGGAGGCCGGGCGGCGCGCGGCGCGCGAGGGCCGCAGTGTCGAGGACATGCGGGTCCGGCTGCTCCTGGACACGGTGCTGGACGCGGCTCAGGGCCTGCGCCGCGAACTGGCGCTCCCGCCGTCCGAGACCCGGCCGGCCGACACCGTCGACGCGGTCGAGCCGGGCCGGCTGTCGCCCAAGGACGTGGCGGCCCGGGCGCTTTCGGACACCGATCCGGCGCTGCTGGACCAGTTGCTGGCCCTGCCGCAGGCCCATCTGGTGGTGGACGGCTACAACGTCACCAAGACCGGTTATCCCGCGCTGCCGCTGGAGAAGCAGCGGTTGCGGCTGCTGGGTGGCCTCGCGGTGCTGGCCGCCCAGTCCGGTGCCGAGGTCACCTGCGTGTTCGACGGGGCCGAACTGGCGGCGCCGGTACTGCTGGCGCCGCCGCGCGGAGTCCGGGTGCTCTTCTCCAAGCCGGGCCAGACCGCGGACGAGCTGATCCGCCGCCTGGTGCGTGCCGAACCGCCGGGCCGCGCGGTGGTGGTGGTCTCCAGCGACCGTGAGGTCGCCGACGGCTGTGCGGCGGCCGGGGCCCGGCCCGTCGCCTCCGCGCTGTTGCTCAAGCGGCTCGCCCGTAGCTGAACCGCAGTTCGCCGCAGGCTCGCGTCCGGCTGCGACGGACGGGGCTGAGCGCGGTGTGTGAGGCCGCGCTCGCCGTGCGTGGGCGCCGGGTAAAGAATGCGGCTGCGGGACGTCTTTTTTCCTGAGGGATTTGATCGGATCACTACGCGTGGCTAATGTCTGGCCCGAACCTCCGCTCGGTTGATCACCTATCCGGGGTGACGGCGGAGGACCGCCTCGTTCCGCACGCCGGGATCGCCCAGTCCCGCGCTGTGGAGCCGGAGATGACCAGACCGGCAGGCGGCTGAGGAAGAAGGAGCTCGCCCCAGTGGCGTCCCACCGTCGTCCCAAGCAGCCGAGTCGCGCACGTGTCAGTGTCTTCACCATGACCGCGGCCGCGGCTGTCGCACTCACCTCCCAGGCGGCACACGCCGACCCCCAGTCGTCCAAGAAGGACGTCAAGGAGAAGGTCGACAAGCTGTACGAGGACGCCGAGGCGGCCACCGAGAAGTACAACGGCGCCAAGGAGAAGCAGTCCAAGCTCTCCGAGGAGGTCGAGAACCTCCAGGACAGCGTGGCCCGCGGTCAGGGCGAGCTCAACAGCATGCGCGACAAGCTGGGTTCGCTGGCGACCGCGCAGTACCGCTCGGGCGGGATCGACCCCTCGGTGCAGCTCTTCCTCTCCTCCGACCCGGACAGCTACCTGGACAAGGCCTCGGCCATGGACCAGTTGAGCACCAAGCAGGCCGGCGCGCTCAAGAAGGTCCAGGCCAAGCAGCGCAGCCTCGCCCAGCAGCGCAAGGAAGCCTCGGGCAAGCTGAAGGACCTCGCCAGCACCCGCAAGGAGCTCGGTGAGAAGAAGAAGAAGATCCAGGGCAAGCTCTCCGAGGCCCAGCGGCTGCTCAACACGCTGACGGCCAAGGAGAAGCAGCGGCTCGCCGAGAAGCAGCAGCGCGCCGACCGCGCCTCCAGCGACCGGGCCGACCTCGGCGACCTGCCCCCCGGTTCGGGCCATGCGGCCGCCGCGCTCTCCGCCGCCAAGGGCAAGATAGGCAGCCCGTACGTGTGGGGTGCCACCGGCCCCAGCTCCTTCGACTGCTCCGGACTCACCTCGTGGGCCTACAAGCAGGCCGGCGTCTCGCTGCCGCGCACCTCCCAGGCACAGGCCAACGCCGGGACCCGGATCTCCAGCCAGAGCCAGCTCAAGCCGGGCGACCTGGTGCTCTTCTACGGCGACCTGCACCACATCGGCCTCTACGCGGGCAACGGACAGGTGCTCCACGCGCCCAAGCCCGGCGCCTCGGTGCGGTACGAGGCCATGGGCAACATGCCGTTCCAGTTCGGCGTCCGGGTCGGCTGACCCGGCACCGGGCAGCCGGACTCCGCTCCGGCGCCGCACGAAGGCCGGGCCGCGGACCCGCGGCCGGGCCTCTCCCGGAAGATCACCCGCCAGTGTGATGACCTTTAAACTTCGCTCTTCCGAGTGAAGCCGCCCTGGCGGGGGCGGACCTCCGACCCGCCCGGTGACCTGCGCGATCAGTGAACGCCGGGGCGCGGGAGCGGACTTACCGGCGGTCCACGGTCCTTTGTCCCCCCTGGAGGCACGGCTACATTCTGCGGGCGCACGTCGCCTAGCGGAAGGAACGCCTCCTCCAGTGGCATCGCACCGGTCCCCTCGACATGTCCCGCTGCCCGGCCAGGGCCGGCCGGCGCGGGTCACCGTGCTGTCGGCAGCCGCCGCCGGCGCGGCAGTCGCCCTCGTTCCCGCGGCTCCCGCGGGCGCCGAGCCCGACAGCCAGCTCTCCGCGGCCACCCTCAACTCCCGGATCGACCGGCTCTACGAGCAGGCGGAAGTCGCGACGGAGAAGTACAACGGGGTGGCCGAGCGCACCGGCAAGCTGCGCGAGCAGGTGGCCCACGCGCAGGACGGTGTCGCCAGGGGCCAGACGGAGGTGAACCGGCTGCGTGACGCGCTGGGCGCACTCGCGGGCGCGCAGTACCGCTCGGGAGGCATCGATCCCGCGGTGACGCTGATGCTCACCGAGGATCCCGACAGCTACCTCGCCAAGGCCGCCACCCTCGACCGCATCGGCAGCCGCCAGCTCGCCAAGCTGCGCCGGCTGCAGTCCGCGCAGCGCGTCCTCGGACAGCGGCGCACCGAGGCGGCCGACAAGCTGGAGCAGCTCACCGGACTGCAACAGACCCTCGAACAGCGCAAGAAGGACGTCCGGCGGAAGCTGTCCGAGGCGCGGCGGCTGCTGGCCAGGCTCTCCCCCGAGGAGCGCGCCTCCCGGGAGGGCCGCCGCTCCCGCGCCGGCGGTCCCGGCATCGGTCCGGGCGGCTCGGCCCCGTCCTCGCAGCGGGCCGCCGCCGCGGTCGCCGCCGCCAGGTCCGCCGTCGGACGGCCCTACGCCTGGGGCGCGGCCGGGCCGGGCTCCTTCGACTGCTCGGGGCTCACGCAGTGGGCGTACCGGCAGGCGGGCACCTCGATCCCGCGCACTTCGCAGGCCCAGCGCTCGGCCGGGCAGCAGGTCCCGCTCGGCCGGGCCCGCCCCGGCGACCTGGTGATCTACCGGGACGACGCCAGCCACGTGGCCATGTACGTGGGCGGCGGCCAGGTCGTGCACGCGCCCCACCCGGGCGCTTCCGTGCGCTACGACCCGGTCGGCATGCTGCCGGTCTCCGCGGTCACCAGGCCCTGACAGCCCGGGCGGCCCCGACGGTCCCGGCCCCCGCACCGGGGGCGGGCGGGTCGCGCGGGAGGCCCCGACCGACCCGGATCCGGCCCCCGTACCCTCGATGACGTGGGCGAGCGGCGGCACGGCATCCTCCGGTACGCGCGGGCGCTGAGCGGAACGGCGGCGCTCGCGCTGCTGTGCGCGCTCGGTGCTTTCGTGATGGCCGACCGGGACGGCCAGGACCCGGCGCCCTTCCAGCGGGTGCTCGACCGGCAGGCCGCGGCACTGCGCGCCGGCGACGAGCGCGGCTTCCTCGACGCCGTCGACCCGCAGGCCCCCCGCCACCGCGGCGCACAGCGGCAGGTCTTCCACAATCTGCGCCGACTGCCGCTGTCCACCTGGGCGTACGAGGTCCGCGAGGTCGCGGCGCCGCACCGCGACGGTGAGTCCGCCGGAAGCGCCGGGTCCGGGACGGCGCAGGGGGACACGGTGACCGTCGAGGCGGCGCTGCGCTACCGGCTCGCGGACTACGACCAGGTCACCACCACGGCGGCCGAGCGGTTCCGGTTCGTCCGGCGCGCCGGCGGATGGCGCATCGCCGGCGAGGCCTCCGACAGCGACTCCCAACTGTGGGAGCAGGGCGCCATGACGGTCGTCAGAGGCGCGCACAGCCTCGTCCTGGGAGTGGGCCGGGACCGCGCCGAACTGCGGGCCCTCGCCGACGCCGCCGACCGCGCGGTGCCCGCCGTCGCCGGGACCTGGCCGGACGGCTGGTCCCGCAGGACGGTGCTGGAGGCGCCCGCCTCGGTGCGGCAGATGGCGCGCCTGCTGGGGACGCCCGTCGGGGACTCCGGCACGTACACGGGCATCGCCGCCGTCACCACCGGTGAGGCGGGCGGTACCTCCCGGACCGGCGGCGGGAACGCGCCGGCCGACCGGATCGTGGTCAATCCGCAGGCCTACGGGCTGCTCAGCGAGGAGGGGCGGCAGGTGGTGCTGACCCACGAGACGACGCACGTCGCCACCCGGCGGCAGACCACCTCGGCGACGCCGCTGTGGCTCTCCGAGGGCATCGCCGACTGGGCGGGCTACCGCCGCTTCCGGCCGGCACCCCGCGAGGCGGCGCCGGAGCTGGCGCGGGCGCTCGCCGACCCGCCGGGCGGCGGCACCGCCCCGGCCCTGCGCGCCCTGCCCACGGACGCCGACTTCGGCTTCGGCAACGATCCGGCCGGGCTGGCCCGTGCCTACGAGGGCGGCTGGCTGGCCTGCCGTTTGATCGCCGAGGAGTGGGGGACCGAGAAGCTGCTCGCCTTGTACGCGCGGGCAGGCCGGGCGCACGGCGGCGGGCGCCCGGACCCGGATGCCGCGCTGCGGTCCGTACTGGGCGTGGGGAAGGCGCAGTTCACCGAGCGCTGGCGCGCGTACGCGACCCGGGTGCTGGAACCCTAGAGCCGTTCGCGCGCCGCACTCCGGGCCCGGAGACCCTGGATTTGGATCAGGGCCCGGTCGCGTCGGGCGCCGGGATCCGGTCGCCGCCCGGGCGGCGGGTTCCGGGCACGCCGTCCCGCTCCGGTTCCGGGTCGGAGCGGGTGCTCCGCGGGGCGGGTACCGCCTGCGGGCCGCCGTCCCGGTCCGCGGCGCCCTCCGGCTCGCCGGGTACCGTCGAGCGCCACAGCCGCACGCAGGACAGCACGGCGGCCGTGACCAGCAGCAGGTTGCGGAGGGCCAGCACCATCGTGCCCCGGGCCTCGCCGGTGACCACGTCGGCGAACCAGACGGGGAACTCCAGCTGGGTCAGCCCGGTCGCCACCAGTACCAGCCACGCGGGCAGTGCCTGACGCCCGGCCCGCAGCGTCAGACACACCGCGGCCAGCCCCAGCAGCCAGATCAGGTACTGCGGGCTCAGCACCCGGCTCGTGACGACGAACAGCAGCACCGCGGCGAGGGCGGCGTCCGCCAGGGTGGTCGGCGACCAGTTCCGCGCCCGCAGCCGCCACAGCAGCAGCCAGCCGAACACCGCACCCGTCAGCGCCACGGCGATATTGCTCACGGCTTGAACGCCCGGGCCCACGAACTCCATCGAGCCGTATCGCAGCAGGACCTGGCCCTCCCAGCCGAACTGCCGCGCGGCGTGCAGCGCCAGCGAGCCGACCGACTCCACCTCGGTGCCCCGGCCGCCCTGCGCCGAGAGGAAGTCCAGCGCACCCGGCATCGCGGCGGCGAATCCCGCGGTCACCAGCAGCACGGTCAGCAGCGCGCTCAGCCAGGCGGCGCGGGTCGCCCGGCCGCGCGGGGTGCCGAGCAGCAGCAGGAGCGGCCACACCTTCACCAGCGCCCCCAGCCCGGCCAGCACTCCCGCCGCACGCGGGTGCCGGGCGGCCGCCAGCAGCGCCGCGACCGCGGGCACGGTCACCATCAGGTCGTAGCGCGCGTAGGCCGTCGGCCCCAGCAGCGGCACGCCGACGACCCAGGCCCACACCCCGGCCCGGCCGCGCAGGCCGGCCTCGGGGGCGCGCGGCCCGCGCCGTCGCGCGGCGTACAGCAGCAGTCCGAGCACCATCGCGTCGGCGGCGCAGGCCAGTACGAAGAACGCGGAGGCGTATCCGAGCGGGAGCACTCCGGTGAGCAGCCCGGGGGAGAGGATCACCAGCGCGGCGCCGGGCGGGTACTGCCAGGTCACATCGTCGGACGGAAACGTTCCGTCGCTCAGCCGACCGAACCAGCCGTGGTAGATCACCGAGACGTCGGACGTGATGTCCATACCGCCGGGCACGGTGAGCACCTTGAAGACGTAGAGCAGCAGCACCGCCCGGGTGACCGACCACACCAGCACGGGCGCCACCGCACCGCGGGCCCTCCTCGGCTCGCCTCGCACACCTGTCCTTCCTCGCACCCTGCGCTGCGCCGCCGCCCGATCCGGCCGGACCACCGCGCGGTACTGTCGGCGGCGATGCACAAGACCCTGATCGTCACCAACGACTTCCCGCCGCGCCCCGGTGGCATCCAGGCGTTCCTGCACAGCATGGCGCTGCGCCTGGACCCGTCCCAGGTCGTTGTCTACGCCTCGACCTGGAAGCGGGGCCGCGAGGGCACGGAGGCCACCGCGGCCTTCGACGCCGAGCAGCCTTTCACAGTGGTCCGCGACCGTACGACGATGCTGCTGCCCACTCCGCGGGTGACCAAGCGTGCCTGCTCGCTGCTCGCCGAGCACGGCTGCCGCGCGGTGTGGTTCGGGGCCGCCGCACCCCTCGGGCTGATGGCGCCCGCGCTGCGCAGAGCGGGCGCCGAGCGGATCGTCGCCACCACGCACGGCCACGAGGCGGGCTGGGCGCAGCTCCCCGTGGCACGCGGGCTGCTGCGCAGGATCGGTGACGGTACCGACACCCTCACCTACCTCGGCGACTACACCCGCCGCCGGATCGCCGCCGCCCTCTCCTCCGGGGCGGCGGCGCGGATGGTGCAACTGCCTCCCGGCGTCGACGAGAAGACCTTCCACCCCGACTCGGGCGGCGACGCGGTCCGGGCCCGGCTGGGGCTGACCGACCGGCCCGTGATCGTGTGCGTCTCGCGACTGGTGCGCCGCAAGGGGCAGGACACCCTCATCGAGGCCATGCCCCGGGTGCTGGAGGCCGTACCCGACGCGGTACTGCTGATCGTCGGCGGCGGCCCCCACCGCACCGACCTGGAGCGGCTGGCCGCCTCCCGCGGCCTCACCGACGCCGTGCGCTTCACCGGCCCGGTCGCCTGGGAGGAGCTGCCCGCGCACTACGGCGCGGGCGACGTGTTCGCGATGCCGTGCCGCACCCGGCGCGGCGGGCTGGACGTGGAGGGGCTCGGCATCGTCTACCTGGAGGCGTCCGCGACCGGACTGCCCGTCGTCGCCGGGGACTCCGGCGGCGCACCGGACGCCGTGCTGGACGGCGAGACCGGCCACGTCGTCCCGGGCGGCAGCCCCGTGCGGACCGCGGACCGCCTGATCGAACTCCTCCGCGACCCCGAGCTGCGCACCCGGATGGGCACCCGGGGCCGCCGATGGGTGGCGGAGCGCTGGCGCTGGGACCTGCTGGCCGAACGGCTACGCGAACTGCTGTGACCCGGGGCGCCCGGATGTGATACCGGACCCGTGAGGTGCGGGCCTACGCCGTGTAGAGGGCCTCGATCTCGTCGGCGAAGTCCTTGGCGACCACGCCTCGCTTCAGCTTCAGGGAGGGGGTGACATGACCGGAGTCCTCGGTGAACTGCTCCCGCAGCAGCCGGAACTTGCGGACCGACTCGGCCTTGGAGACGGCCTTGTTGCCCTCGTCCACGGCGGTCTGGAGCTCGGCGAGCAGCTCGGGGTCGGCCAGCAGCTCCTCGTGCGCGAGCTGCTCCTTGCCGTGTTCGGCGGCCCAGCGCGGCAGGAACTCCTCGTCCACGGTCAGCAGAGCGCCGACGAAGGGGCGGCCGTCGCCGACCACCATGCACTCGGCGACCAGCGCGTGCGCCCGGATGCGGTCCTCGATCACGGCGGGGGCGACGTTCTTGCCGCCCGCGGTGACCAGGATCTCCTTCTTGCGTCCGGTGATGGTCAGATAGCCGTCGGCGTCCAGGGCGCCCAGGTCGCCGGTGTGGAACCAGCCGTCGGTCAGTGCCTCGTCGCTCGCCTGCTGGTTGTTCCAGTAGCCGGTGAACAGGTGCTCGCCGTGCAGCAGCACTTCGCCGTCGTCGGCGATCCGCACCACGGAGCCCGGCAGCGGCTGCCCCACCGTGCCGACCTTGGGCCGGTCGTAGGGGTTGAAGGCGGTCGCGGCGCAGGACTCGGTCAGCCCGTAGCCCTCCAGGACGGTGAAGCCGACGCCGCGGAAGAAGTGGCCCAGCCGCGCGCCCAGGGGTGCGCCGCCGGAGATTGCGTGGGTGGCCCGGCCGCCGAGGACGGCGCGCAGCTTGCTGTAGACCAGCTTGTCGAAGACCTTGTGCTGGATCCGCAGTTTGAGGGACGGGCCCCCCTCCTCGTCCAGGGCGCGGCTGTAGGCACCGGCCACCTCGGCGGCCCGGTCGAAGATCCGGCCCTTGCCGCCGGCGACGGCCTGGGCCCGCGCCGAGTTGAAGACCTTCTCGAAGACGCGGGGGACGCCCAGCACCATCGTCGGGCGGAAGGAACCCAGCTCCTCGGTGAGGTTGCGCAGGTCGGAGACGTGCCCCAGCTTGATCGGCGCCATCACGGCCGCCACCTGCACCAGCCGCCCGAAGACGTGGGCGACCGGCAGGAACAGCAGCACCGATCCCTCGCCGGGCCGGAACATGGGGCGCAGCCGCTCGACGACGTTCCCGCACTCCGCGAAGAAGCTGCGGTGGGTGAGCACGCAGCCCTTGGGGCGGCCGGTGGTGCCGGAGGTGTAGACGATGGTGGCGGGGGAGTCCGCGTCGGCGGCGGAGCTGCGCTCCTCGACCTGCTCGTCGCTGATCCCGGCGCCGAGCGCGGCGAGCAGGGCGACGGCGCTGCTCTCCTCTGCGTTCTCCATGCCTGCCGTGGGTTCGATCTGCCACACGTTCCGCAGCGTGGGCAGCCGGTCGCGGACGGAGTCCACGGCGGCGGTGTGCGCTTCGGTCTCCACCAGGCAGGCGACGGCGCCGGAGTCGCCCAGGATCCAGGAGATCTGCTCGGGCGAGCTGGTCTCGTAGACGGGGACGGTGACGCCGCCCGCGCTCCAGACGGCGAAGTCCAGCAGCGTCCACTCGTAGCGGGTGCGGGACATCAGACCCACCCGGTCGCCGGGCTCGACGCCCGCCGCTATCAGGCCCTTGGCGGCCTGCCGCACCTCGGCCAGGAACGCGGCGGCGGTCACGTCCTCCCAGCGGCCGTCCCGCTTGCGCCCGATGACGGGGAGATCCGGGTGCTGAGCCGCGTTCCGGCGGATGAGGTCCGTCAGGTTTCCCTCTGCGGGGACTTCGTAGAGGGCCGGAAGGCTGTACTCGCGCAAGACTGCTGCTCCTCGTCGGCGCGCCAAAAGGGGCCGCGGGGGCCGGCCTCCGTTGGCTCGGTCCAGGGTCGGCGGACGATCCCGGAAGAATGACGGCCCGGACGTTACCCATCGGTATGGGGGTGGGGGTAGAGGGTGACGCGCAGATGTTCTGTGCGTCACAGGTGGAGATGGCTGATAGCAGCCTAGTCGAGGTGTTCACGGACACGGAAGCCGCGAGGGGAGAGAGCGGGAGCAGCGGTGCGTACCGCACTTTTCGGCCGCTCCGGCGGACGGGAGCGCAGACCCGCGCCCGCCGCCCGCGGGCGGCTCCCCCTCCCGGGTACGCGCGGGGCGACCTAGGGTGGGCGCATGCGAGTCCACGTGGTCAGCGACGTACACGGCAACAGTGCCGACCTCGGGAAAGCGGGCGCGGGCGCGGACGCGCTGATCTGCCTGGGAGACCTCGTCCTCTTCCTGGACTACGCCGACCACTCGCGCGGCATCTTCCCCGACCTGTTCGGCGTCGAGAACGCGGACCGCATCGTCGCCCTGCGCACGGCCCGGCGCTTCACCGAGGCCCGCGCCTTCGCCCGGGAGCTGTGGGCCGGGATCGACCGTGACGCGGCGACGGAGCGCGCGGTGCGCAAGCAGTACGCCGAACTGTTCGCCGCCTTCCCCACCCCCGCATACGCCACCTACGGCAACGTCGACGTGCCGCCCCTGTGGCCGGAGTACGCACCCGAGGGCGTCCGGGTCCTCGACGGTGAGACGACCGACATCGGGGGGTGGCGGTTCGGCTTCGTCGGCGGCGGTCTGCGCACCCCGATGCGCACGCCCTACGAGATCGACGACGAGACCTACGCGGCGAAGGTCGCCGCGCTGGGCGAGGTCGACGTGCTGTGCACCCACATCCCGCCCGAGGTGCCCGAGCTGTGCTACGACACCGTCGCGCGCCGCTTCGAGCGGGGCAGCACGCACCTGCTGGAGGCGCTGCACGAGGTGCGGCCGCGCTACCACCTTTTCGGCCACGTCCACCAGCCGCTGGTCCGGCGGATGCGGGTCGGCGCCACCGAGTGCGTCAACGTCGGCCACTTCAACGCCACCGGGACCCCCTGGGTGCTGGAGTGGTGACCCGTGCGGCGCCGGGCCGAAGGGGCGCGGGGTAGCCTTCGTCGGCAGACGCATCCCCGCACCCGGGCGGGCGTCCCGCCCGGTCTCGTCCACGTGCGCCGGGCGTCCTGCCCGGTCTCGTCCACGTACGGCGGGTGGCGCACGGCGGATAATTCGGACACGGTAATCGGAGGGCCATGGCGATGGCGGAACACACCAGCTCGAGCATCACGGTCGACGCGGCGCCCGAGGCCGTGATGAGCGTGATCTCCGACTTCCCCCGCTACCCGGAGTGGGCCGGCGAGGTGAAGGAGGCCGAGGTCCTCGGCCGGGACGAGCACGGCCACGCCGAACAGGTGCGCCTGCTGCTGGACGCCGGAGCCATCAAGGACGAGCACACCCTGGCCTACGAGTGGATCGGCGGCGCCGAGCCGCACGAGGTGCGCTGGTCCCTGGTCAAGTCCCAGATGCTGCGCTCCCTGGACGGCCTCTACCGGCTCACCCCGGTCGACGGCGGCGCGCGCACCGAGGTCACCTACCAGCTCACCGTCGACGTGAAGATCCCCATGCTCGGCATGATCAAGCGCAAGGCGGAGAAGGTCATCATCGACCGCGCGCTCGACGGGCTCAAGAAGCGCGTCGAGGCGGGCGGTGCCGAGGCGCCCGAGGCCGGCAACTGACCGGCGCGGCTCCCGACTCCGTGCCCACCGGCCCGCAGACCGTCCTGGTCACCGGCGCGGGCGGAGCGGGGCGCAGCACGGTGGCCGCGGCCACCGCGTGCGCGGCCGCCGCCCAGGGACACCGCACCCTGCTGCTGAGCGCCGAGCCGGCCCGCCACCTGGCCGCGCTGCTCGGTGCGGCACCCGAGGGTGCGGCGGCTGCCGCGCCGGTCCCCCCGGCGGACGCGTCCGCGGCGGGCGCACCGGAGCCCGTCGCCGCGGTGCCGGGGCTGTGGCTGCTGCGCGTCGACTCCGGCGCGGAGTTCCGCAGCCGGGCCGTCGCCCTCCAGGAGCGCGGCAAGACCGTGCTCGACCTGCTGGGCGCCGTACCGCTGGACGAGGACGAGCTGACCGAACTGCCCGGCGCGGAGACGTTCGCACTGCTGCGTGCCCTGCGGCTGGCACACGACGAGGACGCGGACAGCGCCGGCCGGGCCGGCTGGGACATCGTCGTCGCGGACATGCCCCCCGCTCCGCAGGGGATCAACCTGCTCGCGCTGCCCGCACAGCTGCGCCGCTATCTGCGCCGCCTCGTCCCCGCCGAGCGGCAGACGGCCCGCGCCCTGCGCCCCGTGCTGGCCCAGCTCGCCGGCGCCCCGATGCCCGCGCAGTGGCTGTACGAGTCCGCCACGCGCTGGTCGCAGGAGTTGGCCGCGGTCCAGCGGGTCGTGGAGTCCCCGGCCACCGTCGTGCGGCTGGTGACCGAGCCCGGACCGCTCGCCGCCGAGGCCCTGCGCACGGCCGGGGCCGGATTGCGGCTGCACGGGCTCGCGCTGGAGTCCGTCGTCGCCAACCGGCTGCTGCCCGCGGGCTCCGCGGACTCCTGGCTGGCCGGACCGGCCGGGCAGCAGCAGACCGCGCTCGCCGCACTGCGCGAGAAGTGCGAGGCCGAGGGCGTCCCGCTGTGCGAGCTGCCGCACCTGGGCCGCGATCCGCTCGGCCCCGAGGACTTGGGGGCACTGGCCGCGGCAGCCCGCACCGCCGTGGCGCCGGGCCGGGAGAGCGGCTCCGGGCTGCACCCGCCCGCCGGAGCCGAGAGCGGGCCCGGCACCGATGTCCCCTACGGCTGGCTGGAGGACCGGCTGGCCGGGGACGGCCGGCTGGTGTGGCAGCTTCCGCTGCCGGGCGCCGACCGGGACGAGTTGGAACTGGTACGCCGCGGGGACGAGTTGACCGTCGGAGTCGGCCCCTACCGCCGGGTGCTGTCGCTTCCCTCGGCGCTGCGCCGCTGCCGCGTCTCCGGCGCCGGCCTCAAGGGCGGGGTGCTGGGGGTCCGCTTCACGCCCGACCCGGAGCTGTGGCCCGAGCAGGCCGGCTCCCGGCCTGCCGGACGTGCCGACTGAGCGGGCGCGTCGGCACGGGTCGACCGGCACGGAGCGGGACGGCTCGGGGCGGTGCGTCCGGCGGTCCGCCTCCGCGGCCGGACGCCCGCATCCGGCGCCGCCGTTCGGGTAACGTCGGAAGGTGCGCGGACCCGCGTCCGCATCCGCCGCGCGAGCCCGCGCACCGTCCGCCACCTGCCGCCCGTAGGAGCCCGCCATGAGCGATGAAGCCGAGCGCCCCGACGCCCCGGACCCCGACGCCTGGGCCACCGCGTGCGAGGAGGACCTGACCGCCGAGAAGGCGCGCCGCCGTGCTCGGTACGGTCCGCCGCCCACCAGCGCGGCCGAGGAACTGCGCAGGCTGGCGGACGCGGTAACCGAGAAGGTCGCCGAGTTCGGCAAGCCCTTGGCGGGCACGGTCGGATCGGCTGCCGCGCAGGGCGTGGCGCAGCAGTTGTTCAAGCAGGCCAAGGCGACCTTCGAGCCGGTCGTCGAGCGCAACCCGCAGCTCTTCGACCACCTCGCGGCGGCCGGTGGGGAGCTGCTGGCCGCCTACCGTTCCGTGGTCCAGGAGTCCGAGCGCCGCTGGAGCGAGCCGCGGGACGCGAACGCGTCCGGCCCGGCCGCCGCCGGCGACCGGATCGACGTCGAGGAGGCCGCCGACCTCACCCGCGCAGCCGACCGCGATGCCCGGGTCGTCGAGGAGATCGTGGTCGAGCCGGACGCCGACGCCGGTCCCGGCACCGCGTCGGACGCGGCTCCCGGCTCGGACCCGGCGGGTCCCGCCGCGGAGCGGTCCGGGGACGAGGCGCCAGGCGGCACCGGGAGCGACGGCACCGGCGGCGATCCGGGGGGCCCGGAGGCGCGCGGCAGCGCCTGAGCCGGTCACGACCGCGCCGGGTGCCGGTGAGGGCGCCCCGGCGGCGCCCGCCCGCCCCGTCGGCCGTCGGCGCCCTGCGGCAGGCGGCCGCCCCGGCAGACGCCTGCCCGTCCCCGGGCACGTGCCGGACCGTGCCCGGCGGGCCGGTGTGCTCCGGTACGGTTGGCTGCGGCGGGGATCACATCGGATGACCGAGGGACACATGGGACTCACAATCGGGGTCGACATCGGCGGCACCAAGATCGCGGCTGGCGTAGTGGACGAGAAAGGCACGATTCTCGAGACCAGCAAGGTGCCCACACCCGACACCCCCGACGCCGTGATCGACGCCATCGCGGACGCCGTCCGCCAGGCCAGTGCCGAACACCAGGTGGAGGCCGTCGGGATCGGCGCACCCGGGTACGTGGACGACAAGCGCGCCACCGTGCTGTTCACCCCCAACCTGAGCTGGCGTCACGAGCCGCTCAAGGACAAGGTCGAGCAGCGCATCGACCTGCCCGTCGTGATCGAGAACGACGCCAACGCCGCGGCCTGGGGCGAGTACAAGTTCGGCGTCGGCACCGGACACGAGGACGTCGTCTGCATCACCATCGGCACCGGCCTGGGCGGCGGCACCATCATCGGCGGCAAGCTGCACCGCGGACGGTACGGAGTGGCCGCCGAGTTCGGCCACATCCGGATGGTCCCGGACGGCCTGCTGTGCGGCTGCGGCAACCAGGGCTGCTGGGAGCAGTACGCCTCCGGGCGCGCGCTGCTGCGCTACGCCCAGCAGCGCGCCACCGCCACCCCGGACAACGCCGAGATCCTGCTGGGTCTGGGGGACGGCACCGCCGAGGGCATCCACGGCAAGCACGTCAGCCAGGCGGCCCGGCAGGGCGATCCGGTCGCCATCGACTCCTTCCGGGAGCTCGCCCGCTGGGTGGGCTCCGGCCTGGCCGACCTGGCATCCCTCTTCGACCCGGGTGCCTTCATCGTCGGTGGCGGCGTCTCCGACGAGGGCGAACTGGTCCTCGACCCGATCCGCAAGTCCTACCGGCGCTGGCTCGTCGGCAGCCGCTGGCGCCCGCACGCCGACGTGCTCGCCGCCCAACTGGGCAACAAGGCGGGCCTCGTGGGCGTCGCGGACCTCGCCCGCCAGGGCTGACCGGACCGGGGCCGCGCCGATGACGGGGCACACCACCGGGGCGCGGCCCGCGCGAGTTGCCGCACTGCCGCACTCCCGCACGGAGCCCGACGGCGCGGCCGTCGTCCGGCTGCTCAGCTACAACATCCGCTCCCTGCGCGACGACCCGGAGGCGCTCGTCCGGGTCGTCCGGGCGTGCGCCCCGGACGTCGTGTGTGTGCAGGAGGCGCCGCGCTTCTTCCGCTGGCGCAAGCGCGCCGCCTGGCTGGCGCGCCGTACCGGGCTCACCTACGTGACCGGCGGCGCGACGGCTGCCGGTCCGCTGGTCCTCGCCTCGCTGCGGGCCCACGTGGAGCACACCGAGGACGTGCTGCTGCCGCGTACACCCGGGCTGCACCGGCGCGGATTCGCGCTCGCCCGGCTGCGGTTCGGCCCCGCGGCGCGGCTGGGCGTGGTCAGCTTCCACCTGAGTCTGCAGGCCCGTGAGCGGCGGGAGCAGGCCCGTGTGCTGCTGGAGCGGACCGCCGCGCTGGGCCCCGCCGTGGTGGCCGCCGGGGACGTCAACGAGCGGGCGGGCGGACCGACGTTCGCGCTGCTCGGTGCGGGACTGCGGGACGCCTGGGCGGCGGCGCCCTGGAGCGGGGAGCACACCTCGCCCGCCGCCGCGCCGCGGCAGCGCATCGACGCCGTCTTCGCGGGGGAGCGGGTCGAGGTGCTGGGCGCGGGCGTGCCCCGCGGGCTGCCGGGGGTGGCGGAGGCCGATCTGGCCGCCGCCACCGACCACCTCCCGGTGCTGGCGGCCCTGCGCATCCCCGCGGGGTGAACCGGGCCCCGGTCAGACCACCGCGCCGCGCCCCGGGTCGTCCGGATCGTCGTCGCGGCCGTCCCGCAGCCGGGTCACCAGGGTGGCGAACCCGCCCAGGAAACCGCCCACCCCCAGGGTGACGACCCACCACGTCAGGTCGGCCTGCAGCAGCACGGCGCCGATCAGCAGCAGCGGCCCGCCCAGTGCGGCGACCCAGGCGAACTTGGTGGTGGTGTCCGTCTCGGGCAGCGGCGGCGGCTCCGGAGGCTCGAAGTGCCCCTCGCCGTCCTCGTCGTCCGCACCGTCCTCAGCGGATGCGGGCTGCCAGTCGCGCGGCCCGGCTCCGGCCGCGTAGACGGTGAAGCTGCGCGCCGAGGGCTCCGTGCCGGGAGCGGGCCGGGGCTTGGCCAGCGTGTCGCCGTCCGGCTCCCCGGCGCCGTCCCGGTCCTCCTCCCGGTCCCCGTCCGCGCTGCGGCTCCCGGACGTGCCGTCCGCCGTGTCCGCCGCGGGCTCCTCGCCGTAGGCGGCGACGATCGCGGCCCAGGCCGCCTCCTCCTCGGGGGGCAGGGACGAGCCGCCGCCGCGCGGTCCGGACGCGCCCCGGGACTCGTGCGGCTCCTCCTCGTCCGGGTCACGCGCTGTCACGGGCGCTCCGTGCCGTGCTGAGCGGCGCGTCCTCGGCGGCGGTGAGCCGGTCGATGAAGCCGCGGCTGTCGGCGAAGATCTGCTCCGCGTCGTGATCGAGGGTGGCGACGTGGAAGCTGTGCTCCAGCACCGTCTCGGTCACGTCGGTGGAGGAGACCCGGCTCAGGACGAGCGCGGAGTCGGTGGGCGGCACCACATGGTCCGTCCTGCTGTGCAGCAGCAGCAGCGGCTGCGTCACTTTCGGCAGGTCGTCGCGGACGACCCGGACGAGGTCGCGCATCGCGTACGCGGCCCGGGTGGACACCCGGTCGTAGCCCAGCTCGTGCCGGCCGGCCTTGGCGATGTCGTTCGCGATGCCCGGCGCCGAGCGGATCAGGAAGCGGCCGAGGGTCAGCGCGTACCCCTGCATCCGCGGGAACGTCGTCGCCGGGTTGACCAGGACGATCCCCCGCACCGCCGCGCCGTGCCGGGCGGCCAGCCGCAGCGCCAGCGCACCGCCCATCGACAGGCCGCAGACGAAGACCCGCTCGCACCGGTCGCGCAGCAGCCGCAGCTCCCGGTCCACGGTCGCGTACCAGTCCTCCCAGCCCGTGATCGCCAGCTCCTCCCAGCGGGTGCCGTGGCCGGGGAGCAGCGGCAGGGAGACGGTCAGGCCGTGCCCGGCCAGGTCCTCGGCCCAGGGGCGCAGCGACTGCGGGGACCCGGTGAAGCCGTGGCAGAGCAGCACGCCGGTCGACGAACCGTCGTGGCGGAAGGGCTCGGCTCCGGGGAGGATGGGCGGCACGGCGGGCCTCCAGAGGCTCAGCGGTCGGAACTCGGCAAGGAGTGCTGCCACCCTAATTCGTCGGCGGGCACTCCGGCAGTGTCCAGGGGGCCCACAGGAGTACACCGGCCGGCCCGGTCCCGGCGTGTGCGGCCGGGCCGTGCGAAGTGCTGTCCCGGCCCCGGTGCGGGCGGCCGGGTTCCCGGAGCACCGGGGCGGGATAGGGTCGGTGGGGTCCCACCAAGGAGGTCGAGGTTGTTCTACAGCGCGATGAAGCTGTCGGTCGGCAGCTCGCTGAAGCTCGCGTTCCGGCCCTGGGTGGAGGGCCTGGAGAACGTGCCCGCCGAGGGGCCCGCCATCCTGGCGAGCAACCACCTCTCCTTCTCCGACTCCTTCTTCCTGCCCGCCGTCCTGGACCGGAAGGTCACCTTCATCGCGAAGGCCGAGTACTTCACCTCACCCGGGGTCAAGGGCAAGCTGACGGCTGCGTTCTTCAAGGGCGTCGGCCAGCTCCCGGTGGACCGCTCCGGCGTGCGCGGAGCGGGCGAGGCGGCGATCCGCAGCGGGCTGGAGGTGCTGGAGCGCGGCGAGCTGTTCGGGATCTATCCCGAGGGCACCCGCTCGCCCGACGGGCGCCTCTACCGCGGCAAACCCGGCGGTCTCGCGCGGGTCGCGCTGCGCTCGGGTGCCCCGGTGCTCCCGGTGGCGATGATCGACACGGAGAAGATCCAGCCGCCCGGCAAGGTGGTACCCAAGCTGATGCGCCCGGGCATCCGGATCGGTGAGCCGCTGGACTTCAGCCGGTACCAGGGCATGGACAACGACCGGTTCATCCAGCGCGCGGTCACCGACGAGGTGATGTACGCGATCCTGAAGCTCTCCGGGCAGGAGTACGTGGACATCTACGCGACTGCGGCCAAGCGCCAACTGGCCGAGGCGGCCAAGGCGGAGAAGGCCGCCGAGGCCGCGCGCAAGGAGCGGCAGACGCAGGACCGGTCCGGGCAGGACCGGGCCGGGGGCGGACAGGCGGCCTAGGGTCCGCCCGTCCGGCGGGCCGGGGGCCCGTTCGGGTCCTCCGGCGTACCGGGTCCGCGGACCCGGTACGGCCCGGTCTCCGGTCGGGCCCGGGCGGACGTGGCGCGGGGCGGGGGAGCGCGGAACGACCGCGGCGGTGTTCCACCGCGGAGAGAGGGGGCCGGTGTGGCGGTGCGCACGATGTCCGTCGAGCAGCCGTTGTGGCGGGCGTTGACCGGCTACCGGATCCTCGCGGTGCTCTACGCCGCCGGTGTCTTCGCCTGGAGCTACCCGCAGTACAGCACGCCGCTCCCGGGCGTGCTCTTCCTGCTGCTGCTCGGCTGCTGGACGTTCGCCACCCTGCGCAACCTCGGCTCGGCCGACCGCTGCACGCTGCCGTTCCTGGTCACGGACATCGCGCTGGGCCTCTCCGGCATCCTGCTGACACCCGTGGTGGACGGGCACCACCAGGTGGGTCCGACCCTGCCGTCCATCTGGGTGGCCGGACCCGTCCTCGCGTTCGCGCTCAAGGGCGGCTGGCGCTGGGCCGCGGGTGCCTCGGTGCTGGTCGGGATCGCCAACGTCGTCGAACGCGGCATGATCACCCGCTCCACCTTCCACAATGTGCTGCTCGTCTGCGTGGCGAGTGTCGCCATCGGCTACGTCATCGAGGTGGCCCGCGCCAGCGAGCGCACCCTGGCGCGGGCGCTCCGGATAGAGGCGGCGACCCGCGAGCGGGAGCGGCTGGCCCGGGACATCCACGACAGTGTCCTGCAGGTGCTGGCCATGGTGCAGCGCCGGGGAACGGCCCTGGGCGGGGAGTCGGCGGAGCTCGGTCGGATGGCGGGCGAGCAGGAGGTCGCCCTGCGTGCCCTGGTCTCCAGCGGGGTGGTGCCCGAACCGGGACGGGCCCCTGCCCCCGCCACGGCGCCCGGTGTCGTGCCCGTCCCGCGGGACGATCGCGGCGGCGCGGATCCCGGGAGCGTCCCGGAGTCCGGGGCCGCGCGGTGCGACGTACGGGCGCTGCTGTCCTCGTACGCGGGGGCCCGGGTCACGTTCGCCGAGCCCGGTGCACCGGTGCTGCTGCCCGGCCGCACGGCCGCGGAGCTGGCGGCCGCCGTCGGCGCCGCGCTGGACAATGTGGAGCGGCACGCCGGGCACGGCACGCGGGCCGGGGCGCACGCCTGGATCCTGCTGGAGGACGAGCCGGACGCGGTGATCGTGTCCGTGCGGGACGACGGCCCCGGCATCCCGGCGGGACGGCTGGCGGCCGCCGAGGCCGAGGGGCGGATGGGCGTCGCGCTGTCCATCCGGGGAAGGCTGCGGGAACTGGGCGGCACCGCCGAGCTGCTGTCGGTGCCCGGGCAGGGGACGGAAGTGGAGATGAGGGTTCCCAAGGATGGCGACTGAGGAGCGGCGGACCGGGCCGGACGGCGGCACGGCACCCGTCAGGGTGATGGTCGTGGACGACCATCCGATGTGGCGCGAGGCCGTCGCCCGGGACCTGGCCGAGGCCGGGTTCGAGGTCGTCGCCACGGCGGGCGACGGCGAGCAGGCGGTCCGCAGGGCCCGCGCCACCGCGCCCGATGTCCTGGTACTGGACCTGAACCTGCCGGGCAGGCCCGGCGTGGAGGTCTGCCGCGAACTGGTCGGTCCCGGGTCCGCACCGCGGGTGCTGGTGCTGTCGGCCAGCGGTGAGCACACCGATGTGCTGGAGGCCGTCAAGTCCGGGGCCACGGGGTATCTGGTCAAGTCCGCGGGCCCGCAGGAGCTGCTGGACGCGGTGCGGCGTACGGCGCTGGGCGATCCGGTCTTCACCCCGGGGCTCGCCGGACTGGTGCTGGGCGAGTACCGCAGGCTGGCCGCCGACCCGCCCCCGGCCGCCGAGGAAGGCCCGGATGTGCCGAAGCTGACCGACCGGGAGACGGAGGTGCTCCGCCTGGTCGCCAAGGGTCTGGGCTACAAGCAGATCGCCGAGCGGCTCGTCATCTCGCACCGCACCGTGCAGAACCATGTCCAGAACACCCTGGGCAAACTGCAGTTGCACAACCGGGTGGAGCTCGTGCGGTACGCGATCGAGCGCGGTCTGGACGACTGAGGCGACGCTCCGGCCCGGGACTGGACACGGGGCTGTGGTCCGGGCCCCGCGGTGGTGCGCGCCCGGCGGCCCGCACCATCGGGTGGCTGACCCGGGCGGATTCGACCTGTGTCCTTCGTATGAGTGAGGCCTGCGGCTCAAATCCCGCATCTCCCAACGAAAACCCCCGCACACCGCATCCCGTGTGACGTGGATCACCGCTAGCGTGACGGGCGTCGCGCCGTCCTCACGGCGCGTGTCCAGGCGCGTCCACGCGGAGAAGGGAGATCCCATGCGGGTCGGAGTGCTGACCGGCGGCGGCGACTGCCCCGGTCTCAATGCGGTCATGCGGGCCGTGGTCCGTAAGGGAGTCCAGGAGTACGGCTACGACTTCACCGGGTTCCGCGACGGCTGGCGGGGACCGCTGGAGGGAGAGACGGTCCGGCTGGACATCCGGGCGGTGCGCGGCATGCTGCCGCGCGGCGGCACCATCCTCGGCTCCTCACGCACCAACCCCTTCAAGGAGGAGGACGGCGTGCGGCGCATCAAGGAGAACCTCGCCAAGTACGAGGTCGACGCGCTGATCGCGATCGGCGGCGAGGACACCCTGGGCGTGGCGGCCCGGTTGACCGGTGAGCACGGCATCCGCTGCGTCGGCGTACCCAAGACGATCGACAACGACCTGTCCGCCACCGACTACACCTTCGGCTTCAACACCGCCGTCACGGTCGCCACCGAGGCCATCGACCGGCTGCACACCACCGCCGAGTCCCATATGCGGGTGCTGGTGGTGGAGGTCATGGGACGGCACGCGGGGTGGATCGCACTGCACTCGGGACTGGCGGGCGGCGCCAACTGCATCCTCATCCCCGAGCAGCGCTTCGACACCGACCAGGTCTGCGGGTGGGTCACCTCCCGCTTCAAGGCCAGCTACGCGCCGATCGTCGTCGTCGCCGAGGGCGCGATGCCCCAGGGCGGCGAGATGGTGCTCAAGGACGGGTCAACGGACTCCTTCGGGCATGTCCGGCTGTCGGGCGTGGGCGAGTGGCTGGCCAAGGAGATCGAGTCCCGCACCGGCAAGGAGGCCCGCACCACGGTGCTCGGACACATCCAGCGCGGCGGCACCCCCACGCCCTACGACCGCTGGCTGGCCACCCGCTTCGGCCTGCACGCCATCGACGCGGTGCGCGGCGAGGAGTGGGGCAGCATGGTCGCCCTGCGCGGTACCGACATCGTCCGCGTCCCGCTCGCGCAGGCGACCGAGAAGCTGAAGACGGTCGACCCGGCGCTCTACGAGGAGGCAGGCGTCTTCTTCGGCTGACGGCGTCGGGGCGGTGCTCCGCGCCCCACGTCGGCCCGGACCCCGGGCCCGCGCCTGCGGAGGGGCCCGGGCCCGGCGTCAGTCCGCGGTCCGTGCCGCTGTCCGCACCGCCGGGCGCGCCGCGTCGGCCGCGGCCAGCAGCCGTGCCGCCACCGCCGCGCCGTCCAGCGTCAGCACCGACTCCGGGTGGAACTGCACCCCGGCGAAGCCGGGCCCGCGCAGCGCGTGGACCTCGCCGCCGACCGGATCGCGGCTCAGCTCGACGCTGTGCAGTGCCAGTTCGGCGGCGGCCTCCTCGTCGCAGCGGGCGGTGTAGGAGTTGTAGAAGCCGACCGTCTCCCGCCGCCCGAACAGGTCGATCACCTCCTGCGCGCCCTGGTGCGGGTGCTGCTTGCGGACCAGCTCCAGTCCCAGCTCGGCGGCGAGCAGTTCGTGCCCGAGACAGACTCCCAGCAGCGTCTGCCGCCGGGCGCGCACCAGATCGGCGGCCAGCGCGCGCAGCAGCCGCATCTTCGGGTTCGCCGCGGCGCGCGGATCGCCGGGACCCGGTCCCAGTACGACGGGCCCCTCGTGTCGCAGCGCCGCCCGGTGCAGCCCCGGCTCGTCGTAGCGGCGTACCCGCACCCGGTGTCCCGTCGCACCCAGCAGGTGCGCCAGCATCGAGGTGAAGGTGTCCTCGCCGTCGACGACCAGCACCGGAGCCGCGTCGTTCCGCGCGGGCGGCCCCACCCGCATCCGCAGCCAGAAGGGGGCGAGCCCGGAGCGCCGCTCCGCCAGCGCGGCCTGCACCCGGGGGTCGTCCGCGAGCTGCGGGCGCGTGCCGTCGGCCGCACCGGCCGGTGCCTCGCGCACGCCCAGCGCCGTGAGCACCCCCGCCGCCTTGGCGTGCGTCTCCGCCACCTCGGCGGCCGGGTCGGAGGCGCGCACGAGGGTGGCGCCCACCGGCACCCGCAGCCGTCCGGAGCGGGGGTCGATGTCCGCGGTGCGGATGAGGACGGGGGAGTCCAGCGTCTGGGCGCCGCCCTCGTCGTGGCCGAGCAGGGCGAGCGCCCCCGCGTAGTAGCCGCGCCCGCCCTTCTCGTACCGTCCCAGCACCCGGCAGGCGTTCTCCACCGGGGAGCCGGTCACCGTGGCGGCGAACATCGTCTCGCGCAGCACCTCGCGCACGTCCAGCGTGCTGCGGCCGCGCAGCTCGTACTCGGTGTGCGCCAGGTGGGCCATCTCCCGCAGCCGCGGTCCGACGACGACGCCTCCCTCGTCGCCGACGGTGCACATCATCTTCATCTCCTCGTCCACGACCATGGAGAGTTCCTCGCTCTCCTTGCGGTCGGCCAGGAAGTCCAGCAGTCCCGCCGCGTCCGGGCCCCGTTCCGGGTAGCGGTAGGTGCCGCTGATGGGGTTCATCACGACGGTGCCGCCGCTCATCCGCACGTGCACCTCCGGGCTGGCGCCCACCAGTACCCGGTCGCCGGTGTGCACGACGAACGTCCAGTAGGCGCCCTGCTCGCCGCGGAGCAGCCGGCCGAAGAGGGCGAGCGCGTCGGCACGGGAGAAGCCGGGGACGTGGGCCTCGTAGTCGCGGCGGATCACGAAGTTGGCGCCCTCGCCGGCGCCGATCTCGTCGGTGACGACCCGGCGGACGATCTCCTCGTAGGCGTCGTCCGCCACGTCGAAGGCGCCCTGCTCGACCCGTACACGGTGGTCGGGCAGCGCGGCGAGGGTGTCGGCCCGGGGCAGTTCGTGACGCTCCTCGGGCAGCAGCACGGACAGCGGGGTGCCGTCGTCGCGGACGTCGAACCCCCGCTCGTGGATCTGCCGGAACGGCACGAGAGCCAGCGCGCCGGCGCGGCCCGCCGGGGGCACCGGCAGGTCGGCCAGCCGCGCCGGGTGCCGCACGCTGCCGATGAGCACCTCGACGACGTCGGCGTCCCGGCCGGGGGTGCGCCTGCGCAGCAGCGCGAACGGCGGCGCGTCGTCCCGGCTCAGCCGTGCGACGAGGGCGGCCGGTGAAGCGGTGGCGGGCGGGGAGGCGGGTGCGGGTGTGGTGATGTGGTGCATGCGGGTCCCTTCGCGAGTACGGAGGAACGGCCGCGGACATGCGAAAGGCCGCCCCTCGGGCGGCCTGGCGCGTGGCGTGAGCTCTCAGTGCATACGCGCGTCGTGGCGGGCCGCCGTGCGGGCGGGCCACCACCAGTTCATGGTCGACAGCGCGTGCATGCCGGACACCCTAGCGGACGCGGCTCCCCCGCGGTGGTTCCCTCGCGTGCCGCGGGGCGTTGCCGGCACCGGCGGCGGCGCCGGCACCTGCCTGTGACCGCGGTCTCACCGGTGCTGTGATCGCGGTCTCGGATGGCGGGCAGCCGGACGGGGTGCGCGCGAAACCCCGTAACCTTGGGTCCGTGACTGTGAACGCCCACTCCGACGCCGGTGCCCAGACCTGGCGAGACCTCCCTGCAGCACAGCAGCCCGACTGGCCGGACCACGAGGCGCTGCGTACGGTTCTGACCGAGCTCGAGTCCTATCCGCCGCTCGTCTTCGCGGGCGAGTGCGACCAGTTGCGGGAGCGGCTGGGCTCGGTCGCGCGCGGTGAGGCGTTCCTGCTCCAGGGCGGCGACTGCGCCGAGGCGTTCGACCAGGTCAGTGCCGAGCACATCCGCAACAAGCTCAAGACGCTGCTGCAGATGGGCGCGGTGCTCACGTACGCGGGCTCGGTCCCGGTCGTCAAGGTCGGCCGGATCGCCGGCCAGTACAGCAAGCCCCGCTCCAAGCCGACCGAGACCCGGGACGGGGTGACACTGCCCACCTACCGGGGCGACTCGGTCAACGGTTTCGAGTTCACCGCGGAGGCGCGCAGGCCGGATCCGGAGCGGCTGAAGCGGATGTACCACGCCTCGTCCGCCACGCTGAACCTGGTCCGTGCCTTCACCACCGGCGGCTACGCCGATCTGCGCCAGGTGCACGCCTGGAATCAGGACTTCGTCAAGTCCAGCCCGTCCGGGCAGCGGTACGAGGCGCTGGCCCGCGAGATCGACCAGGCCATGAAGTTCATGCACGCCTGCGGCACCGACCCCGAAGAGCTGAAGACGGTCGAGTTCTACTCCTCGCACGAGGCGCTGCTGCTCGACTACGAGTCGGCTCTCACCCGGGTCGACTCGCGCAGCGGTGATCTCTACGACGTGTCCGGGCACATGGTCTGGATCGGGGAGCGCACCCGGCAGCTCGACGGTGCCCACATCGAGTTCGCCTCCCGGGTGCGTAACCCGGTCGGGGTGAAGCTGGGGCCGACGACGACCTCGGAGGAGGCGCTGGCGCTCATCGAGCGGCTGGACCCGGACCGCGAGCCGGGCCGCCTCACCTTCATCACCCGGATGGGGGCGGACAAGATCCGCGACCGGCTGCCGGAGCTGGTGGAGAAGGTGACCGCCTCCGGTGCCACGGTCGCCTGGGTCTGCGACCCGATGCACGGCAACACCTTCGAGGCGGCCAGCGGCCACAAGACGCGCCGGTTCGACGACGTGCTGGACGAGGTCAAGGGCTTCTTCGAGGTCCACAAGGGTCTGGGCACCCACCCCGGCGGCATCCACATGGAGCTGACCGGCGACGACGTCACCGAGTGCGTGGGCGGCGGCGACGAGATCTTCGTCGACGACCTGCACCAGCGCTACGAGACGGCCTGCGATCCGCGGCTCAACCGCAGCCAGTCCCTCGACCTGGCCTTCCTCGTCGCGGAGATGTACCGCGACCAGTGAGCTGCCGCGGCTGCGGGCCGGCCGCTCCGCACCCCCGCCGCCGGGGCCCGCGTCCGGTGTGACGCGGGCCCCGGCGGTGTATGTGGACACGTCCGGGTGGGTAAGGTTAGGTTAACCTCAGCAAGGCAAGGCTGACCGATCCGAGGCGGAGGTGACCCGCGTGTACGTCTGCTCGTGCTTCGGCATCACCGAAGAGCAGGTACGACAGCACGCGGCGGCAGGGGCGTGCACCCCGCGCCAGATCGCTTCCGCCAGCAAGGCGGGTACCGACTGCGGCTCCTGCGTGCGCCGCATCCAGGGCATCCTGGGCCGCGCCGAGTGCCCCCGCAGGGCCGCGCCGGAGCGCGGCGAGGCGCCTCTCGTCACCCGCGCGGCGCCGGTCGGGGCCACCGCGGAACCGGCCGGAGTCGCCGTCGCCGCGGCACCGGTCGCGGCAGCGCACGCGGCCTGATCCGGGACGCCGCGCACGGCCTGCCCCGAGAAACCGCGCACCCGCACCACGCGACGCGCACGGCGGTCCGCCGCCTGCCGCACGCCCCGCTCCGGCCCTCAGGTCTCGTCCGCGGCCTTCTGTTCGATCTGCTGGGAGAGGTACAGCGGCTCGCCCAGCTTGTCGATCAGATCGAGCTGGGTGTCCAGGTAATCGATGTGGTGCTCCTCGTCCGCGAGGATGTCCTCGAAGATGTTGGCCGAGGTGATGTCGCCCTTGTTGCGCATCAGCTCGATGCCGCGCTTGAGCCGGTCGATGGCCTCGACCTCGACCTGCCGGTCCGCCCGGAACATCTCCGTCACGTCCTGGCCGACCCGCACATGGAAGAGCCGCTGGTAGTTCGGCAGGCCCTCCAGGAAGAGGATCCGGTCGGTGAGCCGCTCCGCGTGCCGCATCTCGTCGAAGGACTCGGAGCGGGTGTACTCGGCGAGTTTCGTCCAGCCGAGGTGCTCCTGCATCTTGGCGTGCAGGAAGTACTGGTTGATGGCGGTGAGCTCGGCGGTGAGCTGTTCGTTGAGGAACTCGATGACCTCGGGGTCGCCCTGCATGGTGGCGGGCTCCTTCCAGGGGCATGGCGCGGGTACCGGGCAGAACGCGCGTGGCGCGCAATCGCGCATCCTGTCACCGCCCACCGGCCGGGTCCAGTAAGTGAAGGCTTACCGGATGTGCCCGTATGTGCGGAGGTGAGCTGCGACGACGCCACGCGGATCACCCGCGCGGGGGTTGGTCGAGACCATCGCCCGAGGTCTGTCACCATGGGGGCATGGGTCAGCCGCAAAGCCGCGAAGGGGAGCAACCGGAGCTTCCACCCGGGCAGCGGCTCCAGCGCGGATGGCCGGTGACGCACTACGGCCCGGTACCGAAGTTCCGCCGGGAGCGCTGGGAGTTCCGGGTCTTCGGGGCCACGGCGGACGGCGAGAAGCACTGCTGGAACCACGAGCAGTTCTCCGCGCTGCCGTACCGCACCGTCGTCGCCGACCTGCACTGTGTCGCCAAGTTCAGCATGCTGGGCGCCGAGTGGGGCGGCGTGCTCGCGCGCAGCATCCTCGAGCTGGCCCCGCCCGCGCCCGACGCGACCCATGTGATGGTGTGGGCGGAGTACGGCTTCAGCTCCAACGTACGGCTCTCGGACTTCACCTCCGCGAAGACCGTCTTCGCCACGCATCGCGCCGGTGAGCTGCTGACCGCCGAGCACGGCTTCCCGGTCCGGCTCGTGGTGCCCCATCTGTACGCCTGGAAGGGCCCCAAGTGGGTCCGGGGCATCGAGTACATGACGGCGGACCGCCGTGGCTTCTGGGAGGAGCGCGGCTACCACAACATCGGGGACCCCTGGCGGGAGCAGCGCTACTCCTACCAGGAGGAGCCGGGGGACGGTCCCGAGCCGTGAGCCGGCGAGGGCGCCCCCCCAGCCGCCGGGTGCCGCGCTCCGAGTCCGGACCCGGACGCGCCGGCCAAGGGACCGGGCCCCCGTTCCGGGACCCGCCTGCTCGGGCAGGGGCCCGGGGGCCGACCCGGCTGCCGTCTCACGCCTCTCTGAGCTTCTTCAGCAGCGCCACGTCCCCCGCGTGCCCGGCCTTGCCGCCCGGCGTCTCGATCACGAGGGGCACGCCCTCGGTCAGCGGGTGGGCCAGCAACTCGGCGAACGGGCCGGTCCCGATGTGACCGGCGCCGATGTTCGCGTGCCGGTCCTTGCACGCGCCCGCCACGTCCTGGGAGTCGTTCGCGTGGATCAGCCGCAGCCTTCCGGGACCGGTCACCGACTCCAGTTCGCGGAGTGCGCGTTCCACCCCGCCGGGTGCGGCCAGGTCGTCCCCGGCGGCGAAGGCATGGCAGGTGTCCAGGCAGACGCCGAGCTTCGGGTGGTGCTCCAGCGCCTCGAAGTACGGGCCGAGTTCGTGCATCCGGGAGCAGAGCGACGCGCCCTGCCCGGCGGTCGGCTCCAGCAGCAGCCACGGATCGTCCTGGTGGGTCAGCTCCTCCAGTAGCGGCATCATCAGCGCACGCGCCTGGGCCAGCGCCGTCGCCCGGGCGCGCCCTCCGGTGGCGGAGCCGGTGTGGACGACGACGCCCAGCGCGCCGATGTCGCGCCCGCGCCGCAGCGAATGCCGCAGGGACTGGACCGACTTGGCCGCGGTGTCCTCGTTGTGCGAGCCGAAATTGATGAGATAAGGAGCGTGGACATAAACCGGAAGTCCACGCGCCGCGCAGGCGGTGCGGAATGCGTCATCCTGTTCCGCGTTTCCCGTGGGCGTCGCCCAGCCGCGCGGATTCGCCACGAAAACCTGAAGTGTCTCGGCTTCGATATCGGTGGCGTAGGAAAGGCCAGTGGCGGCCAGGCCCCCGGCTACGGGGACATGGCCGCCAATGGGATTGCGCAGGTGCTGCGTCTCGTTCGTGGTCACACCACTCAGTATGCCGAGTTGACGTTGTCCATCGAACCGTACCGGTCGGCCGCGTAGTTGCAGGCGGCGACGATGTTCGCGACCGGGTCGTACTGGTCCCAGGCGGTGCCCTCGACGTGGTAGGCGTCGAAGGTGGGCTTGATCACCTGGAGCAGGCCCTTGGAGGGCACGCCGTTCTGGGCGTTGATGTCCCAGTTGTTGATCGCGCGGGGGTCGCCGGCGGACTCGCGGATGATGTTGCGCTTGATGCCCTCGTACGAGCCGGGGATGCCGTGCTTGGCCATGATGGCGCGAGCCTCACGGATCCAGCCGTCCAGGTTGTCCGGGTAGCTGGGCGCGGCGGCGCGCTTCGAGCGGTCGGCCGCGGCCTTGGCGGCCCGCTCCTTGGCGGCCGCTGCCTCGGCCTTCTTCTCGGCCGCGGCCTTGGCGGCGCGCTTCTCGGCGTCGGCCTTGATCGCGGCGGCCGCCTCGTCGGTGCTGGTGAAGCTCTTGGCGGTGGTGGCGGCGTTCTTCACGCTCGCCACCTGCTCGGTGTCGGCGGGCGCCGGGGCCATGGACTGCTGCTGGGCGGTGAGGTCCTTGCCCTGGGCGGGCAGCACCGAGGAATCGGAGCTGAAGGCGACGCTGTCGGCCTGGACCTTCTTGGCCGTGGCCTGGCCGGCGTCGCCGTGGTGCGCGGTACCGGGGAGCACGGTGAGGGCCAGCGCCGCGGCGCCCGCAGTGCCGATGCCTATGGTCGAGATCTTCTTGGCCTTGGGGCTGAGACTGAGGCTGGAGATGCTGGGCATGAGGAAGTACGGAACCTTTCATCGCTGGCGTCGTGTCGCAGTGGCGGGGAGCCGGGGAGACGCGCCGAGTGCTGATTCGGCGCCGTGCGACGACCGCAATTGTTAAAGGGCCCGTTCTGCGGAATCAAAGGTGTGACGTACTACCCGAATTCGTGGCGGGGGGTGGCCGGCGGACGGGTATGGCGGAGTTGCATTCCAGGTGGCGCGGCGGATTTCTTTCCACTAGGTGTGTTCGTAGGTGACGTGCGTCCTATGGGTGGGGTCACACGCCACCAAGTCCCCCGGTACGCCCCGTGACGGGATATGCGCGTCAAGTCGGACATTGTGGGCCGGGGGTGGTGGATCGGTCACCGGGGAAGCGCCGCCGACATCCCGCCGGGAGCGCCCCGCGGGGAGCCGCGCGGCCGGGCTGGGCCCGGCGCGGGCTCAGCGCAGCCAGATGGTGATCGACGAGCCGCGGGGCGCCTTCTCTCCCCCGTCGGGGGACTGGTTGAAGACGGTGTCCCCGAAGAAGATGCGGCGCACCGTCACCTCGAAGCCGGCGCCCTCCAGCTTCTCGGTGGCCGCGTCCTCGCTGCTGCCCTCCACGTCCGGCACCTCGATCATGTCGGGGCCCTTGGAGACCGTCAGCGTCACCGTGTCGCCCTCGGCGGCCCGGGCGCCGTCGGTCGGGGACTGGCGGGCGATGCTGCCCTTCTCGTGCTCGGAGTGGACACGCTCGGTGGCGATCCGGACCTTCAGGCCCGCCTTCTCCAGCTCCTCGGTCGCGTCGCTCCGCTTGTCGCCGACCACATCGGGCACCTCCACCGGAGCTCCCTTGGAGACGGTGAGGGCCACCGCGGCGCCCGGCCTGCGCTTGCTGCCCGGCTCGGGGTCGGTGGCGAGCACGGAGCCCCGCGCGGTCTCCTCGTCGAAACGCCGCTCGACCGTCCCCGGCTTCAGGCCGGCGTCCTCGAGCTTGCGGCGGGCGTCCGACAGCGGGGTGTCCTCGAGGTCGGGCACCTTCACCATGTGCGGGCCGCGCGAGACGGTCAGTGTGACCGTGCCGGTCTTGCGGACGCGCTCACCCGGCTCCGGGTCGGTGCCGATGACATGGCCGCGCTCGACCCGCTCGCTGAAGTCCTCCTTCACCTTCACGTCCAGTCCGGCCTCCGAGAGCGTCTTGGTGGCCTCGGCGCGGGTCTCGTCCAGCACCGCGGGGGTCCGCACGAACTGCCCGGAGTTGACGTACCAGATGCCCGTGCCGACCAGCGCCACCAGCAGTACGGCCAGGGTCACCAGCACCCAGCGCGGCTGCACCCTCCGTCGCCGGGCCCCGGCACCCGCGGCGGAGTCGTCCGGCGGGTCGGACGGCGGCGGCGACAGCAGCGCCGTGCGGTTGAGCGGGTCCGCGTCCGGGGCCGGATCGGCGGCGGAACCTCCCGCGGGGCGGGGGATCACAGAGGTGTCGGCCTCGCTTCCGGCCGTGGCGTGCGCGGCCGCGGCGGCGATGTCTTCGGAGACCCCGGAGACCCCCGAGAGCCGCGCCGCGTCCTCGGCCGGGCCGGTGCCGCCCTGCGTGGCCTGCGGCGGGACCGCGTCCAGCTGCTCGTCGGTCAGCTCCGCGCGGACCGTGCGGGCCCGCGCCAGCAGGGCGACCGCGTCCTCGGGGCGCTGTTCGGGCGAGCGCGCCGTCGCCAGCGCCACCAGGCCGTCCAGGGTCGCCGCCATCCCCGGCACCACTGCCGAAGGCGCCGGCATGTCCTTGTTCAGATGCTGGTAGAGCACCTGCGCGGGCGAGCCGCCCGAGTGCGGTTTGCTGCCGGTGAGCATCTCGTAGAGCATCACGCCGCACGCGTACAGGTCCGTACGCGGAGTGGCAGTGCCGTCCTCGATCTGCTCGGGCGCCAGATAGGAGACCGTGCCCAGGATCGAGTCCGTCGTCGCGGAGGTCTGGCTGTCCACCGCCCGTACCAGACCGAAGTCGGCGACCTTCACCCGCCCGTCGTCCCCTATCAGCACGTTCTCCGGCTTCACGTCCCGGTGCACGAGACCGGCCCGGTGTGCCGCGCCCAGTGCCGCCAGGACCGGCTCCAGGACGTCGAGTGCCGCGCGGGGGCGCAGGGCGCCGCGGTCCCGCAGCACGTCGCGGAGCGTGCAGCCCTCCACGTACTCCATCGCCAGATAGACGTAGGTGCCGTCGGTGCCCTGGTCGAAGACCCCGACCACGTTCGCGTGCGCCAGCCGGGCCGCGGACTTGGCCTCCCTGATGAAGCGGGTCACGAACGTCTCGTCCGCGGAGAGGGAGGTGTGCATCACCTTCAGGGCCAGCACGCGGTCCAGGCGGGTGTCCACCGCGCGGTAGACGGTCGCCATGCCGCCGATGGCTACCCGGGCGTCGACGCGGTACCGGCCGTCGAGCACCTGTCCGACCAGCGGGTCTCCTCGTCCGTAGGCAGGCGACGGGTCCTGGAGGGTGGTGTCCATTGCGCCGAGTTTACGAGGGCGGTGCGGCGGCGGGGCCGCGCGGTTGCGGGTTGCCGCTGTTCTGGGGCCGAACGGTGACACTCCGTGGCGCCCACCCGGGGGTGGGCGGCGCCGCCGGAGTGCTGCCCGGACGGACCCCGGCCCCGGACGGCGGGACGGCGGGCGCGGGGCCCCGGACGGCGGCGGACCCTCAGCCGGCGAAGGCGGGGCGCTCCGGATCCAGCGCCGCGAGGCCCTCGGTGGGCGAGGACGCCTCGGCGAAGTGGCGGCGCGGGATGCGGCCCGCGCGGAAGGCCAGTCGCCCCGCCTCCACCGCGTGCCGCATGCCCTCCGCCATCAGCACCGGCTCCTGGGCCCGGGTCACCGCCGAGGCCAGCATCACCGCGGCACACCCCAGCTCCATGGCCAGCGCCGCGTCCGAGGCCGTGCCGGCCCCCGCGTCCAGGATCACCGGCACACCGGCGCGCTCGGTGATGAGCTGGAAGTTGTGCGGGTTGCGGATGCCCAGGCCGGAGCCGATGGGGGAGCCGAGCGGCATGATCGCCGCGCAGCCCGCCTCCTCCAGCTTCCGCGCCAGCACCGGGTCGTCGTTGGTGTACGGCAGCACCGTGAAGCCGTCGTCCACCAGCGTCTCGGCGGCGTCCAGCAGCTCGACCGGGTCCGGCAGCAGGGTGCGCTCGTCGGCGATGACCTCCAGCTTCACCCAGTCGGTGCCCAGCGCCTCCCGTGCGAGCCGTGCGGTGAGCACCGCCTCACCCGCCGTGTAGCACCCAGCGGTGTTCGGCAGTACGCGGATGCCGTGCCTGCCCAGCACCGACAGCACGGAGCCGCTCACCGAGGGGTCCAGCCGCCGCATCGCGACCGTGGTCAGCTCGGTGCCGGAGGCCAGCAGCGCCCGTTCCAGGACGTCCAGGCTGGGCGCGCCCCCGGTGCCCATGATCAGCCGGGCGGTGAAGGCGGTGTCGCCGATGGTCAGCGGATCGTCGGCCATGACGGGATCAGCCTCCTTGGACTGCGGTGAGGATCTCGACGCGGTCACCCTCGCCGAGCGGGGTGTCCGCCCAGCGGCCCCGGGGGACCACGTCCTCGTTGAGCGCCGCGGCCACCCCGCTCGACGCGGCGGTGACATCGGCCACGAGCCGGTCGAGGGTGAGCCCCGCGGCCACCCGGCGGGGCTCGCCGTTGACCGAGACGGTCGTCGTCGGGGTGGAGGTCATACGGGCTGCTCCTGGGTCTCGCGGGAGTCTGCGGGGGCGAAGCGCCGCGGTGCGAAGGGCCGGGCCGGTGCGGGCAGCTCACCGGTGGCCAGCAGCTCGGCGAGTACGTCGCCGGTGACGGGAGTGAGCAGGACGCCGTGCCGGAAGTGGCCGGTGGCCAGGTGGAGGCCGGGCAGCGCGGTGGGCCCCAGCAGCGGCGCGTTGTCGGGGGAGCCGGGGCGCAGTCCGGCGCGGGTCTCGGCCAGCGGCAGCTCGGTGACGCCGGGCACCAGTTCGTGCGCGTCCCGCAGCAGCTCGTAGACACCGCCCGCGGTCACCGTGGTGTCCCAGCCCAGTTCCTCACTGGTGGCGCCGACCACCAGTTCGCCGTCCGTGCGCGGCACCAGGTAGAGGGCACCGCCGCGGACCACCGCGCGGACCGTACGGGAGAGAAAGGGGCCGGCCGCGCCGCCGGGCATCCGCAGCCGCAGCACCTGCCCCTTGACCGGGCGCACCGGCGGCGCCACCGACGGGGGGAGGCCCTCCAGGGTGCCGCTGCGGGCGCCCAGCGCGAGCACCGTCTGCTCCGCGCGCAGTTCGGTGCCGTTCGCCAGCGCAGCCCCCGCGGCGCGGTCCCGTCGGTGCAGGAGCCGTATCGCGCGGGAGCGCCGGAAGGCGACTCCCGTGCGCTCGCAGGCGTGCAGCAGCGCCGCGGCCAGGCGCCGGGGGTCGATCTGGTGGTCGCCGTCCACCCGGGCTCCGCCGCGCACCGAGGGCGCCAGCATCGGCTCCAGGCGACGGCACTCGCGGCCGGTCAGCCACTGCGACTCCAGCCCGCACCGCCGCTGCAGCGCGTGCAGCTCGCGCAGGTGGGCGCGGTCGTCGGCGTCGAGCGCGACCGCGAGGGTACCGCAGGCCCGGTAGCCGATGTCCAGGCCGGAGGCGTCCTCCAGTTCGGCGACGAACTCCGGATAGCGGGCCGCCGAGGCGAGGTTGAGATCCAGCAGGGTCTCCTCGCCGTAGTGCAGTTCGGTGACGGCCGCCAGCATGCCGGCCGCCACCTGTGCGGCGCCGCCGCCTGGTTCGGGGTCGGCCACGGTGACCCTCAGGCCGCGCTGCGCGGCCCGCCAGGCCGTCACCAGGCCGATCAGGCCGCCGCCGAGGACGAGCACGTCGGGGCTCGCCGCGTGGGTACCGGTTCCTGTGCCGCGCATGGCGCTGCTGCTGCTCCCTTCGCCGGAATGACCCGGATCAGGTTCGGACGGTCGGAGGCCGCCGCAGCCTCCCTCTCAGCCCGGTGCGTCCGGGCTCCCGCGTATGTCGTGACTGCCGCGGCCCACCCTACTGCGGTGCGCGCGGCACGGGTAAGGCCCGCCCGGACCGCCCCCCGCGCCGCAGGCGGCGGCCCTACGACCGCGTCCGGACACCGTCTCCGTCCGGTGGCCGATGGCTCCGAGGGCCGACCGGCATACAGTGAGCGATGTGAGCGACAGTCAGAAACAGCAGCGGGTCGTGATCGTGGGCACCGGTATGGCGGGCGTGCAGACCGCCGTGCAGCTTCGCGAGCAGGGCTGGCCCGGCTCCGTACGGCTCCTCGGAGCCGAACCGCACCCGCCCTACGACCGGCCTCCGCTGTCCAAGGCCGTGCTGCTGGGCAGGGGCGAGGAAGCGGAGGTGCCGCTCTTCGACATCGACTTCGCGGGGCTGGGGATCGAGCTGGAGCTGGGCCGGACCGCCACCGGGCTGCTCCCCGACGAGCGGCTGCTGGTCACCGACGCGGGGCCGGTCCACTACGACCGGCTGGTCCTGGCCACCGGCGCCGAGCCCCGCACTCTGCCCGGCAGCGAGGGAGTGCCCGGCGTCCATGTGCTGCGCACCCTGGACGACGCACGGCGGCTGCGTCCGGTGCTGGCCTCCCGTGGCAGGGTCGTGGTCGTCGGCGCCGGCTGGATCGGGGCGGAGTTCGCGACGGTCGCCCGCGAGTGGGGCTGTGCGGTCACCGTGGTGGAGACCGCCGCCGCACCGCTGCCGGGCGCGCTCCCGGCCGAGGTCTCCGCGCCGATGCGGGACTGGTACGCGGAGGCCGGGGCGACACTGCGCACCGGCGCCGCCGTCGCGGCGGTCGAGCGCGGCGGGGTACTGCTCGCCGACGGGACGCGGCTGCCGGCGGACGCGGTCCTGGTCGGGATCGGAGCCCGGCCCACCACCGGATGGCTGGCCGGCTCCGGGTTGGCGCTCGGGCCCGACGGCTCCGTGCTGGCCGACGCGCGGCTGCGCAGCTCGGCCCCCGGCTGCTACGCGGTGGGGGACTGCGCCTCGTTCCCCTCGGCCCGCTACGGCGAGCGGCTGCTGATCCACCACTGGGACAACGCGCTCCAGGGACCCCGTACGGTCGCGGCGAACCTGCTCGCCGAGGGACACGCCGACGGCGAGCCGGAGAGCGTCGCCTACGATCCGGTGCCCTACTTCTGGTCCGAGCAGTTCGGCCGCTTCGTGCAGTACGTCGGCCACCACGCCCCCGGCGACGAACTGGTGTGGCGCGGCTCGCCCCGGGACCCCGCCTGGAGCGTGTGCTGGCTGCGTGACGAGCGGCCGACCGCGCTGCTGGCCGTCGGCCGTCCGCGCGATCTCGCGCAGGGCCGGAAGCTGATTCAGCAGGGCACAGCCGTGGACCGGGCCCTGCTGGGCGACGCGGCCGTGGCCCTGAAGAAGGCCGCGCGGTAGTGACCACCGGTTTCGGATGGCAGTCTGGAACCCGTGACCGAGATTGACGCAAAGACCGACGCGCTCGTCCCCGCCTGGCTCGCCCTTCCCGACGTCGCCGAGATGCTCGGCGTCGAGGTGACCCGGGTGCGGCAGCTCGTGAAGGAAGGCCAACTGCTCGCGGTGCGGCGGGAGGCGGAGTCCGGGAACCGGGTGCTGCAGGTTCCGGCTGCCTTCGTCGGCGAGGGCCGGATCGTGAAGGGCCTCGCGGGCACCATCACCCTCCTGCGGGACGACGGCTTCAGCGACGAAGAGATGCTCGAATGGCTGTTCACCGAGGATGAGTCGCTGCCCGGCTCGCCGGTGACGGCGCTGCGGGAGAACCGGGGCACCGAGGTCAAGCGCCGGGCGCAGGCACTCGCCGTCTGATCCCGCCGCCCGCGGCGGCGCACCAGCACACCGACAGCACCGGGTGCGTGGATCACCCGAGGGTCCACGCACCCCCTCCCGGGGGGATCCGAACACCGCCATGTCCCGCACGTCCCGCTCGTCCCGCAGTACCGCCACCCCGCCCGCGGCGCCCCCGGGGTCCGCTCCCGCCCGCGAGCGGCTCGCGGAGGCGCGCCTCTACCTGTGCACCGACGCACGCACGGCGCAGGGCGACCTGCCCGCGTTCCTGGACGCCGTCCTGGCAGGCGGTGTGGACATCGTCCAGCTCCGGGACAAGCGGCTGGAGGCGGCCGAGGAGCTGGCGCAGCTGGAGGTGCTCGCCGAGGCCTGCCGCCGACACGGGACCCTGCTGGCCGTGAACGACCGTGCGGACGTGGCCCACGCCGCCGCCTCCGAGGTGCTCCATCTCGGCCAGGGTGACCTTCCGGTGCCCGCGGCCCGTGCCCTGCTCGGCGACGAGGTGCTGATCGGCCGCTCGACGCACAGCCCCGCCGAGGCGGACGCGGCGCTGGTCGAGCCGGGCGTCGACTACTTCTGCACCGGGCCGTGCTGGCCGACCCCCACCAAGCCGGGCCGTCCCGCACCGGGGCTGGATCTCGTCCGTCACACTGCCGCCCGTACCGCCGCAGATCCGGCGTCTCGGCCGTGGTTCGCCATCGGCGGCATCGATGCGGGCAATCTCGACCAGGTGCTGGACGCCGGGGCCCGCAGGGTGGTGGTGGTCCGCGCGCTCACCGAGGCCGATGATCCCGGGGCCGCGGCCGCGTCGCTGGCCGCGCGGCTGCGGGAGGCGGCTGCCGCGGATGCCCCTCCACCGGCGCCGTGACCGCCCCGGCCGCTTAGCACGGAGGGCGGTACCGTCCAACAGGTGGACCTCGGCCATCCGGGAAACGGACAGATCCCCCCGTAACACCCCGGTGTCGAGCCGCTCTGCAGGCCAGGCCGCTAGCCTGCAGACATGGCCATCGGTATCTCAGCTCCCAGGACAGACCGTCCGCCGACTGTGCGTGATCTGCTCGCGAGCGGAGAGCAGTCCTTCTCCTTCGAGTTCTTCGCGCCGAAGACCGCGAAAGGCGAGCGGACGCTGTGGGACGCGCTGCGACGCATCGAGGCGGCGTCCCCGACCTTCGTGTCCGTCACCTACGGCGCGGGCGGTTCCTCACGTGAGGGCACGGTCCGCAACACCGAGCGCATCGCCAACGAGACCACACTGACCCCCGTCGCACACCTGACGGCGGTCAGCCACTCGCGGGCGGAACTGCGCAACGTCATCGGACAGTACGCCGACGCGGGCATCCGCAACGTGCTCGCACTGCGCGGCGATCCGCCCGGCGATCCGCTGGGGGAGTGGGTCAAGCACCCCGAGGGGATCGACTACGCCTCCGAACTCGTCGAACTGATCAAGGAGTCCGGCGACTTCTGCGTCGGTGTCGCGGCCTTCCCCGAGATGCACCCGCGCTCCACCGACTGGGACAGCGACATCCGGCATTTCGTGAACAAGTGCAATGCCGGTGCCGACTACGCGATCACCCAGATGTTCTTCCAGGCGGAGGACTATCTCCGGATGCGGGACAGGGTCGCCGCCGCGGGCTGCAGCACGCCCATCATTCCGGAGATCATGCCGGTCACGAGCGTGCAGCAGATCGAGCGGTTCGCGCAGTTGAGCAACGCCACGCTGCCGGCCGGGATGATCGAGCGGCTGCACGCCGTACAGGACGATCCGGCGGCGGTACGCTCGGTCGGGATCGAGTACGCCACGGACTTGTGTGCGAGGCTGCTCGCCGAGGGTGTTCCGGGGCTGCACTTCATCACGCTCAACCACTCCACGGCGACGCTGGAGATCCACCAGAATCTCGGTCTCCGGGAGAGGGCTACCCTGGGCCTTCGCAAGGCTTGAGCCACGGGGCCGCCCACGGGGCGGCGGGAGCGGAAGAGGGGCGTAGATGGGCTGGACGGTCCTCTATATCGCGTTCGGCATCGTTGCGCTGTGGCTGCTGGGCGAGGTACTGCTCCAGTACAAGGCCAGGCTGCGCTGGCGGTTGCTGGCCTTCACCGGCTTCCTGGGCGTGGTGGCGGGGACGGCGCTGCCGTCGGTCGTCGTGATCGGCCTCGGTATCGCGGCCTTCGCCGTCGGCCAGACCTTCGTCACTCTCTCGGTACGGAGCGGGTTCACCGCCGGGTGGGCACTCGGCGGTGGCCCCGGCTCCAGCCGGCGCCGCCGCGGCGCCGCGTCCCCCGCTCCGGACACGGCCTCGTTGGAGGTCTCCGACCTGCGCACCCACGATCCCGCCGACACCCCGGCCGCGGGCACCGTGCCGGTGCCCGATCCGGTCGACGACTACGGCCAGTACGGTCGGCAGGAGCCCGCCGCCTGGGATGGCGAGGGCGGCGATCCGGGCGGCCAGGGGACCGGCTACGGCTACCCGGGCCAGGACCCCTACGGCCCCTACGGCCCCTATGGGGGCTACGGCGGCTACGAGGAGGAGACCTCGGTCTTCGCCCCGGCCCCCGACCAGCCTCCGGCTCACGGGGACGGCGGGCCCGGGCACTACGGCGGATACCAGCAGTACGCCGGCTACCAGGACCACGCCTCGGCGGGCGGCTACCCGGACCAGACCGGCTACCCGGACCAGACCGGCTACCCGGACCAGACCGGCTACCCGGACCAGACCGGCTACCCGGATCACTCCGGCTACCAGGACCAGGCCGGCTACCAGCAGTACCCGGACCCCTATGCGGGCTACGGCGGTTCGTACGGCGACGGATACGGCTATCCGCAGCAGTACCCCCGGCCCGAGGTGTCCGAGACGCCGCCGGGCGGGGTCTGGGTACCCCAGCAGCGCGAGGGCGGTGCACCACTGCCCCCGGCGGAGCCGCAGCCCTACGGCTACGACCCGTACGCCGACGCCGACCCCGCCGCCGGCCGGCAGCCCCAGCCGTATCCGCAGCAGGCCCCGCAGTACCCGCAGGGCTACTACGGCGGCGGTCCGAACTGAGCCCCGACCGCGGCACGGCAGCGATCCGCACCGGGCCCGGGCCGCCTGCTCAGACCGAGCCGCGCCACTCCGGGTCCTGCACGAGCCCGGCCACCATGGCGCCCGTCATCCCCGCGGCGGGCAGTCCGCCTCCCGGATGGGACCACCCGCCCGCCGCGTAGAGCCCAGGCAGCTCCGTCGTGTTGGCGGGGTACAGGAAGGCGCCACCGCCGCCGGACAGCCCCGGCGGCGGCACCCGGCCGCCCGGGGCGCCGGTCTCCGCCTCGATGTCGGCGGGGGTGCGCACCTCCCGCCACAGCACCCGCTCCCGCAGCTCCAGCCCCGCCGCGTCCGACGCCGCCAGCAGGTTCTCGACGAGCGGCTCCGCCGCCTCCGCCGGAAGGCCACCGGGCACCGGCAGCGTCAGCACGGCCGTCTCGTGCGCGTCGTCCGGGCGCAGCGCCGGATCGTCCGGCCGCAGCACGGTCAGCGGCTGCCCGGGAGTCTCGGCGCGGTGCACCAGTGTGCGGTGCGGGGTACCCGCGGGGCGTGCACCCCGCAGCGCCAGCAGCACGGTGAGCCGGGACATGCCCCGGTCGGCGGTTCCCTGCCCGCCGGGTGCAGCTGGTCCGCCGCCCGCGACCACCACCTCCGCGTCCACCGCCGAGCCGTCGGCGAGCTCCGCACCCGCCGCGCGTCCGTCCTTCTCCCGCACTCCCGCCACCGGACTGTCGAAGTGGAAGACCACCCCGCGGGCCCGGCAGCGCGCGTGCAGCGCGTCGGCCAGCGCCCGCAGACCGCCGCGCACGTACCAGGTGCCGAAGGTGTCCTCGAGGTAGGCGAGAGCGGCGGCGCTCGCGGGGGCCGCCGCCGGGTCCAGGCCCTGCGTCCAGACGGAGCCGCACAGCATCGCCGCCAGCCGGGGGTCGCGCAACTCGTCCCGGGCGACCTCGGCCAGCGTCGGCCCGCCGGCTCCCCGCCGGCGCAGGGCCCGGAAGAGGCCCGGCAGACCCTTCGGGCGCGGCGCCGGGTAGGCGCCCTCCGCGGCGAGCAGGCCCCGCGAGGAGGGTTCCCCACGCAGCGGCTCCTCCAGCAGCGGCCGCCGGGTGGCCTCCCACGCCGTGCGGGCCCGGGTCAGCACCGCGGACCAGCGCTCGCCCGCGCCCTCGCCCAACGCCTCGTCCAGCGCGGCGATCACCTTGCCCCGGGAGGCGTCGGGCAGGGTGACGGTGCTGCCGTCGGCGAACACATGGCAGGCGGTGACGGGCACCTGGACCAGCTCCACCACGTCCTCCAGCCGCTCCCGGCCGGTCTTGACGAACAGATCGCGGTAGACGGCCGGCAACTGCAGCAGCCCCGGGCCGGTGTCGAACGCGAAGCCGTCACGCGCGTACTGCCGCACAGCGCCCCCGTAGGTCCCGGTGCGCTCGTGCACCACGACCTCGTGCCCCGCGACGGCCAGTCTGGCCGCCGCCGCCATGCCGCCCATCCCCGCCCCGACCACCACAACCCGTGCCATGTCCACCGACCCTAGCGGCCCCCGTCCGGCGCCCCGGCGCCGCCCGTGCCGGCCCGAGAAGTAGGTACCCGCACTCAGGAGAGATCTTGAGTATCCGCACGGATAGGCCGTCATCCGTGCGGACGGCAGAGTGAGGGCAACGGAAGGGCACGGGGCCGCACCGCCGACACGGGGCCGCGGAACGGTGCCGGCGCCCCTCCGGAAGCCACCCCCCTCCAAGGCGGGGGCGGCCCCGCGGGGGGCGGGGCCGCCCCCCGCGGGGTGCCGGTTCCGCGGTCAGCCGGGACGGCCGGCGCCGACCCGGCCCTGGAGCAGCAGGGACAGCGCCCCGTGCACGTCCTCGATCGAGCGCTCCGGCTGGAACGCCTTCCAGTCGAGGGCCGCCACCAGCACCATGCCGACCAGCGCCGCGGCGGTGAGCTGGACATCGATCTCCTCGCTCAGCTCCCCTTCCGCGACGCCCGCCCGCAGCACGCTCTCCACCACGGCGACCGCTTCCTTGCGCACCATCAGCAGGGTGTCGTTCCAGGCCCGTCCGGTGCGCCACAGCTCGGCGACGTAGAGCTGGGTGAAGGCGGGGTAGTGGTCGATGAACTGCAGCCCCGCGCGGACCATCGCGTCGAGCGCGTCCACCCGGCTGCCGCCCCGGCCGTCGGTCTCCTCCGCGGCCTTGCGCAGATCGGCGGTGAGCAGCTCCACGCCGTGCCGCAACAGCTCCTCGAACAGCTCGGTCTTGCTGGTGAAGTTGTAGTAGACCGTGCCCTTGGCCACCCCGGCCCGTTCGGCGATCTCCTCCACGGTCGTGGAGGAGAACCCCTGCTCGGCGATGAGGGTGACCGCCGCATGGAAGAGCTTGTCCCTGGTGGCACTGCGGCTGCGGGAAGTGGAAGGGCTGGTCCGGGCGCTTGTCATGCGGCCATTCTCCTCTCGGAGCCGCGCGGGCCTCACAGTGAGATCTCCGGACGCAGCCGGTCCAGCGTCCACACCTGCTTGCGGCGCGCGGTGACCGCCGTGAGCGCCAGGGCGCCCGCGGTGAAGGCCAGCAGGACCAGGCAGGCCCGCTGCACCGGCCACAGTTCACCGCCCGTGATCAGGTGCCGCAGCCCCTCCACCACGTAGCTCATCGGCAGCAGCGGGTGGAGCACGTTGAAGAAGTGCGGGCTCGTCTGGATCGGGTACGTGCCACCGGCCGAGGTCAGCTGGAGCATCAGCATCGCCAGGACGAGGATCCGGCCCGCGGGCCCGAAGCGCGCGTTGAGGAACTGGACGACGGCCGTGAAGCACGCCGTCACGAGCATCAGGAAGCCCACCGTGGCCAGGCCGCGGGCCATCTGCAGGCCCAGCCCCCAGTGCAGCACGCTCATCAGCGCGGCCACCTGGGCCACTCCGATCGCGGCCACCGGCAGCCAGCCCGCCAGCGCGATCCGCCAGGCCGGGGCGCCCGCGGCCAGCGCGCGCCGGTTCAACGGCTGGAGCAGCATGTAGGCGATCATCGCGCCCACCCAGAGCGAGAGCGGGATGAAGTAGGGCGCGAAGCCGGTGCCGTAGTTGGGTGCCGCGTGTGCCTTGTGCGAGGCGAGGTCGACGGGGTCGGCCATCACCCCGGTGCGGTCCTCGCGCTCCTTCTTGCCGTAGTCCGGGATCTTCTTCGCGCCGTCGTGCAGACCACTCGCCAGCTTTCCGGAGCCGTCGGCGAGTTTGAACAGACCGCCGTCGAGGGAGGCGGCGCCGTCGGAGAGCTCGCCCAGCCCGGTGTCGAGCGAGGCGGCGCCGTTCTTGGCGGTGCCCAGCCCGGTGTGCAGCTTCCCGGCGCCCTCGGCGACCTTGTGGGCGCCGCTGTTGAGCTCGTTGATCTGCCGCACCGCGTCGGCCACGTCCTGGTCCAGGTGCGGGGCCCGGTCGGCGACGGCGTCCGCGGCGCGGTTGAGGTCGTCGAGGTGGCGGCCGAGTTCGTCGAGGTTCTGCTCGTTCTCGACGTACCCGTTGACCTTCGCGGCGACCTTCGCCGAACGTTCGGCGGCGGCGACGGCCTTCTTCAGTTTCGGGCAGGAGTCGGGGGCCACGGCGGGGGCCGGGGCGGGCCGTCCGGTCGCGGAGGCCCCGCCCCCGGACTGCGGCACACCGCCGCCGTCGGCGCCTTCGCCGCCGGAGTCCTTGCCGCTTTCGGGGAGCGCCCCGGAAGGGGACGGCGCGGCGGTTCCCGGGGCGCCCTTTCCGCAGCGTGCTTCGTAGAGCGTGGAGAGCGCGTCGGCGGCCTTGCGGGTGTCGGTCTGCGCACGCCGCGCCTCGCCGGGCAGTTTGCCGAGGTTCTTCTTCAGCGTCTTGCTCGTCCGGGCCACCTCCCGCGCCGCCTTGCCGACGTCGCCGCTGTGCGCCCGCAGGAAGGGACGGACCTTCTCGACTCCGCCGTTCACCTTGTCGGCGAGCTTCTGGGTGCCCTCGGCGACCCGGTCCGCGCCCGTCTCCAGGGATCCGGCGCCCTTGTGCAGGTCGGCCGTACCGTTCTTCAGGCGGCCGCTGCCCTCCTCGGCGTCACCGAGTCCGTTCTTGAGCCTGCCCGCGCCCTTCTTCGCCTTGCCGATGCCGTCGCCCAGGTCGTCCGCGCCCTCGGCGGCCTCGGCGGTCTTGCCGTGCAGCGTGGAGAAGGAGACGTAGATCTTGTCGAAGAAGCTCCGCGAGACCTTGCTGGAGGCGCTCGAGCGGACCTCGGAGAAGACGGTGCGGGAGATCTGTCCGACGATGTAGTTGTTCGCGTCATTGGTGCGGACCTTGAGCGCACCTGTCTCGGGGGAGTCGCCCGAGCTGGAGGAGACCCGTTTGCTGAAGTCGGCGGGTATCGTCAGCGACAGGTAGTACCGCCCGTCTTCGACCCCTTTGCGGGCGTCGGCCGCGCTGGTCTCCTGCCAGTCGAAGGAGTCGCTGTCGTGCAGCCCCTTGACGATGTCGTCGCCCGCGTCGACCTTCTTTCCCTGCACGGTGGCGCCCCGGTCCTCGTTCACCAGCGCCACCGGTACCCGGTCCAGCCGCTCGTAGGGATTCCAGAACGACCACAGGTACAGGGCTCCGTACAGCAGCGGAAGCAGCAGCATCGCGGCCATCGCCGCTCGCGGCAGCCGCCCTCTGCCGAATCGCTTGAGCTCAAGCGCGGCTAGCCTCGGCGAGCGCATCCTCCGCCCCCTCCTTCTCGTCCTTCTCGTCCTTCTCGGCGTCATCGGCGTCATCGGCGTCCTCGTGCGCTTCGGCTGCGGGCGCGGAGCCGTCCGGGCCGGTCTGTGCACCGCCTGGGCGCGCCGCACCGGTACGGACCACCACGGCGCCCTCGGGCGGCGGTTCGCTGCACACCGCCAGCACCGTGGTGCCGCCGTCGGCCACCGTGCGCAACAGCTCCCAGGCCGCCGCGCGTTCGGCTTCCGACAGCTTCAGGTCGACATCGTCGACGGCCACCAGCCCGGGCTCGCCCAGCAGCGCCAGCGCCATCGAGAGCCGCAGCTCCTCCAGCCGCCCCAGGTCCCGTACGGCCGTGCGCCCGCCCCTGGGCAGCGCGTCCAGGTCGAGACCCGCGGTGTCCAGAGCCGTCTGCAGCCGCTCCCGGCTGGCCGCGGCCCGCTCCCGGCGGGGCCGCAGCAGCCCGCGGAGCGGACCGCCGAACCGCCGCTGGAGCAGCACCCGCTCGCGGAGTTGCTCGGTGACGGTCAGCGCCGGGTCCAGGTCGTTGACGCCGGGCACCGGGCCCAGCGCGGTGATCCGGCGGACGGCGGCGAGCCGCTTGGGCAGCGGGTGTCCGGCCACCTCGGCGCGTCCGCTGCCGGCCTTCATCCGGCCGGTGAGCGCCAGCAGCAGGCAGGTGCGGCCGGAGCCCGACGGCCCGGTCACCGCGATCAGCGAGCCCGCTCCGGCGGTGAATCCCACTCCGTCGAAGACGGGGCCGCGCGGCCCCGTCAGCCCGAAGTCCGCCGCCGAGACGGCGGCTCCTCGCCCGTGTGCCACGGCCCCTCCCGCTGTGTGTCGCGTCCCGCTGCGTGTCGCTGCGCCGACGGGCGCGCCGTGCCCGGCCCCCGCGCCGGGCACCGCGACTTTTGAACTGACTGGTCAGTTCAAAGTATGCAGCAGGCCGGGCCCGGCACGCCAACCGGCGGCTCCTCCATCCGACCGGGCCCCGGCAGTTCGCTGCCCGGCACGGCGTATGTGCTGGTCAGGCCGATTGTCAGTGGCATGCGTCACGATGTGCCCATACGACCGGTTCCCGAACCGGTATCAGCCGACGGGAGGTTGATCCACGTGAAGCGTCCGTCCCGGGGAGCACGCCCGGTGCCCCCGCAGCCGACAGCGCCGCCCGCCAGCCACCCCCACGACATCCACCCCGTGCTCCGCAGGGCCACCGCCCCGCCCGCCGCACGCGACCTGCTCGCGCAGGCCCGGCACGGGCTCGACGAGGCGGCGGCGCTGCAACCGGCCAACGAGCGCTACGCCACCGCCCACCTCGCCGCACTGCGCACGGCCGCCGCCGTCCTCGCCGTACGGGGCACCGCCGACCCGGCCCCCGCCCGCCGCCGGGGCGGCGCCCCGCGCCGGCCGCGCCGCCCCGCCATCCGCAGCGCCTGGGAAGTGCTGCCCGAAGTCGCCCCCGAACTGACCGAATGGGCGGCGCTCTTCGCCTCCGGCGCCGACCGCCGGGCGCGGGCCGAAGCGGGCATAGCCGGAGCCGCCGACCCGCGCGACGCCGACGACCTGATCCACTACGCCGGGATGTTCCTCCGGCTGGTCGAGCGGATGCTCCTCACCCAGCCGGCCCTGCCGCAGCCCCGCACGGCCGAGGGGGACGAGCGCCCCGTCCACCCCCGGGACCGGCGGGCGGGGTGAGGAGGCCCGGTGGTCAGGGCCCCGCCGGGCGGATCGGTGGGCGGCGGAGGCAATAGGGTGGGACCCGCCCGTCCCTGAGCCGAGGAGCAACCGCATGTCCCGCCCCAGCGCAACCCTCCGGACCGCCGTGGTCTGGGACGTCCTCAGGGGAGCCCTCGACCAGCGCGCCGAACTGGCGGACCACGCCGAACTGGAGGTCCTCGACACCGGCGGCGGCACCGGCAGTTTCGCGGTGCCCGTCGCCCGGCTCGGGCACCGCGTCACCGTCGTCGACCCCAGCCCCGACGCCCTCTTCGCGCTGGAGCGACGTGCCGCCGAAGCAGGGGTGGCCGACCGGGTGCGCGGTGTCCAGGGCGATGTGCGCGGACTCTTCGAGGTCGCCGAGCGGGGTGCGTACGACGTGGTGCTCTGCCACGGCGTCCTGGAGTACGTCGACGACCCGGCCGAGGGCCTCGGCAACGCCGTCGCCGCGCTGCGCGAGGAGGGCGGCACGCTGAGTGTGCTGGCCTCCGGACTGGGCGGAGCCGTCCTGGCGCGGGCGCTGGCCGGGCACTTCACCGAGGCCCGGCACGCCCTCACCTCGCCCGGCGGGCGGTGGGGCGAGAGCGATCCCATGCCCCGCCGGTTCACCCCCGAACAGCTGACGGCGCTGGTGACCAGCACCGGGCTCGAGGTGATCTCCGTGCACGGCGTACGGGTCTTCGCCGACCTGGTGCCCGGCGCGCTGGTGGACACCGAGCCCGACGCGCTGGACGCGCTGGCCCGGCTGGAGGCGGCCGCTGCCGAACTGCCCGATTTCCAGTCCGTGGCCAGCCGGCTCCATGTGCTCGCCGAGATCCCGCCCTCCGGCACGCGGCCCGCCGACCGCTGAGGGCGCACCCGCCGCCCGGCGGGGGTCTGCTCGCACGACCGCCCGATCAGCCGCTGCGCGCCGTATGATCGAAGCACGCCGTCCGGCATGGCGGAAAGGTGGTGCGGGAATGAACGGAGCACACCGTGGGCACCCCGTCCGTCATATCGGGTGTGGTGGGAGGAATTGGCGTAGAGGGGCGGGTTTCACGGGGGCGATTCCCTGCCTATCCTGAAAGAGTCGCATCCGGTCGCCCCCGCGACCGACGAGTAGGAGGACTCCGTGCCGCTCTCTGAGCACGAGCAGCGGATGCTCGAGCAGATGGAGCGAGCGCTGTACGCCGAAGATCCCAAGTTCGCAACAGCGCTCGAGGGAAGTGAGCTGCGTCGGTACACCCGCAAGCGGGTCTACCAAGCGGTGGCGGGCTTTCTGGTGGGTATCGCGCTCCTCATGGCCGGAATGGTCGCTCAGCAGATCTGGATCAGCGTCGTCGGCTTCCTGGTCATGCTGGGCTGTGCGGTCCTCGCCGTGACCGGGTGGCGGAAGGCGCCCAAGCAGGGCGAGGAGCAGGCCGCGAGCGAGGGCGAGTCCTCGCAGGGCTCGGATTCGGCGCGCCGCCAGCAGCCACGGAACCGCAGGTCGGTGATGTCCCGTATCGAGGAGCGGTGGCAGCGCCGCCGCGACGAGGGCCACCACTGACAGCGGGGTCACCGCCCCGTTCCGCATACTTTCGCTCTTCCTCGCAACGTCACGCGGCGACGTGCCGCGGCCCGGACCGGGTTTCCGGCCGTGCCGTGCCCGCAGTGCCCCTGCCGCGCGGCGACGACTCCCCAGAGCAACGACAGCGCAGGTCTTCGGCGGTGCGGGAACCCTCGCCGGGTTCCCGCACCGCCGTATGTGTTCCGGTGCCCGGTCGGCGGTCGGCCCGGAGTTGGTGTGCCGGACGGCGTCCCTCGGGTTGCGGCGATCCTGGCGCGCCAGGCGGCCGGATCGCCCGGAGCACCGGCCCGGCCGGTGACGGGGGTGGCCGGCGGACGCAGCCCCCGGTCCTCCGCCGACCGGGCCTGGGAACCGGGTCCGCGCTGCCCCGCGCCGGCTACTCGGCCGGGCGTGGGCGGCGCAGCACGCGGGTCCACCGGGCCCGCAGCACCCGCCCACGGTGGCCGGCGGCCCGCAGCAGCCGTCCGGTGGACGGAGGCAGCAGCAGGGCGCGGACCCGCAGGGTGCGGGGCGCGGCAGCGCGCAGCCCGGACCGGACGCGCTGCACGTCGCGGGTGATCCCGGGGGCCGGCTGCGGCTCGGGCGCGTACAGCACCTGTTCGACCGCGAGTGCGATCCGCTGTACCGCCTCGGCCTCGGGGGGCTGGAGCTCTCCCACCCGGGCCAGCCGCTCGGCGGCCGTGCGTGGGGTCGCGGAGTCCTCCGGCACGATGCCGTAGTCCCATCCGGTGTCCAGGAGCTCCTGCCAGGCGGCGAGCACCCCCTCGGCGCTCTCCGGACCGGTGCCCCGGGACGGGGACCGCAGCCGCCGGGAGCGTCTCCTCATCCGCAGCAGCATCGGCAGCAGCAACAGCGCCAGCAGGAGCAGTGACGCGGCGCCGATACCGGCGACGGTGGCCGCGGACGGCCCCTCCTCGGAGCTGCCGGAGCCGGGCAGCGGAGCCGCCAGCCCGCACTCGGGGTCGGAGCGCTTCTGCTGGGCGGTGCACTCATGTGACGGCGAGGGGGCGACCGTGGGCTCGTCGCTCCCGCCGCGGTCGGGCAGCACCTCGCCGGAGTCGCGGTCGGGATCCGGTGCGTCCGGCCGGGCGTAGGGCGGGGTGCTGCCGCGGGTGGGGGTGGGTTCGAAACGTGTCCAGCCCACACCTTCGAAGTACAGCTCAGGCCAGGCGTGCGCGTCCTGGAAGCCGACCTCCATCGCTCCGTCGCCGCGCGCCGTGCCGGGAGTGAAACCGACCGCGACCCGGGCCGGGATGCCCAGGGTGCGGGCCATCGAGGCCATGGCGAAGGAGAAGTGGACGCAGAAGCCCTCCTTCTGCCGCAGGAAGTCGGCGATGGCATTGACGCCGGTGCCCGCCTCCACCTCGGTGTCGTAGGAGAAGCCGCCCTCCACAGCGAACCAGTCCTGGAGCCGTACCGCCCGCTCGTAGTCGTTCGCCGCACCGCGGGTGATCTGGCGCGCGGTCCTGGGGACGACGTCCGGCAGTGTGCCGGGAACGGCGGTGTACTCGCGCTCCAGTGCGGGCGGCGGGTCGGGCGCGTTGCGCAGCTGCTCGGCGGTGGGCCGGACCCGGAGGCTCTCGACCGTGTAGCGCAGTCCGCGGGTGGTCTGCTTGTCGTAGCCGACCAGGGTGCGGCCCTCGGGCTCGAAGCGCCACTTGCCCTCCAGGCGCACCCGGTCGGCGGGGAACGGCATGGGCAGCCAGTCCTGCGCGTAGGCGTCGCTGGCCTGGATGGTGGTGCGCACGGTGCTGGTCCGTACGTCCGGCCCCAGCCCGCGCGGGGCGGGCAGCCGGTCCGGGATCTCGCCGATCCGCCGCTCGGAGGGCTTCCACTGGGCGCCGTCGAACCTGTCCAGCGCGACGATGCGCAGGTAGAGCCCCTCGTCCTCGCTGTCGTCCTCGCCGTCCGTCCGGTAGACGAGCGCGGTGCGGTCCTGCGGCTGGTCGAGGCTGTTCTTGAGCGCGACCACCGGGTTCACTGCCGAGACCGTGCCGCCGCCCTGCCCGCGCCCCCCTCCGCCACCCGTCCCCACCTCGTCGAGCAGGCCGCCGCTGAGCGAGGGCAGTGCGGTGGGCACCAGCAGCGAGACGCCCAGGGCCAGCACTCCGATCCGGCGACCGGTGCGCACGGGTGCCGCCGCGGGGCCCGCGACGCTGCCCGGCTGGTGCGGCGCCGCGCCCGGCCGGGTGCGGTCGGCGAAGACCCGGCCCCACTGGGAGAGCCGCTCCCGCCCCTCGGCCAGCAGAAGCAGCAGATAGCCGCCCGCGGCGCACAGGAACCACAGCCAGCGTGCGCCGCCCTCGGAGAGTCCGGCCGCCACCGAGTACAGGGCGAGCAGCGGCAGCCCGGCGGGGGCGGCGCTCCGGTAGGTCACGGCGACCGTGTCCACCAGCAGCCCGATCAGCAGCACCCCGCCGATCAGCATCAGCCGTATGCCGTCGGTGAGCGGCGCGGGTATCGCGTACCGGCTCACGTCCTGGACGCCCTGCTCGAACAGCGCGGAGAAGTGGGTGAAGACCCCGGGTGCCGGCAGGAATCCAGCAGGCGCGGCGGAGCGTGCGAAGACGACGGTGAGCAGCAGCAGCGAGGTGAGCGCCTGCGCCAGCACGGTCAGCGGGCGGGCCAGCGGGACCCGGCGGGCGGCGGCGCCCACTCCGGCCTGCACCCCGATCAGCACCGCCGCCTGGATCAGCCAGGCCGCCGGCTCGACCAGCGGCAGCAGTGCGCAGGCCGCGGCCAGCGTCGCCAGCGCGGCGCAGAATGCGAGCCGTCCCCGTCCGCTCACCGTTCGGCTCCCTTCGCGCTCGCGTGTTCGGCTTCCTGCCACAGTGCGGCCAGCGGCGTTCCGGGTCCGCCGGTCAGCGCGGTCCACCCGGCCTCGTGCAGGACGCGGAGCGCGGCGCGGGATCCGGGTGGCTCGGCGGGGGTCCCGGGCGGCCCGGCGGCGCCCCCTGCCGCCTGCCCGGTGCCGTCTTGCGGGCGGGACGCGGGGGCGGCGAGAAAGGCCACCGCGCGGTCCGAGCGCTGCCGCAGCCGGCCGACGGTGAGTGCCTGTTCCTCGTCCAGTGCTCCCAGGAACGCGATCAGCAGCCCCGGCTGCCCGGCGTCCCCGCCGCGCAGCGCCTCATAGGCCCCGGCCAGCCCCTGTTCGTTCGAGTGCTCGACGATGGCGAGGGTGTCGAGCAGCAGTCCGGCCGTGTCCGGGTTCTCCGCGAGGAATCCGCCGTTCTCCGGCCCGGGTGCGGCGGCTCCGGTGTCGGTCAGCAGCCGTACCGAGCAGCCGCGCTCCAGCAGGTGCACGCACACCGACGCGGCGCCCGCGACCGCCCACTCGAACGGGGAGTCGGGCCCCGAGCCGGGGTAGCCGGCCCGGCGGGTGTCCAGCAGGACGGTGCAGCGGGCCTGCTGCGGCTGCTCCTCGCGGCGCACCATCAGTTCGCCGTAGCGAGCGGTCGAACGCCAGTGCACCCGGCGCAGGTCGTCGCCGTGCCGGTAGCCGCGCGGGATCACGTCGTCGTCCCCGGCCAGGGCGAGCGCGCGCTGCCGGCCCTCCCCGTAGCCGCCGGTCCGCCCGGCCGACCGGGTCGGCGGCAGCGCCTCGACCGGCGGTACGACGGTGAGGGTGTCCCAGGTGCTGAACGAGCGCGTCAGCTCGCACATCCCGAACGGGTCCGTCAGCCGCAGTTGGAGCGGGCCCAGCGGATAGCGTCCGCGCAGGTCGGAGCGGACCCGGTAGGAGACCTCGCGGCGACCGCCCGGCTCCACCCGGTCCAGCACGAACCGGGGCCGCGGTCCCAGGACGTAGGGGACCCGGTCCTGCAGCATCAGCAGTCCGGTCGGCAGCCGGGAGACGTTGTCCACCCGCAGGTGCACACGGGCCTCCGAGCGCGCCGGTACCCGCGAGGGCGACAGCCTGCGGTAGCCCGCCACGCGGTGGCGGGTGCGGTGCAGTACCAGCACACACACCAGCGGCAGCACCCCCAGCAGCACCCCCACCCGCAGCAGTTCGTCCTGGCCCAGCAGATACGCGCACAGCACCGCCGCCAGCCCGGCCGCCAGGAAGGAGCGGCCGCGGGTGGTCAGACCGCCGAACGCGTGGCGCAGCGAGCCGCTCCGCTCCTCCGGGCCGGAACCGTCACCGGACGCCGCCGCGCCGGGGGCCGGGCCGGAGGCGGTCGGGGCGCCCGGGACCGCTCCGTAGGCCATCAGTAGCCCCGGGCCTGCCCGGTCTGCGGCCGGTTCAGGGGGGCATGCGGTCCGTGGGCGGGCGGCGGCCCGTAGGGAGCCGGACCGGGCGGTGCCGTTCCGGGTGCGGCGGGGCCGGGGCCGACGGCGGGCACCGGCACCTGCCGCACGATCTCGGCCACCACCTGCTCGGCGGTACGGCGGTTCAACTGGGCCTGCGCGGTGGGCAGCAGCCGGTGCGCCAGGACGGGGACCGCCAGCGACTGCACGTCGTCGGGGAGCGCGAACTCGCGCCCGCCGAGCGCGGCCGACGCCTTGGCGGCCCGCAGCAGGTGCAGCGTCGCGCGGGGCGAGGCGCCCAGCCGCAGCTCGGAGTGGGAGCGGGTGGCGGCCACCAGCTCGACCGCGTACCGCCGCACCGCGTCCGAGACGTGCACGCCGCGCACGGTCCCGATCAGCTTGGCGATGTCGTGCGCGTGCGCCACCGGCTGGAGGTCGTCCAGCGGGGAGGCGCCGCCGTGCACATCGAGCATCTCCAGCTCGGCCGCGGGGCTCGGATAGCCGATGGAGACCCGCACCATGAACCGGTCGCGCTGCGCCTCGGGCAGTGGGTAGGTGCCCTCCATCTCCACCGGGTTCTGGGTGGCGACCACCATGAACGGGTCGGGCAGCTCGTAGGTCTGCCCGTCGATGGTGACCTGGCGCTCCTCCATCGACTCCAGCAGCGCCGACTGGGTCTTGGGGGAGGCGCGGTTGATCTCGTCGCCGATCACGATCTGCGCGAAGATCGCCCCGGGCTTGAACTCGAAGTCCTTGCGCTGCTGGTCGTAGACGCTGACCCCGGTGATGTCGGAGGGCAGCAGATCAGGGGTGAACTGGATCCGCCGCACCGAGCAGTCGATCGTCCTGGCCAGCGCCTTGGCGAGCATCGTCTTGCCGACGCCCGGCACGTCCTCGATCAGCAGGTGGCCCTCGGCCAGCAGCACCGTGAGCGAGAGCCGGACGACGTCGGGCTTCCCCTCGATCACCGATTCGACACAGCGGCGCACCTCGCCCGCCGTGGCGCTCAGTTCGCTCAGGTCCGCCCGCTCGTCATAGGTCGTCACCGGCCCTCCTCGGCCCCATCCCCGTTGTATGTGCCCGCCGCGTGCCTGCCACCGGGCCCTGCAGTGTGCGTCGTTGCGTATTCTTCACGTCGACGGGCCCTCCCGTCACTCTCCCGGGTGACTCCGGGCCGCGGCCCTGCCGGTCAGGCCGGGGCGACCTCGCGCAGCAGGCCCGTCGTGATGTCGAAGACGAAGCCGCGGACGTCGTCCCGGTGCGGCAGGAAGGGCGAGGTCCGTACCCGTTCGACGGACTGGCGCACGTCCTGGTCCAGATCCTTGAAGGACTCGACTGCCCAGGACGGCCGCTGGCCCACTTCCAGTTCCAGTTCGTGGCGGAAATCCTCGGTGAGGTTGAGCAGTCCGCAGTTGGTGTGGTGGACGAGGACCACGGAACGGGTGCCCAGGGCGCGCTGGCTGATGGTGAGGGAGCGGATGACGTCGTCGGTGACCACACCGCCCGCGTTCCGGATGGTGTGGCAGTCGCCCAGCTCCAGCCCCAGCGCGGCGGGCAGGTCCAGACGGGCGTCCATGCAGGCGACGACGGCGACTGAGCGGACCGGGGGGGCGTCCATGCCGGGGTCGGTGAAGTCGTCCGCGTACTCCTGGTTCGCGGTGACGATCTCGTCGGTCACGGACGGTGCGGACTGCGGGTCAGGTGTGGGTATCGACATGTGTACGACGTTAGACGTTCCCCGAGCGGACGGCCTGCCCGGAGAGCGGTGAAATCGGGCGGCGCGCGAGGGTGTGAGGTAACCCACACGGCCCATTGTCGTCTCCTCCGCCCGGGTGCACACCGCAGTCGCGTGCGCGGGTGCCGCCGACCGCGCGCGCGGTTGTCACTCGTTGTCGGGACGCGCCTGGTCCCGTAGTTGACCGAGGGGACGAGTGGACTAAAGTGACGCGAAGTGGGAGGCGAACACTCTCCCCAAGGATCCCCGAATCCCCTCGCGTGCGCGGGCGCGCACGTGCGGCTCGGCCTCCTCCCGCTCCCGGCCTCCGGCGCCCGTTCGGCGCGGGCGGCCACTCCCCTTCGAGCGGGCGGGGACCAAGGAGCATGTGCACGGTGCCCGCCAGATCTGAGAGGGCACAGTGACCACCAACGAGCGGCCCGTCGGCGAACGCCACAATCCGGTGATGCTCCGGCGCACCCTGGACCTGCTCGCTCCCGCGCTGGCGGAGCCCGGCGCGACCGTCGTCGACTGCACCCTGGGCCTGGGTGGCCACAGCGAGGCGCTGCTGTCGACCTTCCCGGCGGCCCGCCTCGTCGGCCTGGACCGGGACCCGGCCGCACTCGAACTCGCGGGCGAACGGCTGGCCCCCTACGCCGACCGGGCCACGCTGGTGCACGCCGTCTACGACGAACTGCCACAGGTGCTCTCCCGGCTGGAGGTGCCGCGCGTCCAGGGGGTCCTGTTCGACCTGGGGGTCTCCTCGCTCCAGTTGGACGAGGCCGACCGCGGCTTCGCCTACGCCCAGGACGCGCCGCTGGACATGCGGATGGACCAGACGAGCGGGCCCGGCGCGGCCGAGGTGCTCAACACCTACCCGCCCGGCGACCTGGTGCGCATCCTGCGCTCCTACGGCGAGGAGAAGCAGGCCCGCCGCATCGTCGAGGCCATCGTGCGGGAGCGCGAGAAGGAGCCGTTCACCCGCAGCGGCCGGCTGGTCGAGGTGATCCGGGAGGCGCTGCCGCAGGCCGCCAAGCGCACCGGCGGCAATCCGGCCAAGCGCACCTTCCAGGCGCTGCGCATCGAGGTCAACGGGGAGTTGGCGGTGCTGGAGCGGGCCCTGCCCGCCGCGCTGGAGGCGCTCGCGGTCGGCGGCCGGATGGTCGTCCTCGCCTACCACTCACTGGAGGACCGGCTGGCCAAACAACTGTTCGCCACCGGCTCCCGGAACACGGCGCCACCCGGGCTGCCCGTCGTGCCCGAGCAGTACCAGCCCCGGCTGCGGCTGCTGACCCGCGGCGCCGAGGTGCCCACCGACGAGGAGATCGCCGAGAACCGGCGGGCGGCGCCGGCGCGGCTGCGCGCCGCCCAGCGGATCAGGGAGGCGACATGACCGGCCGCCATATCCGGGAGGGGACATGACAGCGCAGCGACGCTTGGCGCGGTTGGCCCGGCTGGTCCCCGTCGGGGGGTCGCCGGCCGCCCGCGCCCCGTTCGTCCTGCTGATCGTCCTGCTGCTGGGCAGCGGCCTGCTGGCCCTGCTGCTGCTGAACGCTTCCCTGAACAAGGGCTCCTTCCAGCTCAGCAGACTGGAGAAGCAGACGGAGGAGCTGACCGACCAGCAGCAGGCCCTCCAGCAGGAGGTGGACGGCTACTCCGCGCCGGACCGGCTGGAGGAGCGGGCCCGGGAGCAGGGCCTGGTCCCCAGCGGCACCCCCGTCTTCCTGGACCCCGACGGCACCGTGCGCGGCGATCCCCGCCCGGCGCGTGGTGGGCGGGAGGACCCATGAGCGAACGTCCCCGCGAGTCGGAGCGCGGCGCCCGCCGGAGCCCCGGGACGGCGTCCGGGCCGGAGCGCACCCCCGACCGGAACCGCACCGCCGACCGGGGCCGGGCCGCGAAGCCGCGCCGGGTCCCCGGGCCGGGCCGGCCGGCCACCGCAGCGGCGTCCCGCGGCGCACGGCCCTCCGCGGCGCGCCGGGGCGGCGGCGCACGTCCCCCGCGGGGCGGCGCGGCCCGGCTGCGGCTGGTGAACCCGCGGCCCCGGCTGCGGCTGGTCGCCGTAGGGCTGACGCTGGTCATGCTGGTCTTCACGGTGCGGCTGCTGCAGGTCCAGGCCGTGGACGCGAGCGCGTACGCGGACAAGGCCGCCGTCAACCGCTACATCACCGTCCCCCTCGCGGCCGAGCGGGGCACCATCACCGCCCGGGACGGCTCCGCGCTGGCGAGCACCGTGGACGCCCACGACATCACCGCCGATCCGTATCTGTTCAGCCCGGAGCAGACGAAGATCGAGGACGCCCCCGAGCGGGCCGCCGAACTGCTGGCGCCGCTGCTCGGCAAGAAGCCCGCCGAGCTGGCCGGGAAGCTCTCGCGGAAGGGTACCCGCTATGTGCTGCTCGCCCGGCAGCAGAGCCCGCAGACCTGGCGCAAGGTCAAGAAGCTCAAGGCGCGGCTCGCCGAGGAGGCCGCGGCGGCGCCCGAGGGCGGGAAGCCCGACGTGCTGGCCGGGATCTATCAGGAGAAGCACGCCAAACGGGTCTACCCGAACAAGGAGCTGGCCGCCACGGTCCTCGGCTTCGTCAACTCCGCGGGCAAGGGCGGCGCCGGTCTGGAGGCGAAGCTGAACGGCACGCTGGCGGGGGAGGACGGCAAGGTCACCTACGCCCAGTCCGGCGGCCGCCAGGTCCCCACCGCGGGCGTCCGCGAGCAGGCGGCCGAGCCGGGTTCCGACGTGGAGCTCACCCTGGACCGCGACATCCAGTGGTCCGCGCAGCAGGCCATCTCCGACCAGGTGGCCGAGTCGCACGCCGACAGCGGCTATGTCGTCGTGCAGGACACCAGGACCGGCCAGTTGCTCGGCATGGCCAGCGCGCCGGGCTTCGACCCGAACGACATCCGCGGTGCGCAGGTCGACTCCTTCGGCAGCCCCGCGGTCCAGGACGCCTACGAGCCCGGCTCCACCAGCAAGGTGATGTCGATGGCGGCGGTCCTGGAGGAGGGCAAGGCCACTCCCCGGACGGCGGTCACGGTGCCCAACCGGCTCAAGCGCGCCGACCGGTCCTTCGCCGACGACATCGACCACCCCACCTGGCACCTGACCCTCAACGGCGTCCTGGCCAAATCCAGCAACATCGGCACCATCCTCGCCACCGAGCAGCTCGGCAGCACGCAGCGGCAGGCCAACAAGGTCCTCTACCGCTATCTGCGCAAGTTCGGCATCGGCCGGCCCACCGGGCTCGGCTTCCCCGGCGAGACCGACGGCCTGCTGGCCGAACCCGGGAAGTGGAGCGCCTCCCAGCAGTACACGATCCCCTTCGGGCAGGGACTGTCCCTCAACGCCGTGCAGGCCGCCTCCATCTACTCCACCATCGCCAACGGCGGGGAGCGGATCGCCCCCACACTCGTCCGCGGCACCACCGGCCCGGACGGCCGATTCCGGCCCGCCGACGCACCGGACAAGCGCCGGGTCGTCAGCGAGAAGACGGCCAAGACCCTCGCCCGGATGCTGGAATCCGTGGTCTCCGACATGGAGGGCACCGGAACCACCGCCAAGATCCCCGGCTACCGCGTCGCGGGGAAGACCGGTACGGCCAACCGGGTGGATCCCGAGACCGGCCGCTACCACGGCTACACCTCCTCCTTCGCCGGGTTCGCGCCCGCCGACAAGCCCCGGATCACCGTCTACTGCGCCGTCCAGAACCCCAAGAAGGGCAGCTACTTCGGCAGCGACGTGTGCGGTCCCGTCTACAAGAAGGTCATGAAGTTCTCCCTCAAGACCCTGCAGATCCCCCCGACCGGGGCCGAGCCCGCGAAGCTGCCCGTGAGCGCGGGGAAGAGCCGGAACGACTGAGGCGTGCGCCACGTGAGAACGATCACTGACAGCGAGTACAACCCCCAGGGGGCGGCCCCGCCGCGCCCCTCGCTTCGCGACGCGGGCTCCCCGCCCGGTACGCTCACCGCCGTGCCACAAGCTGATCAGACCTCCCCCGAGTCCTTCCCCGGGCCGCCCCGGCCCGCACGGGTCGCACCCGTTCCGCTCGCGGAGCTGGCCCGACTGCTGGGCGCCGACGCGTCCGCCACCGGTCCCGGCGATGCGCCGCGAGGGGGCGGAGCGGCGGACGCCGGCGTGTCCGTCACCGGCATCACCCACGACTCGCGCGCCGTGCGCCCGGGCGACGTCTACGCCGCGCTGCCCGGCGCCCGGCTGCACGGCGCCGACTTCGTCGAGCAGGCCCAGAGCCTGGGTGCCGCGGCGGTGCTGACCGACCCCGGGGGAACGGCACGGGCCGAGGCCACCGGGCTGCCGGTGCTGACGGTCCCCGACCCGCGCGGCCGGATGGGGGAGCTGGCCGCCACCATCTACGGCGCTCCCGGCGACGATCTGCTCCAGATCGGCATCACCGGCACCTCCGGCAAGACGACGACCGCGTACCTGGTGGACGGCGGGCTGCGCAAGGCCGCCGAGAAGGGCGAGCCGCGCACCGCGGGCGCCGTGGACGGCGGCGGGCTGACCGGGCTGATCGGCACGGTCGAGTCGCGGATCGGCGACGAGCGGATCAAGTCGGAGCGCACCACGCCCGAAGCCACCGACCTGCAGGCGCTGTTCGGCGTGATGCGCGAGCGTGGCGTCGGCTCGGTGACGATGGAGGTCTCCAGCCACGCGCTGGTCCTCGGCCGGGTCGACGGCTGCGTCTTCGACGTCGCGGTGTTCAACAACCTCAGCCCCGAACACCTCGACTTCCACCCGGACATGGAGGACTACTTCCAGGCCAAGCGGCAGCTCTTCACCCCGGAGCGCTCGCGGGCCGCGGTGGTCAACTTCGACGACGAGTACGGCTTCCGGCTGCTGACCGAACTGCGCGGCGAGGGCTTCCCCGTCACCACCTTCTCCGCCGAGGGCCACCCGGACGCGGACTGGCGGGCCCGGGACGTGGAGGTCGGCCCGCTCGGCTCCACGTTCACCGCGGTGGGACCCGACGGACGGGAAGTACTGGCCGCCGCGCCGCTCGCGGGACCCTTCAACGTGGCCAACGCGCTGGCCGCGCTCACCGCGCTGGTCGTCGCCGGGATCGACCCGAGCACGGCCGCCGAGGGCATCGGCACCGTCCCCGGCGTCCCCGGCCGGCTGCAGCGGGTGGACGCCGGGCAGGACTACCTGGCCATCGTCGACTACGCACACAAGCCGGACGCCGTGGAGTCGGTGCTCTACGCCGTCCGCAAGGTCACCGAGGGCGCCGTGCACGCCGTCCTGGGCTGCGGCGGCGACCGCGACCCGCACAAGCGGCCCGGCATGGGAGCGGCGCTCGCCCGGCTGTCCGACACGGCGGTGCTCACCTCCGACAATCCGCGCTCGGAGGATCCGCTCGCGATCCTGGCCACCATGCTCAGCGGTGCCTCCGAGGTGCCCGCCTACGAGCGCGGCACGGTGCTCCTGGAGGAGGACCGCGCCGCCGCGATCCGGGCCGCCGTCGGCCGGGCCGGACCCGGCGACACCGTCCTCGTCCTGGGCAAGGGCCACGAGCAGGGCCAGGACATCGCCGGAGTGGTGCGCCCCTTCGACGACGTCCAGGTGCTGCACGACGCCATCCGCGCCCGGGCGGCCGAGCAGGCGGCGGCCGCCCCGGCGGCACCGCCGTCCCCGTCCCCTGTGTCCGCCTCCGACCCCCTGTCTTCTTCGTCCCCTTCCGCCGCGCAGCACCGGACAGACAACCAGAAGCGATGATCCCCCTCTCCCTCGCAGAGATCGCCGCCCTCACCGGCGGACGGCAGCACGACATGACGGACCCGGACGCGCGGATCACCGGGCCGGTGGTGATCGACTCCCGGGAAGCGGGCCCCGGCACGCTCTTCGCGGCGTTCGCCGGGGAGCGGGCCGACGGCCACGACTTCGCCGCCGACGCCGTGGCCTCCGGTGCCGTCGCCGTGCTCGCCACCCGCCCGGTCGGTGTTCCGGCTGTCGTCGTCGACGACGTCCCCCGGGCCCTGGGCGCGCTGGCCCGGCACGCCGTGCGGACGCTCGGCACCCAGGTCGTCGCGCTGACCGGGTCCAGCGGCAAGACCAGCACCAAGGATCTGATCGCCCAGCTGCTGGGGCGGCTGGGACCCACGGTGTGGCCGGAAGGCTCGCAGAACAACGAGATCGGTCTGCCGCTGACAGCCCTGCGCGCCGACGAGACCACCCGGCACCTGGTGCTGGAGATGGGCGCCCGCGGTATCGGCCACATCCGCTACCTCACCGAACTGACACCGCCGCGGATCGGGGTGGTGCTCAATGTCGGCACCGCCCACATCGGCGAGTTCGGCGGGCGGGAGCAGATCGCCCAGGCCAAGGGTGAACTGGTGGAGACGCTGCCCTCGGCCGAGGAGGGGGGAGTGGCGGTGCTCAACGCCGACGACCCCTTCGTCCGCGCCATGGCGGCTCGGACGAGCGCGCGGGTGCTGTTCTTCGGTGAGGCCCCGGAAGCGGACGTACGGGCTGAAAACGTGCGGTTGTCGGAACGCGGCACACCAGCCTTCACCCTTCACACACCTACCGGGTGCGGCGATGTGACCATGCGCCTGTACGGTGAGCACCACGTGTCGAACGCGCTCGCCGCGGCGGCCGTCGCCCACCAACTGGGCATGTCCGCTGGGGACATCGCCGATGCGCTCTCCTCCGCTGACACGCTCTCCCGTTGGCGGATGGAGGTCACCGAGCGCGCCGACGGCGTCACGGTCGTCAACGACGCCTACAACGCCAATCCCGACTCCATGCGGGCAGCGCTCCGTGCGCTCTCCGCCATGGGGGAGGCGGCGAAGGCCCGGGGGGGCCGGACCTGGGCGGTGCTGGGCGAGATGGCCGAGCTCGGCGACGACGCGCTCGCCGAGCACGACGCGATCGGACGGCTCGCCGTCCGGCTCAACGTCAGCAAACTCGTGGCAGTCGGAGGCCGGGAGGCCGCCTGGCTCGACATGGGTGCCAAGAACGAGGGTTCGTGGGGTGAGGAGTCGGTGCATGTGTCCGGCACTGAGGCGGCCGTCGGCCTGCTGCGCGGGGAACTGCGCGCGGGAGATGTCGTACTGGTGAAGGCCTCCCGGTCGGTGGGGCTGGAGAAGGTGGCCGCGGCTCTCCTCGCGGACGGGTCGAGGGAGGGTGAGGGCGCCGCCCGATGACGATGAAGCAGATCCTCTTCTCCGGGGTCATCGGCCTCTTCCTGTCCCTGATCGGGACTCCGCTGCTGATCAAGCTGCTCGCCAGACGGGGCTACGGCCAGTTCATCCGCGACGACGGCCCGCGCAACCACCACAGCAAGCGCGGTACCCCCACGATGGGCGGTATCGCCTTCATCCTGGCGACGGTGCTCGCCTACGTGCTGACCAAGCTCATCACGGGGGAGCAGCCCAGCTTCTCCGGTGTGCTGGTGCTCTTCCTGTTCGCCGGGATGGGCCTGGTCGGCTTCCTCGACGACTACATCAAGATCGTCAAGCAGCGGAGCCTCGGGCTGCGCGCGAAGGCGAAGATGGCCGGCCAGCTCATCGTCGGTATCGCCTTCGCCCTCCTCGCACTCAGTTTCGAGGACGCCCGGCAGCTCACTCCGGCCTCCACCAAGCTCTCCTTCACCCAGGACTTCGGCTGGGCACTGCCACCGGTGCTGTTCGTGGTCTGGGCACTGTTCATGATCCTGGCCATGTCCAACGGCGTGAACCTCACCGACGGCCTCGACGGCCTGGCGACCGGCGCCTCGGTGATGGTCTTCGGCGCCTACGTGTTCATCTGCGTCTGGGAGTACCAGGAGTCCTGCGCGCACATCGCCACGGCCGGACCCGGCTGCTACGAGGTCCGCGATCCACTCGACCTGGCCGTGGTCGCGGCCGCGCTGATGGGTGCCTGCTTCGGCTTCCTGTGGTGGAACACCTCGCCGGCGAAGATCTTCATGGGCGACACCGGCTCGCTGGCCCTGGGCGGCGCGCTGGCCGGGCTCGCGATCTGCTCGCGCACCGAGCTGCTGCTGGCGATCCTCGGCGGCCTGTTCGTGCTGATCACCATGTCCGTGGTGATCCAGGTCGGGTCCTTCCGGCTCACCGGGAAGCGGGTCTTCAAGATGGCTCCGCTCCAGCACCACTTCGAACTCAAGGGGTGGTCCGAAGTCCTTGTGGTGGTGCGGTTCTGGATCATCCAGGGCATGTGCGCCATCGTCGGTGTCGGCATCTTCTACGCGGGCTGGGCGGCGAGCAAGTGAGCGAGGACCGGACGAACCTGGCGGAGCTGGGCGCCGAGCTGTCCGGCAAGCACGTCACCGTCGCCGGACTGGGCGTCAGCGGCATGCCCGCGGCCAAGGTGCTGCACCGGCTCGGGGCCCGGGTCACCTCCGTCAACGGCGGCGACGGCGAGGGCCCGCGCCGGCAGGCCGCCGAACTGGAGGCGCTCGGGATCAGCGTGCGGCTCGGCGACGACCGCACCCTCCCCGAGGGCACCGAGCTGGTCGTCACCACGCCCGGCTTCAAGCCCACCAGTCCGCTCTTCGCGGCGGCGGCCGAGGCCGGGGTACCGGTGTGGGGCGATGTGGAGCTGGCCTGGCGGCTGCGCGGTCCCGGCAGCCCGCCGTGGCTCGCGGTCACCGGCACCAACGGCAAGACGACCACGGTCCGGATGCTGGCCTGCATCCTGCGCGCGGCCGGGCTGCGCACGGCGGCGGTCGGCAACATCGGCGTCTCGCTCATCGACGTCGTCCTGGGGCAGGAGCCCTACGGCGACCTGGATGTGCTCGCCGTCGAGCTGTCCAGCTACCAGCTGCACTGGGCGCCCAGCCTGCGCGCGCACTCCGCCGCCGTCCTCAACCTCGCCCCCGACCACCTCGACTGGCACGGCTCCATGGAGGCGTACGCCGCCGCCAAGGGCCGTATCTACGAGGGCAACCAGGTCGCCTGCGTCTACAACGCCGACGAGCCCGTCGACCCGGACGGCGCGGCGCCCCGCACCGAGGACCTGGTGCGGGCCGCCGACGTGGTCGAGGGCGCGCGCGCCATCGGCTTCACCCTCGGCACCCCGGCGCCCTCCCAACTCGGCGTCGTCGAGGGTGTCCTGGTGGACCGCGCCTTCGTCGCCGACCGGCAGGAGCAGGCGCAGGAGCTGGCCGAGGTCGGCGACCTCAGCCCGGCCCCGGACGCCGCCCCCGCGGTCCCCCCGGCGCCGCACAACGTCGCCAACGCGCTCGCCGCCGCGGCGCTGGCCCGCGCCTTCGGCGTACCGGCGGCAGCGGTACGGGACGGGCTGCGCGCCTTCACCCCGGACGCGCACCGCATCACCCGGGTCGCCGAGGCGGACGGTGTGGCCTACGTCGACGACTCCAAGGCCACCAATACGCACGCCGCGGCGGCCTCCCTGGCCGCCTACCCCTCGGTGGTGTGGATCGCGGGCGGACTGGCGAAGGGCGCGACGTTCGGCGAACTGGTCGCCGGGGCCGCCCCGCGGCTGCGGGGCGTGGTGCTGCTGGGCGCCGACCGGGAGCTGATCCGTCAAGCGCTGCTGCGACACGCGCCCGATGTGCCCGTGGCCGACGTCGACCGCACCGACACTGGGGCGATGGCGGAGGCCGTCAACCGGGCGGCGTCCTTGGCGCGACCCGGCGATACCGTGCTCCTGGCACCCGCGTGCGCCTCGATGGACATGTTCGTCAACTACAACGCACGCGGCGACGCGTTCGCCGATGCGGTCGGAGCCCTCGCCGCCGTGGGCCCGAGCGAGCAGTGACCCCGCTCCCCGCCGACCGAGGACGGGGGTGAGACGGAGGGGATACGGATGACGGCGCGATCCGCGAAACCACCCACGCCCCGGCGCGCGCGCAGTCAGCCCGCACCCGTGCGCCCGCCGCGGCACCCGCGCGTACCGCAGGGCACCTCGGCGCCGCAGCGGGCGTTCGCGCGGGCCAAGCGCGCCTGGGACCGTCCGCTGACCGCCTACTATCTGATTCTCGGCGGCAGCGTGCTCCTCATCGTCCTGGGCCTGGTGATGGTCTTCTCCGCCTCGCAGATCCAGGCCCTCCAGTCCGGACTGCCCTCCACCTACTACTTCCGCAAGCAGGTGGTGGCCGCCGCGATCGGCGCGGTTCTGCTGCTGGCCGCCTGCCGGATGCCGGTGCGCATGCACCGGGCGCTGGCCTATCCACTGCTCGTCGCCTCGGTCTTCCTGATGTGCCTGGTACAGGTCCCCGGTATAGGGCAGGAGGTGAACGGGAATCAGAACTGGATCCACCTGGGCGGCCCGTTCCAGCTCCAGCCCAGCGAGTTCGCCAAACTGGCCCTGGTCCTGTGGGGCGCCGACCTGCTCGCGCGCAAGGGCGAGAAGAAGATGCTCACCCAGTGGAAGCATCTGCTGGTGCCGCTGGTCCCGGTCGCCTTCCTGCTGCTCGCGCTCATCATGCTCGGCGGGGACATGGGTACCGCGATCATCCTCGCCGCCGTGCTGTTCGGGCTGCTGTGGCTGGCGGGCGCACCCACCCGGCTGTTCACGGGGGTGCTCGCGGTGGCGCTCACCGCCGCGGTGCTGCTGGTCACCTCCAGCGCGAACCGAATGTCCCGGCTGGCCTGCATCGGCGCCACCGACCCCGGCCCGGACGACCGGTGCTGGCAGGCCGTGCACGGCATCTACGCGCTGGCCTCCGGGGGCTGGTTCGGTTCCGGACTCGGCGCGAGTGTGGAAAAATGGGGTCAACTGCCCGAACCCCATACCGACTTCATCTTCGCCGTGACCGGGGAGGAACTCGGACTGGCGGGGACGCTGTCGGTGCTCGCCCTCTTCGCGGCTCTAGGCTATGCGGGTATCCGCGTGGCCGGACGCACGGAGGAACCCTTCGTCAGGTATGCCGCGGGAGGCGTGACGACGTGGATCATCGCTCAGGCGGTGATCAACGTGGGCGCGGTGCTCGGTCTGCTGCCGATCGCCGGTGTCCCCCTCCCGTTGTTCTCCTACGGTGGGTCCGCCCTACTGCCGGCGATGTTCGCGGTCGGACTGCTGATCGCCTTCGCGCGCAGCGATCCGGCGGCGCGCGCTGCCCTGGCCGTGCGACAGCCCCTCCTGTGGCAGCGCACGTCCCGGGGAGGGTCGGCAGGGGCGCTGCGATCGGGGAGCGCCCCCGGCCGGAAGAGAGAGAAGACGATGAGACGGCGCGTCGGAAGGCCGCCGTCCGGAGAGCGGTGAAACAGCGTGCACGTCGTACTCGCCGGTGGGGGGACCGCCGGCCATATCGAGCCCGCGCTCGCCCTCGCGGACGCCCTGCGCAGGCAGGACCCGACCGTGGGGATCACGGCGCTCGGTACCGAGCGCGGCCTGGAGACGCGGCTGGTGCCGGAGCGCGGTTACCAACTCGAACTGATCCCGGCCGTTCCGCTGCCGCGCAAACCCACGCCCGAGCTGATCACGGTGCCGGGCAGGCTGCGCGGCACCATCAAGGCCGCCGAGCAGATCCTGGAGCGCACGAAGGCCGACTGCGTCGTCGGCTTCGGCGGCTATGTGGCCCTGCCCGGCTACCTGGCCGCCAAGCGCGCCGGGGTGCCCATCGTGGTGCACGAGGCCAACGCCCGGCCCGGGCTCGCCAACAAGATCGGCTCGCGCTACGCGCACGGTGTCGCAGTCTCCACGCCGGACAGCAAACTGCGGGGTGCCCGCTACGTCGGGATCCCGCTGCGCCGCTCCGTCGCGACCCTCAACCGCTCCGCCGTGCGGCCCGAGGCCCGTGCCGCCTTCGGGCTGGCCCCCAACCTGCCGACGCTGCTGGTCTCCGGCGGCTCGCAGGGCGCGCGCCGGCTCAACGAGGTCGTCCAGCAGGTCGTTCCGCATCTGCAGCGCGCGGGTATCCAGATCCTGCACGCGGTCGGGCCCAAGAACGAGATCCCCCACGTGGACCACATGCCCGGAATGCCGCCCTATGTGCCGGTACCGTATGTGGACCGGATGGACCTCGCGTACGCCGCGGCCGACATGATGCTCTGCCGCGCGGGCGCGATGACCGTGGCGGAACTGTCGGCCGTCGGGCTGCCCGCCGCCTACGTCCCGCTGCCCATCGGCAACGGCGAACAGCGGCTCAACGCACAGCCGGTCGTCAAGGCGGGCGGCGGACTCCTGGTCGACGACGCGGAACTGACGCCGGAGTGGATCCAGGGCAATGTGCTCCCGGTCCTCGCCGACCCGCAGCAGCTCACCGCGATGTCCCGTGCGGCAGCCGAATTCGGCCGTCCGGACGCCGATGAACTGCTTGTCGGCATGGTGAACGAGGCGATCGCCGCCAACCGCCGGGACTGACCCGGCGCGGCGCGGAACCGGCGCCTCGCCGAGCACGCAGAGAGCAGGGTGGTCCTCGTGGTGAAAGCAGCCCGAGCTGCCGGAGCCGGCAAGGCAACCGGAGCGGCCGGAAGGCCGGGCGGCGGCCGGCCGTCCGGCGGTACCGGTGAGGCGCCGCCGCGCCGCCGGACCGCCTACCGGAGCAGCGCCGTCGACGCCGCGGCCGGCGCCGATCCGGACTCCGGTTCCGGGGGCGGCCCGGAGGAACGGGCGCGCCCCGGCCGGTTCGGGCCTCGGCTGCGCCGTCGGCGCGCCCTCGCCCTGCTGCTGCTCCTCGCCGTCCCGCTGGGCGGCTTCGGTACCTGGGTGCTCTACGGCTCGCCGTGGCTGCGGCTGCGGAACGTCTCGGTGACCGGCACCCGGGTGCTGAGCGAGGCCGACGTCAGCCGCGCCGCCGCGGCCCCCGAGGGCGCGCCGCTCGTCACCGTCGACAAGGCGGCACTGGAGGACGGGGTGCGCCGGGCGCTCCCGAGAGTCCGCGAGGTGGTGGCCGAGCGTTCCTGGCCGCACGGACTGACGCTCACCGTCACCGAACGCCGCCCGTCGCTGGTGATGAAGAAAGCGGGCGACTATGTGGAAGTCGACTCCGAAGGCGTGCGGTTCGCCACAGTCGGCAAGCCGCCGAAAGGTGTTCCGCTTCTGGTCCTCGCAGCGCGGCGGGCGGGCGACGAGCAGTACTTCTCCTCCGGGCGGCTGCGCCGGGCGGCGGCCCGGGCTCTCGCCGCACTTCCGGAATCCGTCCACCGCGCCACCCGCACCGTCCGGGTCCGCTCCTTCGACGACATCACCCTGGAACTGACGGGGGATCGCACGGTCCGGTGGGGAAGTGCCGAACGCGGCCGGGCGAAGGCCGCCGCGCTGACGGCGCTGATGAAAGCCGCCGAGGACGCCACCCACTTCGATGTCACGGCCCCCAGTGCCCCGGCGGCGTCGGACAGTTAGCCGCATCCCGTGCTAACCGCCGTACCCCCAGCCGGGTTCGGCGAACGGCTGGAGTCCGCCGTTCCGTGGCCGCGTCAGTTGACCCGGGCTGCCCAGCATGATCAGGCTGATGTTCTCGCCGGGAGCGGTCCGTCCCCATGGGTGGTCCCCGCTGCCGGCGAGCACCTCGGACGGCCGCTGCCCGGCCCGCCCGCACAGGTACCTCGTTCCGCCCGGGGCAAACCCCCGGTCCCCGGCCGTGATCGGCAGCGGGAGCGGAGTATCCCGTGCCCCGGACGGGCTGCGGTCGCGGATCGGTGCGGGCGCCGGGTCCACCGTCGGTCGGGACCGTGTCAGTTGACGCGTATCGCCGCTGGTGAGCACCCTGGATGGCTACTGCTCGGTCTGATCACATAGGGTGAAAAGAAAAACGGGAGGTTCGGCGTGTTCGTTGAACACCCAGCACTTGTCGACTTAGTGTCCGTTGCGAAGAGTCCGAGTAAGACAGGCACTGGTAACCCTAAACTTCACACTTAGGGTTCGGGTCGGCGTTCGAACCGCCCCACAGGGATACGTAACTCGAGGCGAGAGGCCTTCGACGTGGCAGCACCGCAGAACTACCTCGCAGTCATCAAGGTCGTCGGTATCGGCGGCGGTGGCGTGAACGCCATCAACCGGATGATCGAGGTCGGTCTCAAGGGCGTCGAGTTCATCGCGATCAACACTGACGCGCAAGCCCTGTTGATGAGCGACGCCGACGTCAAGCTCGATGTGGGCCGCGAGCTGACTCGCGGCCTCGGTGCCGGCGCCAACCCGGACGTCGGCCGCAAGGCGGCTGAGGACCACCGCGAGGAGATCGAAGAGGTCCTCAAGGGGGCCGACATGGTCTTCGTGACGGCCGGCGAGGGCGGTGGCACCGGCACCGGCGGCGCGCCGGTCGTGGCGAACATCGCCCGCTCGCTCGGCGCTCTCACCATCGGTGTCGTCACCCGCCCCTTCACCTTCGAGGGCCGCCGCCGGGCCAACCAGGCCGAGGACGGCATCGCGGGACTGCGCGACGAGGTCGACACGCTGATCGTCATTCCCAACGACCGGCTGCTGTCCATCTCGGACCGCCAGGTCAGCGTGCTGGACGCGTTCAAGTCCGCGGACCAGGTGCTGCTCTCGGGCGTGCAGGGCATCACCGACCTCATCACCACCCCCGGTCTGATCAACCTCGACTTCGCGGACGTCAAGTCCGTAATGTCCGAGGCCGGATCGGCCCTGATGGGGATCGGCTCGGCCCGCGGCGACGACCGCGCGGTCGCGGCCGCCGAGATGGCCATCTCCTCGCCGCTGCTGGAGGCGTCCATCGACGGGGCGCGCGGCGTGCTGCTCTCCATCTCCGGCGGTTCGGACCTCGGTCTGTTCGAGATCAATGAGGCCGCCCAACTGGTGAGCGAGGCCGCCCACCCCGAGGCGAACATCATCTTCGGCGCCGTCATCGACGACGCGCTCGGCGACGAGGTGCGGGTCACCGTCATCGCCGCCGGGTTCGACGGCGGTCAGCCGCCCGCCAAGAAGGGGGAGAAGGCGCTCGGCCAGTCGTCCGCAGCGGCCTCCTCGGCCCCCGCCTACCAGGACGAACCCGCGCCCGCCGCCGAGCCGGAGCCCGAGCGCCCCTCGTTCGGCGGCCTGGGTGCCGTCGCCCCGCCGCGCGAGGAGGAGGCCCCGCCGCGCCCGGAGCCCGCACCGGTGAGCGAGGTCCCGCCGCCGTCCGCCACCCCGCAGGTGCCGCCGGCCCGCCCGTACCACGACAGTCAGGCGGAAGAGCTGGATGTGCCGGACTTCCTGAAGTGATAGCGGCACAAGAGACGGTCAGCGGCGCGCATTTCGCCTTCACCGACAGGTGGGGCGGGGTGAGCGCCGCTCCGTATGAGGAGCTCAATCTCGGCGGCGCGGTGGGCGACGACCCCGAGGCGGTGCGCGCCAACCGGGAGCGGGTCGCGCAGGCGCTCGGGCTGTCGCCCGAGGCGGTGGTCTGGATGCATCAGGTGCACGGACGTGACGTCGCTGTCGTCGATCGCCCCTTTCCAGGCGAGGCGCCGCCCGTCGACGGCGTGGTGACGGCGCGTCGGGGGCTCGCGCTCGCCGTGCTCACCGCCGACTGCACTCCGGTGCTGCTGGCCGACCCCGTCGCCGGGGTCGTCGGCGCCGCGCATGCGGGGCGGCCGGGCGTGCAGGCCGGTGTGGTGGGCGCGACGATCGAGGCGATGGCCGGGCTCGGCGCCGTGCCGGAGCGCATCGTCGCGCGCACCGGGCCCGCGGTCTGCGGGAGCTGCTACGAAGTTCCGGAGCAGATGCGCGCCGAAGTGGCGGCCGCCGTTCCCGAGGCGTACGCGACGACCCGGGCGGGGACCCCCGCCGTCGACATGGCCGCCGGGGTGCGGGCGCAGCTCACCCGTGCGGGGGTCGTCGACCGTGGTCACTCCTCCGTGTGCACTTTGGAGTCCGCTGATCATTTCTCCTACCGCCGGGACCGGACCACGGGAAGACTCGCGGGATATGTCTGGATCGAGGCGGACTGAGAGATGACCGACGATATGCCTTCTGCGCGCCCCGAGTCGGAGATGCCCGCGGAGTCCGCGGGTGGGCGGTCCGCGGCCTTCGCGGACTCCGCGGCGTCGGCCTCCTCCGAGGTGGCGCGCAAGGCGGAGCTGGCCGCCAATCTCGCCCGGGTGGAGGAGCGCATCGAGGGTGCCTGCCGCCTGGCGGGGCGCCGGCGCGCCGAGGTCACGCTCATCGTCGTGACCAAGACCTACCCCGCCTCCGATGTCCGGTTGCTGGCCGAGCTGGGGGTGCGGGACGTGGCGGAGAACCGCGACCAGGAGGCGGCGCAGAAGGCGGCCGACTGTGCGGACGCGGGACTCGACTGGCACTTCGTCGGGCAGTTGCAGACCAACAAGGCCCGATCGGTTGCCGGTTATGTGAGGCATGTCCATTCCGTGGACCGCGTGCGGCTGGTGACCGCCCTCTCGGCCGCCGCCGTCCGCGCGGAGCGGGAGATCGGATGTCTGGTCCAGGTCGCCCTCGACGCCCCGTCCGGTTCGGTGGGGGAGCGGGGCGGCGTGGCGCCCGACGGTGTGGCGGATCTCGCGGAGGCGGTGGCGGTGGCCCAAGGGCTGCGGCTCGACGGAGTGATGACCGTCGCGCCGCTGGCAGGCCCGTTGGCGGGGCGGCCCCGGGCGGCTTTCGACCGGCTGTGGGAAGTCTCAACCACCCTGCGGGTGGCGCATCCTGCTGCGACGATGATGTCGGCGGGAATGAGTTCGGATCTCGAAGAGGCGGTGCTCGCGGGTGCGACACATGTGCGCGTCGGCAGTGCGGTACTCGGAGACCGACCTCGGCTCCGGTAACGTCGCGAAGCGAGTGGGGCCACAGCAGAATATATGGTCATTTCCGCCGGAAAAGGCCGGTCGGAGAGGCTGCGTGGATCATCCCAGGGCCACCGGTGACGGGGGCAGCGTCGATGGAGTCGATCCACCACAGAGCGGAGGACGCAGAGAATGGCCGGCGCGATGCGCAAGATGGCGGTCTACCTCGGCCTCGTGGAGGACGATGGGTACGACGGCCGGGGATTCGACCCTGACGACGAGTTCGAGCCCGAGCCCGAGCCCGAACGGGATCATCGGCGGTACGAGTCGGAACAATCACACCATTCGCTCCAAAAGACGGATCCCGAGGAGCCGGTGAGGGTTGCTCACCCTCCGGCGCAGCGGGAGCGGGAGCCGGAGGCCCCTCCGGCGGTTGCCGCCGAAAGCGGACGAGCCGGGAGGATTGCTCCCGTGTCATCCATCACACCTGAACGCCAGAATGTCGAGAAGAGCGCCCCGGTGATCATGCCCAAGGTTGTGTCCGAACGTGAGCCGTACCGGATCACCACGTTGCACCCCCGGACCTACAACGAAGCCCGTACCATCGGGGAACACTTCCGTGAGGGCACTCCGGTGATCATGAATCTGACGGAGATGGACGACACCGATGCGAAGCGACTTGTCGACTTTGCGGCTGGTCTCGTCTTCGGTCTGCACGGCAGTATCGAGCGAGTGACGCAGAAGGTGTTCCTGCTGTCTCCTGCTAACGTCGATGTCACGGCGGAGGACAAGGCCCGCATCGCAGAGGGCGGGTTCTTCAACCAGAGCTGAGACGCAGGGTCCAGGAACAGGCCGCCAAGGCGGCACGAGAGCCCCAGGGGAGAGGGACGCGCAGATGAGAACCGCATTGGACGTGGTCCAAATCGCGCTGTACTGCTTCCTGCTCGTGCTGATCTTCCGGCTGGTGATGGACTATGTCTTTCAGTTCGCCCGCTCATGGCAACCCGGCAAGGCGATGGTGGTCGTTCTCGAGGCGACCTACACTGTCACCGATCCGCCACTCAAGCTTCTGCGGCGGTTCATCCCACCGCTGCGCTTCGGGGGCGTGGCGCTTGACCTGTCCTTCTTCGTACTCATGATCATCGTCTACATCCTGATCAACGTCGTGGCCAGGCTGTGAACGATCGGAATGGTCTTGCCGATATGCCGACGACTTACGTTGAGGTGAAGAGATGCCCCTGTCCCCCGAGGACGTGCGGAACAAGCAGTTCACGACCGTCCGTCTGCGCGAAGGCTATGACGAGGACGAGGTCGATGCCTTCCTCGACGAGGTCGAAGCCGAGCTGACCCGGCTGCTGCGGGAGAACGAGGACCTGCGCGCCAAGCTGGCTGCGGCCACGCGCGCGGCGGCCCAGAACCAGCAACAGCAACAGGGCGGCATGCGAAAGCCTCCTGAACCTCAGGACAGGCAGCAGCAGCAAGGTGGGGCCCCTGTGCCCGCCGCCATATCCGGACCGCAGCCCGTCCCGCCCCAGCAGCAGCAGGGTATGGGCGGCCCGCCGCAGCTTCCCGGCGGTCAGGCGCAGCTCCCCGCGGGCCCCGGTGGTCCCGGTGGTCCCGGTGGTCCCGGCGGTCCGGGCCCGCAGGGCGGTCCGATGGGTCCCGGCGGCCCCGGTCCGCAGCAGGGTGGTCCGATGGGCCCCGGCGGTCCGCAGGGCGGCCCGCAGGGCGGTCCCCAGATGCCCGGCGGCGGTGGCCAGAACAACGACAGCGCCGCCCGCGTGCTGTCGCTGGCCCAGCAGACGGCCGACCACGCGATCGCGGAGGCCCGTTCCGAGGCCAACAAGATCGTCGGTGAGGCCCGCAGCCGCGCCGAGGGCCTGGAGCGGGACGCCCGCGCCAAGGCCGACGCGCTGGAGCGGGACGCGCAGGAGAAGCACCGGGTCGCGATGGGCTCCCTGGAGTCCGCCCGCGCCACCCTGGAGCGCAAGGTCGAGGACCTGCGCGGCTTCGAACGCGAGTACCGCACGCGACTGAAGTCGTACCTGGAGAGCCAGCTCCGGCAGTTGGAGAACCAGGCCGACGACTCGCTCGCGCCGCCGCGGACGCCCGCGACCGCGTCGCTGCCCGCGCCCTCGCCGTCGATGGCCCCGGCCGGGGCCGGTGCTCCCGCCGGTGCACCCAACAACGGCGGCGGCACCATGGGCGGACACCAGTCCATGGGCAGCAACGGCCACTCCATGGGCGGCCCCGGTGGCGGCCCCGGCGGCGGTCCGCACACCCAGGGCGGTGCCGGCCAGTCCTACGGCGGCCAGCAGCAGATGTCGCCGGCCATGACCCAGCCGATGGCACCGGTCCGGCCGCAGGGCGGACCGCAGGGCCAGCAGGCGCCGTCGCCGATGCGGGGCTTCCTCATCGACGAGGACGAAGGCTGACCCGGGCGCGCTGAGCGCCCACTGTCGACGGGCCGGGCCCGGGAGCATCTTCCGCTTCCGGGCCCGGCCCGTTCGTGCTGTCGGCCCCCGGGTCGCTTCGCCGCCCCGCCCCAGGGCTCGGCCGCAGCCTCGCGGAGCCACCGCGGCTGCGTGCGGCACCGCCCCCGGCCGCGGTCGGCGGACGGGGGCGGTGCGGTACTGCGGTACGGCGCGCGGCTCAGCCCTTGCGGAGCCGGAACTTCAGGGACAGCGCCTCGTCCTCGAAGGTGGGGCCCTCGAGTTCCTCCGGGTCGCCCTGGGCGAACTCCTCGGCCAGGACCTCTTCCGCGATGAGGAAGGTGTGCTCGGCCAGCGCCCGCGCCACCTCCTCGTCGTCGGACTGCCAGCGCAGCTCGATCCGGTCGGCGACGTCCAGGCCGGAGTTCTTCCTGGCCTCCTGGATGAGCCGGATGGCGTCCCGGGCCAGTCCGGTGCGCCGCAGCTCGGGAGAGATCTCCAGGTCGAGTGCGACGGTGGCACCGGGGTCGGAGGCCACCGACCAGCCCTCGCGGGGCGTCTCGGTGATGATGACCTCCTCGGGGCTCAGCGCCACGGTCTCGCCGTCCACCTCCACGCTGCCGGTGCCCTCGCGCAGGGCCACCGACAGCGCCGCGGCGTCGGCCCCGGCGATGGCCTTGGCGACCGCCTGCGTGTCCTTGCCGAAGCGGCGGCCCAGCGCCCGGAAGTTGGCCTTGGCCGTGGTGTCGACGAGCGAGCCGCCGACATCCGCGAGGGAGGCGAGCTGCTCGACGTTCAGCTCCTCCGTGATCTGGGTGCGCATCTCGGGGGAGAGGGTCTCGAATCCCTGTGCGGCGATGAGCGCGCGGGACAGCGGCTGGCGGGTCTTGACACCGGATTCGGCGCGCGAGGCACGGCCCAGCTCCACCAGGCGCCGCACCAGCAGCATGTCCTGGGACAGCTCGGGGTCGATGCGGCTGAGGTCGGCCTGCGGCCAGCTGGACAGGTGCACCGAGTCGGGCGCGTCGGGGGTGACCGGGACGACCAGGTCCTGCCAGACCCGTTCGGCCAGGAACGGCGTGATCGGCGCCATCAGCTTGGTGACGGTCTCGACCACGTCGTGCAGGGTGCGCAGCGCGGCGGCGTCGCCCTGCCAGAAGCGGCGCCGGGAGCGGCGGACGTACCAGTTGGACAGGTCGTCGACGAAGGTGGACAGCAGCTTGCCCGCGCGCTGGGTGTCGTAGCCGTCCATGGCGATGGTGACCTGGTCGATCAGCGCGTGCAGCTCGCTCAGCAGCCAGCGGTCCAGCAGCGGGCGCAGGTGCGGCTCCGGGTCGGCCCCGGAGGGCGCCCAGCCGCTCGTCCGCGCGTACAGGGCCTGGAAGGCGACGGTGTTCCAGTAGGTCAGCAGCGTCTTGCGGACGACTTCCTGGATGGTGCCGTGGCCGACCCGGCGGGCTGCCCAGGGCGAGCCCCCCGCGGCCATGAACCAGCGGACGGCGTCGGCGCCGTGCTGCTCCATGAGGGGGATCGGCTCCAGGGTGTTGCCCAGGTGTTTGGACATCTTGCGGCCGTCCTCGGCCAGGATGTGGCCCAGGCAGACCACGTTCTCGTAGGAGGACTTGTCGAATACCAGGGTGCCGACCGCCATCAGCGTGTAGAACCAGCCGCGGGTCTGGTCGATGGCCTCCGAGATGAACTGGGCGGGGTAGCGCTTCTCGAACAGCTCCTTGTTCTTGTACGGGTAGCCCCACTGCGCGAAGGGCATGGAGCCGGAGTCGTACCAGGCGTCGATGACCTCCGGGACACGTTCCGCCTGCAGTGCGCAGCCCTCGGCGGGGCAGCCGAAGGTGACGGCGTCGATGTAGGGGCGGTGCGGGTCGAGCCCCGACTGATCGGTGCCGGACAGTTCGCTCAGCTCGGCCAGCGAGCCGACGCAGGTGAGGTGCCCCTCCTCGCAGCGCCAGACGGGCAGCGGGGTGCCCCAGTAGCGGTTGCGCGAGAGCGCCCAGTCCACGTTGTTGTCCAGCCAGTCGCCGAAGCGGCCGTGCTTGACGGAGTCCGGGAACCAGTTGGTGGCCTCGTTCTCCCGGAGCAGGGCTTCCTTGATCCGGGTCGTGCGGATGTACCAGGACGGCTGTGGGTAGTAGATGAGGGCCGTGTGGCAGCGCCAGCAATGGGGGTAGCTGTGCTCGTAGGCCACGTGCCGGAAGAGGAGACCGCGGGCGTCCAGGTCGGCGACCAGGGCCTCGTCGGCCTTCTTGAAGAACTGGCCGCCGATCAGGTCCAGGCCGGGCTCGAACGTGCCGTCGGCGCGGACGGGTACGACCGGGCTGATGCCGTTGGCGCGGGCGACCCGGAAGTCGTCCTCGCCGAAGGGGGCCAGGTGCACCATGCCGGTGCCGTCCTCGGTGGTGACGTAGGTGTCGTTGACGACGAAGTGCGCCCCGGGGATGTCCACCAGTGCGAACGGGCGCCGGTAGCTCCAGCCGTTCATCTCCCGGCCCGTGTAGCGCTCGCCGGTGATGTGCCAGTCCTCGCCGAGCGCGCTGTCCAGCAGCGGCTCCGCCACGATGATCTTGTCGGTGCCGTCGGAGGCCACGACGTAGGTGACGTCGGGGTGGGTGGCCACGGCCAGGTTGGCGACCAGCGTCCACGGCGTGGTCGTCCACACCATCAGCGAGGCCTCGCCGGCCAGCGGACCGGAGGTGAGGGGCATCCGGACGTAGACGGAGGGGTCCACCACCGTCTCGTAGCCCTGCGCCAGTTCGTGGTCGGACAGCCCGGTGCCGCAGCGGGGGCACCAGGGGGCGACCCGGTGGTCCTGGACCAGCAGGCCCTTCTCGAAGATCTGCTTGAGCGACCACCACACCGACTCGATGTACTCGGGATTCATCGTCCGGTAGGCATCGTCCAGGTCGACCCAGTAGCCCATCCGGGTGGTCAGCTCGGCGAACGCGTCGGTGTGCCGGGTCACCGACTCCCGGCACCGTGCGTTGAACTCGGCGATGCCGTAGTTCTCGATGTCCTGCTTGCCGTTGAAGCCCAGTTCCTTCTCCACGGCGAGCTCCACCGGCAGGCCGTGGCAGTCCCAGCCGGCCTTGCGTGCCACGTGGTAGCCGCGCATGGTGCGGAAGCGGGGGAAGACGTCCTTGAAGACGCGGGCCTCGATGTGGTGCGCTCCGGGCATGCCGTTCGCGGTGGGCGGGCCCTCGTAGAAGACCCACTCCGGGCGGCCCTCGGACTGTTCGAGGGTGCGGGCGAACACCTTGTTCTCGTGCCAGAAGTCGAGCACTGCGCGCTCCAGCGCGGGCAGGTCGACCTGGGCGGGCACCTGGTTGTATTGCATCGGCGGGTCTTCTTCCTCCGGCGGACATCGGGAAGATGCTGCGCTTCTTCACTTCCGTCGGAGGGACGAGCTCGCCTGCCTGGCCGGCGGCGGACCCGCGGTACCACCCTCCTTGACGGCGGGCGGTGCCCGCCGTCCCCTCATTGGGGTAGCGCTGCCGGTTCTACTCGCCCGGGAGCGGGGTGCTCCGGGCTTTCTTCCGGCGGCTCGGGGGTGATCTTCACGCCGCGCTCGCCTCCGGGCTTCCACCGTCCCCGGATCGCTCTGGGCCGCTCACAGACGCTACTCGTCCCCGTCCTCGCCTCTCGCCGTCCCCAGTGTACGGGGATTCCGCCCCGGGTACGGAGCGGTTTTCGCGCGGCCGGGCGGGGCACAAAGGTGGCAGACCGGCGTGCCCCGTTGCTGTGCGCTTGAAGTCGATTTATCGTTCCGGTCACGTTTCGCGAGCAAGATCACAAAATGTGAAGGGGCCGCGGTCATGGTGGCGGAGGAGAGCGCCGCGAAGAAGACGGCAGCATCGAAGAAGGCCACAGACGACGGGGACCGGACCGCGGCGGCGAAGAAGGCGGCTGCCGAGAAGACGGCGGCTGCCAAGAAGACGGCGGCGAAGAAGGCACCCGCGAAGAAGGCTCCGGCGAAGAAGGCGGCCGCGAAGAAGACGGCGGCCGGGAAGACCCCGGCGAAGAAGGCGGCCGCGAAGAAGGCGGCGGCCGGGAAGGCTCCGGCGAAGAAGGCCGCGGCGAGGACAGGCGCGGGGGAACGGGCGGCGGCCGACGGGGCCGCGGCGACGACAGCGGCCGGAACGGCGGGGGGCCGGCAGGAAGGCGCTGCCGGGGCACCCACCGGACAGGACGCGCGGACGACGACGGGAGCAGGGACGGTGGCTGCGAAGAAGACTCCGGTGACGGAGACCGAGGCGGTGCCCACGGCGCGGAGCGAAGCGGGCCCGGTGGCCCCCGGCGAACTGCCGGTACGCCCCGACGAGGAACCCTGGTCCCCGGAAGAGGTCGAGGAGGCCCGCTCGGGCCTGCGGGAGGAGGCCGACGGACTCCGGCAGGAGATCGCCTCCGCGGAGGAGGCGCTCAGCGGGCTGATGCGGGACTCGGGTGACGGCGCCGGCGACGACGACGCGGACACCGGGACCAAGAACATCACCCGCGAGCACGAGATGGCGCTGGCCGCCAACGCGCGCGAGATGCTCTACCAGAGCGAGCGCGCGCTGGAGCGGCTGGACGCGGGGACGTACGGGCAGTGCGAGAACTGCGGCAAGCCGATCGGGAAGGCCCGGATGCAGGCCTTCCCGCGGGCCACGCTCTGCGTGGAGTGCAAGCAGAAGCAGGAGCGCCGCTGAGCGCGGGAGAACGCCGTGAACACCGCCGTCCGTGCGTGTCGTACCCTCAAGGCGTGACTGAGGTGGAGCGGACCGTCGACGGCCCCGGCGAAGGCGCGGCCGGCGGTGGCGAAGAGGAGCACGCGGAAGGGGAGTCCTCCGTATCCCCGCGGCGCAGGCGGCGGATCGGGGTGCTGGCCGCGGTGGCCGGGTTCGCGTTCGCGCTGGACCTGGTCAGCAAGCTGGTGGTGGTCGCGGAGCTGGAGAACCACGCTCCGATCGAGTTGCTCGGCTCCTGGCTCCAGTTGAGCGTCATCCGCAACCCTGGTGCCGCCTTCGGCCTGGGGGAGGCGCTGACGCTCGTGCTGAGCGCGATCGCGGTGGCCGTCGTGGTGGTGATCGCGCGGATCGCCCGGAAGCTCTACAGCCTCCCCTGGGCGATCGCGCTGGGTCTGCTGCTGGGCGGCGCGTGCGGCAATCTGGCCGACCGGATCTTCCGTGCCCCGGGGGTCTTCCAGGGGGCCGTCGTGGACTTCATCGCGCCCAAGCACTTCGCGGTGTTCAACCTGGCGGACTCGGCCATCGTCTGCGGGGGCGTCCTGATCGTGCTGCTCTCCTTCCGCGGCCTGGACCCGGACGGCACCGTCCACCGGGACTGAAGCCCGGCCCGGCGGGCCGGGCCCCGGCGCCGGACACCGTGCGGCGGTGGCCGCCGGCCGCTGCCCGGCCGGGGCGCTCGCCGGGGGCGCTCAGCCGCGGTGCGGGACGCGCACCCGGACGCGGTAGCCGCCCTCGTCGGTGGCGTCGGTGACGGTGATGCGTATTCCGCCGGGGAAGGTGTGGCTCTCGCCCGGCGCGAAGGGCGCGTCCGACATCTCGGCCAGCTCGTTGGGCAGCCGGTCGGCGCAGGCGGCGCCGCCGCCGCTGCGGGGGCGGGAGTCGACGACGCGTACCGGGCCTTCACCGGTGGGCCGCGCCGAGTCGACGGTGTAGAGGAGCACGCCCTCCGCGCAGATGTCCCGGTCCAGTCCGGAGCGGGTGCGCGCCTCGGCCACTATCGCCCGGTGCCGGCCCGTCCGGATCACGGCCAGCCCCGCATCGGCGGAGCTGACCGGGTTCAGGGCGTGCTCGGAGGTGCCGGCCGAGGTGACGCAGCCGACCCGGGAGCGGGACAGCCAGCCGAACTTCCACTTGTGCCAGCCCAGCAGGTCGGAGATGCCCGCCATGCTCATGGTGTCCCAGCCCCCCGCGTACTCGACGGAGGCGTTCTCCGCCACGTTGTAGAGGTCGGGCAGCCCGTAGAGGTGGTGGGCCTCGTGGACGAAGTTCCCGCGCTGCCACAGCGCCGAGTCGGAGGCCCGGCCGAAGATGAGGGCCGCTCCGCGCACCCGGGTGCCCGCGGCGCGGAGTCCGTCGAAGGTGTGCGCCTGCGAGACGGTGGGCGCGGCGGGCAGATTGCTGTCGGCCACCACGAAGACGAGGTCGGCGCCGTGCACGTCGGTGCCCTGGCGGTGCGCGGCCTCCAGCGCGTCCTGCACATAGCCGCGCATCAGGCCGGTGGGGATGCCGCGGGTGATCCCGTAGGAGGACCACGGCCGCGGCATGCGTATCCAGTCGGAGCTGGTCTCGGTCTCCAGCCGGTACTTGCCGAAGGAGGCGCGGTTCCAGAAGCGGTCGCCGTACCGGGAGAAGAAGCGCGCGCGGGCCCGGGCCGGGGTGGCCGCGGGGTGGTCGCTGAAGTCGACCATCAGCATCAGTGCCCGCTTGCTGCCCTGCGGTCGGACGTAGCCGGGCCCGAGCGGGCCCTCGTCGGTGCCGCTGCCGGGAGCTATGGCGCAGGGGCCCGCGATGCCCTCGGCCGCCGCCGCCACCCGCACCGGGGCCAGGGTGAGGCAGGCGGTGGCCAGCGCGGTGGCCACCGCCAGTACGCGTCGACGGGCCTGGCCGGGGCGGCGGCGTATGCCGCCGTCCGGACCGGAGTCCGGCGCGGAGTGCTGAGGCGTCCTGCGCGGCGTCATCGGCGATTCCCTCCGGTGTCGCTGCTGGTCCCGAGGCTTCTGTCACACCGTCGGCGCATGCGTCGGGCGTCGCACCCCGGGGTGGTCCGCGCGGGTGAGCGGATGACCGGCGGTCCGGGTGCCGGGAGCCGCGCCCGCGCGGCGTCGCCGGAGTGCTGTCGGGGTCCCGCGAGGGGGCGAGGGCGTGCGGGCCGTACGGCCGCGTCCGGCATACTCGATCAGGTGAGCACGCTTCCTGAGACCCGCACCCTGCCCGTACCCGACGGCCTCGAAGGCGAGCGCGTCGATGCCGCCCTCGCCCGGATGTTCGGCTTCTCGCGGACCAAGGCGGCGGAGCTGGCCGCGGACGGCAAGGTCCTGCTGGACGGTTCGCCGGCGGGCAAGTCCGACCGGGTGCAGGGCGGCGCCTGGATCGAGGTGGAGATGCCCGGGCAGGCGCAGCCGGTGCGGATCGTCGCCGAGCCCGTGGAGGGCATGGAGATCGTCCATGACGACGACGACATCGTGGTGATCGTCAAGCCGGTCGGGGTCGCGGCCCACCCCAGTCCGGGCTGGAGCGGACCCACCGTGATCGGCGGGCTGGCAGCCGCCGGGTACACGATCGCCACCTCCGGCGCGGCCGAACGGCAGGGCATCGTGCACCGGCTGGACGTGGGCACCTCCGGACTGATGGTCGTCGCCAAGTCCGAGCGGGCCTACACGCTGCTCAAGCGGCAGTTCAAGGAGCGCACCGTCGACAAGCGGTACCACGCGCTCGTCCAGGGCCATCCCGACCCGCTCAGCGGCACCATCGACGCGCCCATCGGCCGCCATCCGCAGCATGACTACAAGTGGGCGGTCACCTCCGAGGGCAAGCCGTCGGTGACCCACTACGACCTGGTCGAGGCGTTCCGGGCGGCGAGCCTGCTGGACATCAAGCTGGAGACCGGGCGCACCCACCAGATCCGCGTGCACATGGCGGCACACCGGCATCCCTGCGTGGGCGATCTGACCTACGGCGCCGACCCCACGCTGGCCAAGCGGCTGCGGCTGGAGCGCCAGTGGCTGCACGCGGTGCGACTCGGATTCGAGCACCCGGGCGACGGGAGCCGGGTCGAGTACGAGAGCGGCTACCCGGCCGACCTGCAGGCCGCGCTGGACAAGGTGCGGGCCGAGAGTTCCTGACCGGATGGATCAGCTCGCCCTCTTCTTCGCCCTCCTGCTCGCCGCCGTCCTGATGGTCCCCCTCGGGGACAAGCTCGGGCTGCCCTCGCCCGTGCTGATGACGCTCTTCGGCGGCGTGCTGGCGCTGATCCCCTCCATCCCGAACGTCTCGCTGCCGCCCGAGTTCATCCTGCCGCTGGTGCTGCCGCCGCTGATCTACGCCGCGGCCCAGCGGACGTCCTGGCGGCAGTTCGCGGCGAACAAGCGGCCGATCTTCCTGATGGCGGTCGCGCTGGTGTTCGTCACCACGGCGGCGGTGGCCGCGGTCGCCCATCTGCTGGTGCCCGGACTCGGCCTGGCCGGGGCGGTGGCACTGGGCGCCCTGGTCGCCCCGCCCGACCCGGTCGCCGCCACCGCCGTGGCCGGCAACGTCGGACTGCCCCGACGGCTGGTCTCGGCACTGGAGGGGGAGGGTCTCTTCAACGACGTGACCGCCATCACCCTCTACCACGTCGCCATCGCCGCCGCCGTCACCGGCACCTTCTCGCTGCCCGTGGCCGCGGGTGAACTGGTGCTCTCCGCAGTGGTGGCCGTCGCGGTCGGGCTGGGACTGGGCTGGCTCTCCGGCAAGCTCATGGGCTACCTCGGGGACGCCACCCTGCAGACCGGGCTGAGCCTGCTGGTGCCCTTCGCCTCCTACGTGCTCGCCGAGGAGCTGATGGGCTCCGGCGTGCTGGCCGTCCTGACGACCGCGCTCTATCTGGCCTCCGGGCACGCGGTGGACGCGGACGACGTGCAGGGCCGCCTGGCCGGGCAGACGTTCTGGCAGATCGTGGACACGCTGGTGACCGGGATCGCCTTCGGGCTGATCGGGCTGGAACTGCACACCGTCTTCGGGACCGTCCAGCAGGACTGGCGCCGGCTGCTGCCCGCGGCTCTCGCGGTGGTCGGCGTCGTGGTCGCCCTGCGGCTGCTGTGGCTGCTGCCCTCCGCCTGGGTGGCGCAGCGGCTGCACCGGCGCAAGGACCTGGACGAGGACATCCCGCGCAACTGGCGGGAGACGGTCGTCGTGTGGTGGGCGGGGATGCGCGGGGTGGCCTCGGTCGCGCTGGCGCTGGCCGTCCCGCTGTCCGTGGAGCCCGAGGCCGGGGGCGGAGCGTTCCCCGGACGGGAGGCGATCCTCTTCATCGCCTTCGCGGTGGTGCTCGTGACCCTGGTCTTCCAGGGCCTGACCCTGCCCCGGCTGGTCCGCAGGCTGAACGTGCAGTCCGACAGCGCCGCCGAACGGGAGCTGGAGCGGCAGCTCGCGCTGCGGGTCGCCAAGGCGGCGCGGCGCCGGCTGCGGGAGATCGAAGAGGTGGAGGAGCTGCCCGAAGAGGTTTCCGAGGCGCTGCTGCGGCGCGCCTGGGACGTGGGCGCGCGGATCTCGCCCGAGATCGTCGGCGAGGAGCGCCGGGCCGCGCACGGCAAGCGGGTGGCCCGCGCGCAGAAGCTGCGGCGGCTGCAGAACGAGCTGCTGTCGGCGGCCCGGCACGAGGTGATCGCGGCCCGCGGTGAGGCCGGGGTGGATCCCGAGGCCGTCGACCGGGTGCTGCACCAGCTCGACGTGCGCAGCTTCCGCGGCAGCTGAGCCGTCCCGGGCTGAGCCGCCCGCGAGGACGGCACGACGGCGGGCCTCCGCGGCGCCGGGCTGCACGGCCTGGGGCGCGGCCGTGCGCGAGGTCCTGCGGGGCCCGGTCGCCGCGGGTCAGACCGACTTCTCCTGCGGGATGTACCGGATCCCCGGCAGCGAGTCGGGGTGGTAGGCCCGCAGCCAGGCGACCAGGTCCTCGCGCAGCGAGCAGCGCAGTGTCCACAGGTCGCCGGAGGTGCGTGCCGTCACGGCCACCCGTACCTCGATGGTGGTCGGTGTGGTCCCGGTGACCACCACGTTCCAGTTCCGCCCGTCCCACTCGTCGCTGGCCCGGACCAGTTCCTCCGTCTTGGCGCGCAGCTCCGCGACGGGGGTCGAGTGGTCGAGGTGGAGGTAGACGGTGCCGGTCATCTGCGGGCCGCCGCGGGACCAGTTCTCGAACGGCTTGTTGGTGAAGTAGGAGACCGGCATCGTGATCCGGCGCTCGTCCCAGGTGAGGATCACCAGGTAGGAGACGGTGATCTCCTCGACCGTGCCGAGCTCCCCCTCCACCACGACCTCGTCGCCGATCCGCACCATGTCGCCGAAGGCGATCGACAGTCCCGCGAACAGGTTGCCCAGCGTCGACTGGGCCGCGATACCGGCGACGATGCCCAGCACACCGGCCGAGGCGAGCATCGAGGTGCCGAACGTCTTCATGCCCGGGAACTGGAGCAGCACCGCGGCCACCGCGATCACCGTCACCACGGCGGTGATCAGCCGCCGGATCAGGGTGAGCTGGGTGCGCACCCGCCGTCCGCGTGCCGGGTCCAGGGTGGCGCCGGCGTACCGGTTGGCCAGCGTCTCCGTTATGGCGGCGACGATGCGCAGGATCAGCCAGGCCGAGGCGGCGATCAGCACGATGGTCAGCCACCGGTCGACACCGGCCCGGTGGTCCTTGGCCAGGTGCGTGCTGTCGAAGAAGCTGCTGACCAGCAGGACGAAGAGGACTGCCTGGAAGGGGAAGCGGCCGCTGCGCAGCAGCCCCCACATCGGGGTCTCCGGGTGGCGGGTGTCCAGGCGTACCATCAGCCGGTCGACGGCCCAGGCGAGCACGTACGAGAGCACGATCGCGCCACCGAAGACGATGACGGGCCGGAGCACGTTCTCCATGGTCGCCTTTCTCCAGACGGGGGTTCCCGGGCTCGGTACCGGGACCGGGCGGCCGCGACGGGCCGCCCGAGGACCACCGACGACCGTACCTGGCACCATGTGGAGTACCCGGCTCCAGGAGCCGCACCAGGGGTTCTTTGTGAAGGAAGTGACATCTGTGGCACCCGTATCGCTCGTTCTCCTGCACTCCGTGTGCGGGCTCACTCCGGACGTGCGCGCCGCGGCGGAGCGGCTCCGCGCCGCGGGGCACGAGGTGGTGACCCCCGACCTGTTCGGCGGCCGGACCGCCGCCTCGGTGGAGGAGGGGATGCGGATGCGCGAGGAGGAGGGCAGCCCCGACCGCGACGAGCTGCTGCGCAGGGCCGTGGCCGCCGCGGCGCCGCACTCGGGCAAGGGACTGGTCTACGCGGGCTTCTCGATGGGCGGCTCCATCGCCCAGACCCTCGCGCTGGCCGACGAGAAGGCCCGCGGCCTGGTGCTCTTCTCCGGCACCTCGGACATTCCGCAGGACGCGGCGGTCGACGATCTGCCCGTGCAGCTGCATGTCGGCGACCCCGACGCCTTCGAGCCGCACGACTGGCTGACCGCCTGGTACCTGCGGATGCAGCAGGCCGGTGCCGATGTGGAGGTGCACCGCTATCCGGCGGCCGGGCACCTGTACACGCACGCCGAGCTGGAGGACTACGACGAGGAGGCCGCCGAGCGCACCTGGCGGTCGGTGCTGGGGTTCCTGGAGACGCTGTAGGCGCACGTCGCGCCCGCCCGGCGCCCGGCCCCGGCGGAGCCGGTGGCCCCGCGGTGGGGCTCCGGCCGGGCCGCGGCAGGCGCACAGCGGCGTCCCCACCGCCCGGGGAGGCTCAGGAGGCGGTGCGGCACCGCCGCGGCAGCTTCACCTCTCCCGGACGGTGCGCGAAGGTGTTCATCACCAGCCACTCGTCCAGTTCGGGATCGAAGAGATTCTGGACCCCGAACTGGAGCACCTGCCAGAAGGTGCCGGGGTCCCGCTGGTCGACGTAGACGTCCCCGAGGGCGAGCGGGAACCGCAGGTGGTTGCCCGGCGGCCGCTGCGGCAGGACGACCCCGACCCGCCAGTGGTTCACCTGCCGCCGCGGGGTGCGCTCCAGGGTCTCGCGTCCGACGAACCGTGCCTTGGCCAGCAGTGCGTTCAGCCGTTCCCGGTCGAAGCCGGGGATCTTCGAGCAGGTGTGCTCGGTCAGCCCGGGCCACTTGTAGGTGAGTGTGTAGAGCGTCCCGCGGTAGATCAGGTTCGTGAACCAGATCGGATACTGCGGGCCGCCCGCCACCATCTGGCTGTCGCCGTCGCGACCCGCCCAACGGAACGGGACCTCGATCCCCAGGTCCCGGACGATCCACCTGCCCTTGCCGCTGAAGTTCCGCGGCAGGCGGGGCGGCGGCGGGGTCCGCGCGGTGGCCGGTTCCGCCTCCGCGGCCCCGGACGAGGGCGTGCGCCCCGCCTGTTCCCCGGCGCTGCCGGCGGCCGGTGCGGCCGGTGCAGCCGGTGCCGCCGGAACGAGTGCGAGCAGTCCGGAGATCGCGGCCGCGGCTGCCGTCCTCCGTGCGCGTGTCCAGCCCATGGTCTCCTCGACCTCCGCATCACGCGCCCTCGGGGCGCAGGGTCCAACGCGTCGAATGCCCCAAAACGTACGCACAGGAGCCCCGGACCGCGGCGGCGACAGGCCGCTGCCGCCGGAAGGGAGGGCGCTCGGCCGCCGGTCGGCCCAACCCGCCCGCGCGCCGCGGCGACCGGACGGCTCAGCGGTGGCAGCGCCCGGTGCCCCGGGCGGCGCCGGGCGCGCAGATGTAGGGACGGTCTGCCGCGTCGTCGCTGACGTAGCGGCCCACGCACTGGTTCGACGAGGTGAGGCCCCGTGCGCTGCACCAGGAGGCCGCCGCCGTCCCGTCGGGGAAGCCGCCCGCGGGTCCGGAGCTGTAGAACATCCAGTAGCCCCCGCGCAGCGAGGCGAAGCCGTCGCTGTCGAGATAGCGCACTCCGTCGGCCTTGCGGCTCAAAGAGGCGTGCATCTTCTCACGCGCGCCGGTGCCGTCCGCCTTCGAGACCGAACCGAGCTGTGCCACCCAGGTGCCGGCCGGGGATACGGCCGGAGGACTGGACCGGGCCGAGGACGTGCCCGGTTCCGGCTGCGGCTCCTGGCTCGGAGTCGACTTGGGACCCCGTTCCTCCGCGGAGGGGCTGGTCTCCGGCGCGGAGGAGGCGTCCTGCGCGTCGGACACCGCCGGGGCCGGGCGCGCACCGCCCCCGCCGTCGTCGGCTCCGGCCTCCGCACCGTGGGAGCCGCCCGGCCGGGCCGTCAGGAACAGGCCCCCGGTGACGAGCGCGGCCGCCAGCACTCCGCCCGCTACCGCCCACCGGACTCGCCGCCGCCGCGCCGTCCCGCCCGCGTCGGCAGGCATCGCGGCGGGCGCCTCCGGTTCCGCTCCGGACGGCGGCACCGGAGGTGCGCCGGGGGACCGGACCGGGATCGACGTCTCCGTGGGCAGGTACGGCGTCGCCGCCCGGCCCTCCGCGACGTCCGCCAGCATCCGCTCCAGCTCCGCCCCGTCCGGCCGGGCCGCGGGATCCTTGACGAGCACCGCGGCCAGCACCGGCGCCAGCGCGCCGCTGCGTACCGGCGGCGGCACCGGGTCGTCGAGCACCGCTGCGATGGTGGCCAGCGTGGTGGCGCGGCGCAGCGGACTGCGGCCCTCCGTGCACACGTACAACGTCAGTGCCAGGGACCACAGATCGCCGGCCGGGTCGTCGTCCACCCCGCGGACCCGCTCCGGCGCGACGAACTCCGGGGACCCCAGGAACTCGCCCGTGGTCGTCACCGCGGCGGAGTCCTGGAGCGCGGCGATGCCGAAGTCGGTGAGCACCGCCGAACCATCCCCGCGCAGCAGCACGTTGCCGGGCTTCACATCGCGGTGCTGGATACCCGCGGCGTGCGCCGTGCGCAGCGCCGAGAGCACTTCGCGGCCCAGTCGGGCGGCGGTGCGGGGCTCCAACGGCCCCTCCGCCAGCCGCTGCTCCAGCGAGGGGCCGTCCACCAGCTCCATCACGAGCCAGGGGTAGGGACCCTCGTTCACGATGTGGTGGATCGTCACCACGTGCGGATGGCTGAGCCGGGCCAGGGCCCGGGCCTCGCGCAGCACGCGCTCGCGCAGCGCCCGGGACCCCTCCGACCCCTCCAGGGCCGCCCCGGGGCCGCCGGGCCCGGCCGACGGGGGCCGGACCTCCTTGAGCGCCACCTCGCGGTGCAGCGCGACGTCCCGCGCCCGCCACACCGTTCCCATGCCCCCGGCTCCCAGCGTCTCCAGCAGTTCGAAACGCCGGTCGACGAGGTGCCCCTGCTTCCCCTGCTCGCCCCCTGCCATGGGGTCAGCGTACGGCGGTGCGGCTCAGCGCAGGGGGTGATACGTCCGTTCGATCCGCTGTGAGCCGGAGTCGGTGCGGTACGAGCGGCGGAGCGCGGCGGTCGCGTTCTTGTCCGCCTTGTCCGACAGTACGAAGTAGTCCATCTGCGCCCGGTGTGCGTCCACGTCCAGCACCCCGAAGCCGTGCGAGTCCATGTCGACCCAGCGCACATGCCGGTTGGCGGCGCGGACGGCCGCCTCGGCGATGCCCGAGAGGGTGTCGGGGGCCACGTGCAGGGTGTCGTCCAGGTTGTCGGAGGTGACGGAGGTGATGACGAACTCCGTTGCCAGCGGGGCTTCGCGGGGGTAGTCGGCGGCGTGCAGCGGAACCTCGTTGGCCCAGTTCATATGGATGTCACCGGTGAGGAAGACGGTGTCGGTGATCCGGTTGTCGCGCAGATGGGTGAGGAGTTCGCGGCGGTCGTCCGTGTAGCCGTCCCACTGGTCGGTGTTGACGGCCAGCCCCTCCCTGGGAACGCCGAGCAGTTCGCCCAGCGGGCCGAGGAACTTGGCCGGAACGGAGCCGAAGGCCACCTGGGAGATCATCACCGGGTTGCCGACGAGCTTCCAGCGGGCCTGCGAGCCCGCCAGCCCCTTCTTCAGCCAGTCCAGCTGCTTGCGCCCGGTCAGGGTGCGATCCGGGTCGTCGATGTCCCGGCCGTGCCCCACCTCGGCCTGCGCGTCGCGGAACGAGCGCAGATCCAGCAGATGCAGCTCGGCCAACTGCCCGAACCGCAGCCGACGGAAGGTCGTGCCGGCCGTGGAGGGCCGTACCGGGAGCCACTCGAAGTAGGCCTGCTTCGCCGCCGCGACCCGTCGCGCCCAGCCGCCCTCCGCCTCCGGGTCGTGGTTGACGGCGCCGCCCGACCAGGCGTTGTCGGCGAACTCGTGGTCGTCCCAGATCGCGACGAGAGGGTGCGCCGCGTGCATCGCCCGCAGGTCGGGGTCCGCCTTGTAGTGGCCGTGCCGGGTCCGGTAGTCGGCGAGCGAGACGATCTCGTGCTCGGGCTGGACGGTCCGCACGACGGCGTCCCCCGTGGGGTACTCGCCGTGCCCGTACTCGTAGATGTAGTCGCCCAGGTGCAGCACCGCGTCCAGGTCGGAGCGGGCCGCCAGGTGCCGGTAGGAGGCGAACCAGCCGCCTTCGTAGTTGGCGCACGAGACCACCCCGAAGCGGAGCCCGGAGACCTCCGCGCCCTCGGCCGGGGCGGTACGGGTGCGACCGGTGGGCGAGTGGACGCCGCCGGCGGTGAAGCGGAAGAAGTAGGTGGTGGCCGGGCGCAGTCCGCGCACATCGGCCTTGACGGTGTGGTCGGAGGCGGCCTCGGCCCGCACGGTGCCGTGTGCCACGCGGTCGGTGAATCCGCGGTCCGCGGCCACTTCCCACGCCACCTCGACCGCGGCACCCCGGCCCGAGCCGGGGACGGCACCGGGCTGAGGGGTGACCCGGGTCCACAGCAGCACTCCGTCGGGAAGCGGATCGCCCGAGGCGACGCCGTGCACGAAGGAGGGACCGGCGTCGGTCGCGCTCGCTGCGGGCACGGCGCCCGCGAGCGGCAGCAGCGCGGCACCGGCCGCGCCGGCGGCGACCACGGCGCGGCGCCGCGGCGCGGTCGCCGCGCCGCCGGGCAGGGACTGTTCGGTTCTCGAGTGAGGAGAAGTCACGAGCGGTCATGTTACGCACGAGTACGAACGAGGGGCAGACCTCGCACGGTCCGCCCCTCGCCGCTCCCGGCCGCCGCCGGCTACTTCTTCTCGTCCTTGCCCGACTTCAGGTCCACGCCCAGCTCCTTGAGCTTGGCGGGCACGTCCTGGGGCTGCACCTGCTCACCGTCGATCCGGACGGTGGGAGTGCTCTGGACGTCGGCGCCGTTGAAGCTGGCGATCATGTCCTTGGCCCACTTGGTGTACTTCTTGCTCTTGACGGCCTTCTCGAACGCCTTGTTGTCCTTCAGCTCCGGGACCGTGTCCGAGACCTTGAGCAGGTAGTCGTTGTCGGCGAACTTGTCCTCCTGCTCGTCCGGGTGCCACTTGGCCGAGTACAGCTTCGCCTTGTAGTCCGCGAACGCCTGGACGCTCACGGCCTTGGCGGCGCCCAGCGCGCGGGCCGCGTTGCGGGAGCCGGAGCCGCCCATGTTGCCGTCGATGATGGCGCCGAGGTGGACACGCAGCCTGTACTTGCCTTCCTCGGCGCCCTTCTGCAGCGGCTCGCCCATCGCCTGCTCGAAGCTGGCGCACGCCGGGCAGCGCAGGTCCTCGTAGACGTCCACGGTCTTCTCCGCCTTGGCGCCCGCGGTCGTCACGGACATGCCGTCGTCGTTGGAGTCCTGGCTGTTCAGCTTGGCGACGAAGATCCCGATTCCGGCCACCACGGCCAGCACTCCGACGACCGAGAGGGCGACCAGCAGCTGCCGCCGGGTCCGCTCCTTCTTCGCCTGCTTCTCGCGCTCGATGCGCAGCCGCTCGCGGGCCGCGCGCTTGGCTTCCTGGCTGTTGCGCTTGCTCATGGCTGTCTTCTTCTCCGATGTCCGTACGCGGGGGGATACCTTCCTCAGACCGCCGGTGCCACGGCGGTCCGGGCAGGCGGCCCGCGACGGTGTACGGAGTGGGTCAGCAGCGGCAGTGCGGGCGGGGCGCCGGGTGCGGAAGCCCGGGGCGGCAGCACCGGGCCGGGGTCGCGGAAGACGCCGACCGCGGCGACCGCGATCCGCAGCGGACGGAACGCGCCGGTGGCCGCTGCGCGCAGCAGCCGCGCCGCGGCCGCCTCGCCGCGGCGCAGCCACAGGGCGGCCAGCAGGCCCGCTGCGACATGCGCCGCCAGCAGCAGCCAGGGGAGTGCCGTGCCCGGCACTCCGTGCACACCCGCCGGGTAGGCGGTGACCTGGCCGCCGTGCGCGGTCATCCGCGCCAGCGGCGTGCCCACGCTGCCGCCGCCGCACAGCAGATCGACGCCCACCGAGCGCAGCGGCCCGGTGACCGGTCCGCCCGCCTGCCCGTAGCAGGCGTGCCGGCCGGTGGTGAAGACGGTGTCGGCCGCCAGCTCCAGCGGGACCAGCAGCGCCGCTATCCGGGCGAAGCCCCGCTCCCGGCCGGCCAGCGCGAACGCCGCGGCGAAGACCGCCGCCGAGACGAGCAGGAAGGGGCGCAGCGGAACGGGGGAGCCGGAGAGCAGTACATGGGCTCCGGAGGACAGGGCGACGCAGAGGGCGGTGAAGATCCCCGCCCGCACCGTCCGTACTCCTGCTGTTCCCATGGGGTCCGAGTGTGCCATGGGAGCGGCCCGGCAGTCTGCGAAGGGCCGGAACCGGTCACCGGCGCACGGGCGGCCCCGCCCGGCTCCGGAGGCAGGCGGTCGGCCCGCGGAGCCCGCTGCCGAGCCCGATCCGGCCCCCGGGGGCCCGACCCCCCGGGGGCCCGCAGCGGCCCAGGAGCACCCTTGGAAGCCCCGGGATCCTCACATCCCGGCGATGCGGCCGTTGCGGAAGAGGTCGACGAAGATCTGGTGGTCGTGCCGGGCCCGGGCGCCGTAGGTGTGGGCGAAGTCCACCAGCAGCGCGCGGAAGCCCTCCTCGTCGGCGGAGATCGCCTCGTGGATGACGCGCTCGGTCGAGAAGGGCACCAGGCTGTGCCCGCTCTCCGCCTCGTCGGCGGCGGCGTGCATCGTCGCCGTCGCCCGGGCGAGGTCCGCTGTGACCTGCGACATCTCCTCCGGGTCCGACAGCTCCGACCAGTCCAGATCCACCGCGTAGGGCGAGACCTCCGCCACCAGCTGGCCGGCGCCGTTCAGCTCCGTCCAGCCCAGCCAGGGGTCGGCGTGCGCCTGGAGCGCGCGCTGCGAGATGACGGTGCGGTGGCCCTCGTGCCGGAAGTAGTCGCGCACCGCCGGGTCGGTGATGTGCCGCGAGACGGCCGGGGTCTGTGCCTGCTTCATGTAGATGACCAGGTCGTTCTCCAGGGCGTCGCTGTGCCCCTCCAGCAGGATGTTGTACGAGGGCAGCCCCGCGCTGCCTATCCCGATGCCCCGGCGGCCCACCACGTCCTTGACCCGGTGCGCGCCGTGCTGCTTGCGATCCGCGCTCTCCGGGAGCGTCTCCAGGTAGGAGCCGAAGGACGCCAGCACGGCCGCCCGGGTCTCCTCGTCCAGTTCGACGGAGCCGCCGCCCGGGGTGAAGCGCCGCTCCCAGTCGCGGATCTCGGTCATGGTGCCCAGCAGCCCGAAGCGGGTGTTGGCGCGTGCCGCGCGGAGCGCGTCCAGCACCGGGCCCCGCGCGGTGTCCAGGGTGAGCGCGGGCGGCTCGTTCTCCGAGACCCCCTCGACCAGGTCCCGGATGCGGTCGCGGTAGGCGTCGGCGTAGGTGGTCACCAGCGCGGTGATCTGCTCGTCGCTGAGCGCCTTGCTGTAGCCCAGCAGGGCGACGGAGGCCGCGAAGCGCTTGAGGTCCCAGGCGAAGGGGCCCACGTACGCCTCGTCGAAGGGCCCGGAAGCACGTTGGGACTCAACGAGAGAGGCACTGTCATGTTCGAGGTCACCGAGACCTTTAGCCATCCGTACCGACCGACCCGCACCTACGCGGAGGGTGAAGCCGCACGTTGTGCCACTTGGGCGGCGATTTGGGCCCACGACGGCGTCGAAGAGTGGGCGGTGCACGGCGACGTGCTCATGGTCGAGTGCGGCGACGGCGCCGTGGTGATGGCGCGTCGCGTGTAGCAGGGGGTGCCCCGCCATGGGGTACCTAGCTTGATCGGCACAAATACCCCCGGAGAGCCGAATTCTCCGGGGGTATTCGCTGTGCTCCGACAGTCTATGCTGGGTAGATCAACGCGTCGCAGTGTCGGCAACGGCTACCGTCCGCACCCTGTGTGAGCTTCCCGGGGTGGTCACACACCAGCCGCACATCCTCCAGCGGCACACCCCGTTCCCGGCCACCGGCCAGCGGGCGCACAAAGGCCGTGGTGGTCACTGGGCCTTGTTTCCCAGGCCTGCGTGACGAGTCGTGGACGTCCTCGACCGACATGAGCCGATAGGCCGTCTCGGAGCCGTTCACGCGCACGGTGTCTCCCTTGCTGGCGCTCATGCGAGACCTTCCCCAATGTCGGCGCGCATCACGATCCACGCGGCTGCCGCAGCGAAGCCATGACGGCTCGTCAGATGCTTGTGGTACCCGGTTGCAAGGTTCCTCGCGGACTCACCCTCAGGGTGGCGGCAAATCAGGGTCACGAACGTCTGGCAGTCGTTGCAGTCCCGCCGAGTGCGCAGGGGGATCACTGCCGGTTCCAGCGGGGGTCGACTATGGTCAGTCACGTCGGCACGCTCCATTCGTGTCGGCCAAGCCCCCGGGCCGTTCGCGCGGTCGCGGGGGTCCTCGCTGTCGACCCTCCATCGGCTGAAAGGGCCTGCATAGCGGCCCCCTGTAGGCCCGATGTAGGCCACACTGGACGCATGGGGACCGATGTCGGCGCCAGCATCCGGCGCGAGCGGACGAGACTCGGCTGGACGCAGCCGCAGTTGGCACGAGCCGTCTGCCGAGAGGCACGCGTTCAAGGCGACCCGGTAGGCAGGCAGGAGATCAGCCGGTGGGAGACCGGAAAGAGGAAGCCCCGAGAATGGCTGCCATTCATCGCTGCCGCGCTGGGAATCTCCGTCGACGTGCTTACGGGTGCCCCGTTCTCACCGTCCGACGATTCACCGCACATTGAAGCGCAGCGACGCGCCGGTTGGATGTTGGGGCACGGCAGCGCGCACGGCGGGAATCACGTTGCCGATGCAGCCGTACAGGTTTGGCGCAGCGCGCAAGCCGAGATCAGCGAGGAAGACAAGTTCGCACTGTCTGTTGCCGCCGAGTTGGGTGAAGTGGCCGGGTGGTTGCTGTTCGACGCAGGGCGGGACGATGAAGCGCATAGCGCTTTCATGTCCGCGCAGCTACATTCCCGGCTGGCAGGGGACGCGCCGCTGTCCTCGTTCATCCTCGACATGCTGTGTATGGCCAGCATCGGCCGGGGAACCCCCGGCGAATCGCTGGCCATTTCCGGAGAGATTCTGGGTGGGACAGGCAGCCGCCCGCATATGGCGCTTATGGCTCACGTGCGACGCGCACGGGCGCTCGCAATGACCGGTGACAGGGCGCGTGCATTGGACGCGATACAGCGCGCGGAAGGTGGCCTAGACGACTCCGTTCGGGAAGATGTGCCCGAATATCTGCGCTGGATTGACCGCGCCGAGGTGGACATGCACCACGGCGAGACACTGCTGGCGCTGGATTCCCCTCACGAAGCGCTGCCATACATACAGCGCGCGACTGCGGGAGTCCTGACCGGCGGAAGGCGTGAACTAGGCGTGCTGGTATGCGAGTTGGACACGCTAGTCCGGCTGCACGCGTGGCGCGACGTTGACGACGCACTGCGGAGAATGGCCCCTATTCTTCGCCGCGTGTCGTCCGACCGGCATTCCCGCCGTCTGCGCTCCTCGCTGCGCGTCATCAGCGAGAAGGGGCCCGCGTGGCTGGCTGACAGCGCCCGGGAATGCGCCGCGTAGACGGCGCTGGGTGCGTGACGAAGTGACGTTCCGGGGGTAGTCACAGGCTTAGAGCCAGACGCGTTAGAGAGAGAATACTTTTTAGGGGTCAGAACGTCACAACGTCACACCTTCGCGCTGTTGAGATCGACGGCGAACCGTGGTTCGTCGCGGCCGACGTGGCGAAGGCGTTGGGGCGTAGAGACGCGTCCAATCTGACGCGCAGCATCAAGCCGCAGCACAAGGGTACGACAGTTTGTCAGACCCCCGGGGGGCCGCAAAGACTCGCGGTTATCAGCGAGCAGGGGCTGTACCTGGTTGTGCTTAGGTCAACGTCACCCAACGCGGACACCTTCCAGGCTTGGGTGACTGCTGAAGTCCTCCCCACGATTCGCCGCACTGGCACCTACGACGTTCAGGCCGACGACGCTCCCGCGTGGTTCCACAAACACAGATGGCCCCGGCCAATCCCATGTGGGAATGACCGGGGCTCTCAGGTAAATACTGCGCCAGCCTCCATTTCGGCTGGCCGTGTCCCGACTCGCGACGCCGGTCGTGACCGGGGCCATCTCGTACGCGCGGTCGCTGCCGCGCCTACACAACACCTGCGGTGGCCTTGGAAAGATACCGGCGTCCAGTCCGGGCGGACACACCGAAGTGTGCGGCCAAGTCTTCCCCGGTGACTGTCCGGCCACTTGCGGACAGCACGGCGATAGCGGCTCGAATGGTGTCCGCGTCCGGTCGGCCGTTGTCCGCGCCGGTGGCCACCTGTCCGAGGTCGCCCATAGCGGTGTCCGCTTCGGTGGCCGGGAAAGTGGCCAGCAGATCGGCGATTGACCACGTGTCCGCGCAGATGTCCGGACGGGAATCTGAGGGGATCGTGGCCACGAGATCGGCAAGCGGGACGAACGAAGTGCACGGGGCGCGCTGCGCGCTTGCCTGAGCGCCGTTCTGCGTCTCGCTGGGCTCCGATACCGGGGCGGTGCTCTCAGGCGCTCCCGTGGCCGTCTGCGGCGTGGCCACAGATGCGGCCATATGAAGCAGGTGTCCGGCCACTACGGGCGGTATCGCGGACACAGCGACCACGAGGCCGGGCGAGACGGACATGTAATCGGCGGACAACAGGTGCGCGGTCACCTGAGCGGACACCGCCACGGTCATAGAGAATGCGGCTCCAATCTTCGCCGACCGGATGTCCGGACGGACCGAGGCAATGCCTGCGGTCAAAGCCGCATAGACGGACAGGATGACCGGCATAAGCGGCGACCACATCGGCGACCACCCGGCGGACTCCGCGAGCGCGATCTCACCGGGCGCTGCCATAAGAAGTGCGGCAGGGACGACAGCGCAAAGGGCCGTCCGTATAAGGGCCTTCAGCATGGCGGGGTGCCTTTCAGGTGGGTACGAGAAAGGCCGCCCCCGAAGGGACGGCCGTATTGCAGGAAGCCTCTGCCGCATCTGGCAGGCGTGCTATTCGGGTCGAAGTGCATCGAGCCAGGCAGGGTCGTGCTCGGCGAACGGCTCGTGAGCCGCGAGCCATATCCAAGTCAGAGCGAGGTGCTGTTCGCCGTCTGACAGCGCACCGGTGGCGTGCTGCTGCCGGACGAACTGCCGAAGTGCTTCCGCCGTCGTCCGGTCGATATGGCTTGCGGCCCGTAGCGACGCGCGGAGCCGCGTAAGGACGGGCGATTCACGCACGGTCGAATCCTGAGATCAGCCGCGCGAATTCGGGATCTACCGTCCCGCTGTCCTGGTACTCGTCGTCGCCGACCGTCTTGGCGTTCCTCGACATTGCCTTGTTACGCGCTGCCGAATACGGCGTTAGCCCAAGCGCGTTCTGGTGTGCGCGGGCAGCCGCGCCGTACATATTGATAAGCGTCGTGGCCGGGTTCTTCACGGGCCCACCGTTGGCGCCAGTGAGGATGAGACCGTGCTCGCTGATGTGCCGCTCCGCTTCGGCGATCCGGGCGACGGCTACGCAGTACTGGGCTGCGGCGTCTTGTTGGGACGCCGGAATGTCTATATCGGCGACCACTCTTGCCCACGCGGCGGAAGCGTCGTCGGACGCACGGTCGTTCAGGCCGAAGTCGTCGGCCCAGTCGGGTTCGTTAAGCATTTCGTTCCTCTCGGGCCGCAGATTCCGGCGCCACCAAAAAGGTGGCGGCCCCCGGTGCTACACGCCGCCCTCCCTGCCGACCGGGCGTTCAGGTGGGAGGGGGTCACCCCCCAGGGGCAGGGGGGTTGTGATGCGCTGGCAGGGTGTACGTCGCTATAAACGGCAGTGATTCCCAGGGGAATTGGCTGTCGGAACGTCGAATTTCGACGTTCAGACCGTAGATTTTGGCCCTGAATGGCTCGTGATCGGTGCCATATGTACTCGATCAAGGCAATGCGTGTGCCACATGCGCATGTGTCGAGAGAGTGAATCGTGATCAGCTTGTTCGATCGGCTCTCGTCGCTGTGCTGTTCGTGTCGGAACACAGCGAGACACGGTCGCGTCTCATTGCTACATGCGCGCTGCTGACATCACGTCGTGCATGCCGTGAATACAAGCCGCTATGCGCATGCGCACACATACTGACTACACGCTGTGCACTATCAGCGAGATAGATACCCAACGCACGCACACTGGCACTGGCAATGGCCTGCCCCTGCGTACACACGTGTCGGTAGGCACAGGGGCAGGGCAGGCACGGTCAGGCAGGGGGCAGGGGGGATGCCGCAAAGCAAAGGGGGTAGCAAACGACCACCGGGGGTGTCTTCGCAGGTCAGAGGGCGTGGCATCCCGAGCCGGCGACGGGTGGCCGTTTGCACTACTTCACTCCGGTGCGATGACCGGCGGCACGATCGGAGTCCCGTCCGGCATTCGCGGGGTGATGTCGATGACCGCTCCGCTGGAGTGCCGCCGGATACCGGTAGGCATCGGTGCGCCGTTCACCGGTACACGGCCGTCCCCCTCGAAACACGGACGTCCCTCGGAATCGCGTGGAAAGAACGGATAGTCGCCGTTCGGCCCGGGGTCGAATGCGTCATTCGCCACGGGGCACCACGTACTTGGCCGTGAGCTCGTCGCCGAACTCGGCGGCACCACGGTCGGCAGCACCGAGAATGGCGCTCTCAAGCTGGCCTACGAGACGCATGTCACGGATAGCCAACTCCATGGCAAACCGCGCGTCCGGCTCTTCGCCATGCACTCGCCGATATGCAGCGCGTGTCGCTTCTCGAAGCACATTGCGCTTGGCGCGGGCGACGTGGAATTGGGCGAGCGCATGCAGCGGGTCTTTGCCCTCGTAGACGAGGTCGGCTGCCTTCCTAGCGCCCGTGTCCGAGAGCGCAGCGTCCGCCGCCTCCCACTCAGCGAGAAGAACGATGTCAAGTTCACGCTGTGCGGCGGCGTGCTCAGCGGCCTTCTGGGCGGCCTTCTCGGCTTCGGCTTGCTCCGCATCGGCGAGAGCCTGCGCGGCCTTCTGGGCAGCCTCTCGCGCCTTCTCAACGGCATTCATCGGCCGACCTCCCTAGCAGCGGCACGCGCATTCGCGGCGTAGCCCATCGCAAGCCTCTCGGTCACGGGAATGTCCACCCCGCGCTTCTCGGCGTCGCGCAGGTGATCCGACAGGGCGTCGGCCGCCTCACTAGCGCTGTCAGCGAGGCCGTCCGCGTAGCGCTTGTGGGCCTCGTCGTTCCCGAGGTCGTCTGCGCTCAGCGAGGTGCCGCGCATGTACCAGGGCGTTTCGTCAGTCATTGGGGACTACCTCTTTCGGTGGGTGGTGTGCTTGTACACGACCGCGCGCCGTCGCAACCGCTCGAATGCGGGGGCCAGATCGCGCGGTGTGGGGGTCGGCGCTGTCACGTCAGTCGAAGACGTCGCCATGCGAACTTGCCGTTGTCGACAGTCACTCGGTAGCCGAGTGCGTCCAGAACATCGGCGACATCGTTCGAGTCCGGCTGGGCCAGATCGGGCCGCTCCCGCATGAAGTGGCGGCATACAGCGCTCACAACGCGCTCGTGCCATATGGCAGCGCGGGAGGACCGGACCTCATACGCGTGTGTGTCGAAGAACGCATGCAGCGCTTCCCGCGTATCGTCGTTCACTGTGCAGCCCCTTCTTTGGGTTGTGCGGCCTTCTTTGCCGACCGCTCGTTGAGTCGTCGCAGAATCTCGGTAGCTTCCCGCGATGTCATCGGGGATCGCTCTCTTGGCGTGCGGCGAGTTCCAAGAAAACCTGCCCCCAAGCGTCGTCCAATTGATCGAGCACGAATTCGACTCCAGCGCGCAGGGCAGCCACACGCGGCTTGTCGTCGCGCAGCGTACGCAGTGTCTCGATTGCCTCTGCGGTCTCATCCATTAGGCGAGACGGCCACTGTCCAGCGGCGCGGCCTGCCTCAGTGATGTCGTCCCAAGAGGCGCGGGAAGTGGGTGCGTTGCTTGGCATGGGCGGGGGCTCCAAACGCAGAAAGGCCCGGCGATAGCGGATCGCACAGCCACCCGTCCCGCCACAGGATGAGGCTGTGCGACCGGCTAACACCGGGCCCTTGTGTATGTCCGTCAGTTGATGCGCGCGCAGTTGGCGGGGGCGCGCGGGGTGAAGGGAGTGGGTTGCCCCCGAACAGCCGTGGAGAGGTGCGGCTGCACGGGGGCACGTTGCCCTGACGGAGCATGCATATCCGGAGCGCTCAACGCCAAGGCAGGGCGACACCACCCGACCCTTCACTATCTACAACTTGACGGATAGCTCTGCGCTGCGCGCTACATGCCCTTGGCGTACGTCGCGCGATCCCGCTCATTGCGCCAAAGACGGCGACACTCAGCGGAGCACGTCACCGGCCACCGCGCGTTGCTGCGCGCGCCGCGCTTCACGGTGAACTCGTTCTCACACTCGGAACGGCAGCAGACGCGGAAGCCAAACTTGATCGCCGGGTACACCTCGGTATGCCCGAGCCCATCTTCATGGAGCTTCACCGACTTGGGCAGCTCTGCGGGCATTCCGCTGATGTCCGGCGCGTCCGGGCCGGTCCAGTCTGCGGAACCAAGCACAGTGCCGGTAAAGCCGGACGGCATTACGCCTTCGCTCAGCAGGAAGGCGACGCGTGCGAGGGACTTCCGATTGATCTTCTGCGGTTCGCTGTTGGCCGGTCGGGACGCACGGATGCCGAAGTTGCGGAGATCGTTCACCGCTGCGTCGTACAGAACGTCGTCGTGAACTGCGGAAAGGTCATGACTCATGGCGGGAATCCTTCTGTTCGGGCATGGAAAGGGGGCCGACCCGCGATTGGGCCGACCCCGTTGGGTGGTGTGTACGGCGTCCCGTCTAGGGACTTGGTTGTGTGGTCGCGACGGGCGGCAGCAAGGGGTGGCTAGTTCGAGTTGTCTTCCTGCGCGGATTTCCGATCACGCACCCACTGTCGCTTCCGACAAGTGGGAGAACAGAATCGCCCAATGCGCCCGGCACGGCCGGGGCTGCTTACCGGGTTACTACAACCGGTAGCAGCGCACTCGGCTGCGCGACGCTCGGCACGGTCAGCCGCAGCGGCTTCGGATGCCTCGGCGCGGAATGCCTTGCCCCGACACTGAGGGGAGCAGAACAGGAGCTGTCGGAACGTGAGCGCCCGATCGCATTTGGTCCACTTACAGACGCGTGTGCTCGTTGGCACTGTGCCCCCTATTGGCAGATGGTGTGGAAGCTGTCGTTCGCTCTATCCGTCCCTCTACTAACTAGTGGGGAGGTGTTCTACACCCCCGCTTAGCTGCGCGACAGCGGGCACCCCGGGGACGGGAATGCGGTGGCTGTGCGCTTCCTGCCGTTCGGCCCCTCGCTATCCAGGGGCAGGAAGTTCTTCACCGGCGCGCTGGGAGGCGCGTGTGTGGGCGCGTGGGCCCGTTCCTAAATGGAGGCTGGCGCCGCATTTAGCCACGGTGCTCCCCGTGCACGCGTGGGTGCGTGCCCCACTACCAAAGTTAAGGAACCCCCTTTGACGTGCTCCCCGTGCACGCGTGGGTGCGTGGTTAAGGGACAGCATGTCCCTTGACCCCGGCGGATGTTCCCCACGTGCGCGTGGGCCCGAGAGACGCCCTGTGCGCTGCTGTGAGGCTCTGTGGCGGCTGCCCCGGTAGTCGGTACCGGGGAGAGGGTCCGAGGCCGTGATAGCGGGCGTTCTGTGGCTCGTAGGCGTAAGTGGTGCTTACGGCTCGACCCCGTCCGACAGCGGGAAGGGGCGCAGGAGCGCTGTATGGCCCCGAAGCCTCTGTACGGCTCTGAGAGACACTGGGAGCGGGTCGGTGGCACCAGGTACCGGGGAGCACGCCCAAGGCCGGGAGATAGGCGCGCAGAGGGCTTCCTGGGCATCCTGGCAGCCTGCGGCCGATGCGGCAGCGGGGCAGCGAAGAGGGGGCGGGCTGGCAGGCCGCTGACCTGCGGAAACGGCAGGTGGGTGTACCGGTGTGACGTTTTGAAAGGTCAAGGCAGAGTAAAAAGTGGGGCCTGACCTGGGAAGATGACCGATTTCAAGATCATCTGTGACGAATCGGGGGTGGCCACAGGCTTTACCCCAAACACGTCTAGGGTTAATGCCTTTGTGGCAGTAGAAACGTCACAGATGATCTTGAAAAGCTTAAAACAGCAGGTCATACCCCCTCTTTTGCTGTGACGTTTACGCCCCGCTGTGACGTTTTTTGGTTGGGGGGTGACGAACCCGCCCTCCCCCTTCTGCTGTAGGGGCTGAGAATCCGCCTATTTCCGAGTGGTGTAGATCACAGGAAAGCGGAGCGCCCGGTTCGATGGACGCTCCGCTAAGGGTTGGCTAAGTGGTCTGGGTCACATCAATCGGGCCACTCGTCCTCTCGGGCAACCGCCTCAAGGTCTTCGACTGCGTCGGACATGGCGCCCCATTCGATCTCGGCTCGCTCACTCAGCGGCACGCGGGCGCGCGGTGTGGGCGGCCGGTTCACGGAAACGGTGACTCCGAGGCTCCGAAGCCGGTCTCCCCGTTCCTCGCGATGCCAGCCATCCCAGAATTCGCCGAATTCCCTGCCGGTGCTCACAGCTCGCCAGCCGCTTTCCACGGCAGGGACGGACTCCAGTGCCTCGATCTCCTGCCGAGTGTCGAGATACTGCCGCTGATACCGCTTACGGCCGTCTGCACCCTCGTACAGCCCCGCTTTTCGGTCCGCTTCGAGCTCGTCCAGGAAGGTGCGCAGCTTGAGTAGGTCCGCCGCAGTGTCGTGTCCGCCAACCCATTCACGTTTCGAGTAGTCGACGTGCTTGAGCCAGTGTCCGACCTGTTCGTCTACGTACTCCGTGAGCGAATCGAGCCGCACGGTCACGATCGGGTGCCGCTCTTTCAGCGGACCGGCGCAGCGGAGAACGGTCACATCCGGCTGGTACTTCCCGCCGTTGGATTGCTTGAGATTTCCGCCGCAGATTCCGCACTTGGCCACGTCGTACAGCCAGAAATGGCCACGTGGTGCCGCACGTCCTGTCACAGCGGGAAGCGATGCCAACGCCTGCTGCTGTTCCGGCACGCTGACAATCGGCTCCCATACCTGCACAGGAAGGCCGCCTTCTCTGACCAGCCGACCTGTCTGCGGGTCGGTTTGGTGACCGACGATTGTAGGGGACTCCAGCACAACCCGGATTCCTCGACTGTTCCACGCCGATTTCCGGGGTTCTGCCTTCGTGCTCGTCCGCATCCGGGGGGACGGGACACCGCGTGATTCCAGATCTGCGGCAATCCTGGTGATCGCGTCACCTGCGAGTACACGCGCCACGATCTCTCTCACGACTTCTGCGGCTTCTTCGTCGCGTACGAGCACTCGTCCCTGCCCGGACGGATGCGGAGCGCTCGTGAGACCGTATGGCGCCCTGCCACCGGTCCATTTGCCCTGTGCGTGCAGGTGCCTGCGCATACTGCCGACCCGGGTTTTCACCATTTCGCGCTCGTACTCTGCGAAAACGGCAAGGATTTGGGCCTGCATGCGCCCGTCCGGTGTTGAGAGATCGAACGCGTCCCGACAGGAGACCAGTGCCACCCCGGCCGCCTGCGCTGTGCGCATCACGTCTACGAACCCGACAAGCGACCGGGCCAATCGGTCGACTTTCCAGAACACGACTACGTCCCCATCGCGCCACTTACGCATAACGGCGCCGAATCCTTCCCGCTTCGCGGGGTCCACGGCGCCACTCACGTCATCATCGGTGATCTCGAATACCGGTGCCGTTGGCCAGCGTCGCTCTGCCAGCTCCCTACCGTCTCTGAGCTGGCGTTCCACGGATGTCGATGCCTCTGTTGTTCTGCTGAGTCGTGCGTATACCCACACACGTGCGGCACGTTGCGTGCTCACGGTCCCTCCCCGGGGGTTGCGGCAACTGGGGTGGCAACTGTACTACTGGTGCTTCGGGTCGTCGAAGTCGTTGACGTTGAAGAGCACCCGGCCGTGGGCGTTCATGTAGGTGCCGAAGTTCTCGGCGTGCAGGTCGCCGTGTATCCATACCCGGCTGGTGCGCTCGTCGAGGAAGGGGCCGCTGTCCGCACCCGGTCCGTAGGGGCTGCCGGGTGCCGTCAGGTCGGCGTAGAAGAGGCAGGCGGTGCCCCGGTAGAAGGCGAAGGCGGAGGCCGCCATCTTGCGGAACTTGGTCCGGAAGGCCGCCGGATCGGCGGCGAGGAGGTCGCCGAAGGCCGTGTCGAAGACCTCCAGAATGGTCTCGCCGCGTTCTGCTGCCTGGCCTGCCGTGCTCATGGGTGCGCTCCGTAGGGCGGTAGGGAACCGAAACCGGTGTATGACGAACCGAGTGTCCAACCTACGCCGTCGCCGTCGGGGGCCAGGAGGGTTCTGCGCGGTGCGGACCGGTGCTCCGCAGGGCCCGGACGGGTCTTCGGGGACTGTCGGCGGCGGCCCGTAGACTTCCCCCTCGCCCCTGAAGACCCGCGCCCGGAGGTGGCCTCGTCGTGAGTGACAACCCCTTCACTCATCTGCATGTGCACACGCAGTACTCGCTCCTCGACGGTGCGGCCCGGCTCAAGGACATGTTCAACGCCTGCAATGAGATGGGCATGTCACATATCGCGATGACCGACCACGGCAATCTGCACGGGGCCTACGACTTCTTCCACTCCGCAAAGGACGCCGGAGTGACGCCGATCATCGGCATCGAGGCGTATCTGGCGCCCGACCACCGCCGGAACACCCGCCCGGTCAAGTGGGGCACCCCGCACCAGAAGCGGGACGACGTGTCCGGCAACGGCGCCTACACCCACATGACGATGTGGGCCAGGAACGCCACGGGGCTGCACAACCTCTTCCGCGCCCAGTCGCGGGCCAGCCTGGAGGGCTTCTTCCGCAAGCCCAGGATGGACCGCGAACTGCTCGCCGAGTACGCCGAGGGCCTGATGGCGACCACCGGCTGCCCCTCCGGCGAGGTGAGCACCAAGATCCGGCTGGGGATGGAGGAGGAGGCGCTCCAGGCCGCCGGCGAGTACCAGGACATCTTCGGCAAGGAGAACTTCTTCGTCGAGCTGATGGACCACGACATCGAGATCGACAAACGGGCGCGGGACGGCCTGGAGCGCATCGCACGGAAGCTCGACGCGCCCTTCGTGGTCACCAACGACTCGCACTACACCTATGCGCGCGAGTCGGCGGCGCACGACACCCTGCTGTGCATCCAGACCGGCAGCAACCTCTCGGACCCGGACCGCTTCAGCTTCGACGGTTCCGGCTATTACCTCAAGACCGCCGAGGAGATGTACGGCATCGACTCCTCGGAGGCCTGGCAGTCGGGCTGCCGCAACACGCAGCTGCTGATCGCCGAGCGCATCGAGACCGAGGGCATGTTCGAGCCCAAGAACCTGATGCCGAAGTTCGACGTGCCCGAGGGGTACGACGAGATCTCCTGGTTCCGCGAGGAGGTCCGGCGCGGAATGGCCCGCCGCTTCCCCGGCGGTGTGCCCCAGGACCGCCAGGAGCTGGCGGACTACGAGATGAAGGTCATCATCGACATGGGCTTCCCCGGGTACTTCCTGGTGGTCGCCGACTTCATCAACTGGGCCAAGGACAACGGCATCGCGGTCGGTCCGGGCCGCGGCTCGGCCGCGGGCTCGATCGTCAGTTACGCCATGGGCATCACCGACCTCGACCCCGTCACCCACGGGCTGATCTTCGAGCGGTTCCTCAACCCCGAGCGCGTCACCATGCCCGACGTCGACATCGACTTCGACGAGCGCCGGCGCGGCGACGTGATCCGCTACGTCACGGAGAAGTACGGCGCCGACAAGGTCGCCATGATCGGCACCTACGGCACGATCAAGGCGAAGGCCGCCATCAAGGACGCCTCCCGGGTGCTGGGCTACCCCTACGCGATGGGTGACCGCATCACCAAGGCGATGCCCGCCGACGTGCTCGGCAAGGGCATCCCGCTCTCCGGCATCACCGACCCGAACCACCCCCGCTACAGCGAGGCGGGCGAGGTGCGCGGGATGTACGAGAACGAGCCGGATGTCAAGAAGGTCATCGACTCCGCCATGGGCATCGAGGGCCTGGTGCGCCAGATGGGCATGCACGCGGCGGGCGTCATCATGTCCAGCGAGCCGGTCATCGACCACGCGCCGATCTTCTCGCCGAAGAACGACGGCACGGTCGTCACCCAGTGGGACTACCCCAGCTGCGAGTCGCTCGGCCTGCTGAAGATGGACTTCCTGGGGCTGCGCAACCTCACCATCATGGACGACGCGGTCAAGATGATCCGCAAGAACAAGGGCGTCGACCTCAAGCTCCTCGACCTGCCGCTGGACGACCCCAAGGCGTTCGAGCTGCTGTGCCGCGGCGACACCCTCGGCGTCTTCCAGTTCGACGGCGGCCCCATGCGCTCCCTGCTGCGCATGATGAAGCCCGACCACTTCGAGGACATCTCCGCGGTCTCGGCCCTGTACCGCCCCGGCCCGATGGGGATGAACTCCCACATCAACTACGCGCTGCGGAAGAACGGCCAGCAGGAGATCACGCCGATCCACCCGGAGCTGGAGGAGCCGCTCAAGGACGTCCTCGACATCACGCACGGCCTGATCGTCTACCAGGAGCAGGTGCAGAAGGCGGCCCAGGTGCTCGCCGGCTACTCACTGGGCCAGGCCGACCTGCTGCGCCGGGCGATGGGCAAGAAGAAGAAGGAGGTTCTCGACAAGGAGTTCGTGAACTTCCAGAAGGGCATGCGGGACAACGGCTACTCGGACGGCGCCATCCAGGCCGTCTGGGACGTGCTGGTCCCCTTCGCCGGGTACGCCTTCAACAAGGCGCACTCCTCCGCCTACGGGCTGGTCACCTACTGGACGGCCTATCTCAAGGCCAACTACCCCGCGGAGTACATGTCCGCGCTGCTCACCTCGGTGCGCGACGACAAGGACAAGTCGGCCGTCTACCTCAACGAGTGCCGCAAGATGGGCATCAAGGTGCTGCCGCCCAACGTGAATGAGTCGGAGGCGAACTTCACCTCCAAGGACGACACCACCATCGTCTTCGGTCTCACCGCGGTGCGGAACGTGGGCCAGAACGTCGTCGACTCGATCGTCAAGTGCCGCAAGGCGAAGGGCAAGTACTCCTCCTTCCCGGATTTCCTGGACAAGGTCGAGGCCGTCGTCTGCAACAAGCGCACCGTCGAGTCCCTGATCAAGGCCGGGGCGTTCGACGAGATGCAGCACACCCGCAAGGGCCTCACCGCGCAGTTCGAGCCGATGATCGACAACGTGGTGCAGGTCAAACGGAAGGAGGCCGAGGGGCAGTTCGACCTCTTCGGTGACCTCGGCGGGGACGACGCGACCGACTCCGGCCCCGGCTTCGGCCTGGACGTGCAGTTCTCCGAGGAGGAGTGGGACAAGACCTATCTGCTCGCCCAGGAGCGGGAGATGCTCGGTCTCTACGTCTCCGACCATCCGCTCTTCGGCCTGGAGCACGTTCTCAACGAGAAGGCCGACGCGGCCATCGCCCAGCTGACCGGCGGCGACTATTCCGACGGTTCCATCGTCACCATCGGCGGCATCATCTCCGGCCTGCAACGCAAGATGACCAAGCAGGGCAACGCCTGGGCCATCGCCACCGTGGAGGATCTGGCCGGCTCCATCGACTGCATGTTCTTCCCCGCCACCTACCAACTGGTCTCCACGCAGCTGGTGGAGGACGCCATCGTGTTCGTCAAGGGGCGGCTGGACAAGCGGGAGGACGTGCCCCGGCTCGTCGCCATGGAGCTTCAGGTCCCCGACCTGAGCGAGGCGTCCGCCACCGCGCCGGTCACCATCACCATCCCCACCGTCAAGGTGACGCCCCCGCTGGTGGAGAAGCTGGGCTATGTGCTGACCCAGCACCGCGGCGCCAGCGAGGTGCGGGTCCGGCTGGAGGGGGCGCGTAAGACCACGGTGTTGCGGCTGGACCGGCACCGGGTCACCCCCGACCCCGCGCTCTTCGGCGACCTGAAGGAACTGCTGGGCCCCGCCTGTCTGGCGGGCTGAGGCCGGAAATCCGGAGGAGCCCCGGACCTCCGAGCGCGCTGCGGCCGGGCGCCGGTCCGCCGGGGCGCCGCTCGCCACCGCCGTTCGCCGCCCACCGCTCGCCGGGCGCCCCGGGCAAGCACCCGGCGTGGTCACCCCTCGTGCCCGGTCCGCGGCAACTGCGGACAGGGCACGAGGGCGCGCCCGGACGGGCCCGGTGGCCCAGGTCGCTCAGTTGTGGCCGAAGCGGCGTTCCCGGCCCTTGCGGGCGGCGCCGTTGGGGGGTGTCCGCTCGGCGGCGGCCGACTTCGCGCGCTCCCGCTCCCGTTGCTGCTCCTCCGCGGTGCGGGATTCCCGGGCCGGTTGACGGTTCTTGTTCCTCGCCATGTGCGCCTCCTGCGACGGAGGTCCGTCTCCGAACGAGAGGGTCCTCCCGTTCAGATTCGCATGACCGGAAATACTGTGCATGTCGGACAATTACCCCGGGTGGGCGCCACGCCGATGATCGAGTTCCGGCTGATAACCCCCGCATGGTCGGGCAGACTCGAAGGACACGGGGAACGGCCGGCACGCGAAGGCACAGCCTCGGCTGGATGGCATGACCGAGAGTGGGTGGAACGTCGTGGACCGCTGCGTCGTCCTGGTGGACGCCGGATATCTGCTGGGCGCCGCCGCCAGCCTGCTGGCCGGCGAACCCGCCCGCTCGCGCATCACCGTCGACCACGC